>JAFWQM010000040.1 GCA_017509065.1 Clostridia bacterium
CCTTTCCTGATGAAAGGTACTTCCATTATAGGGGATTGGGCTGATGACTGTCCGGCAATTATGACTTCTTTTGTCCGGCCATTATGTCTTTCGCTGTCCGGGAATTATGGCCCTGGTGCCCGTTTTCGATGACAATCTGCAATAGCATCATGTTCAACCTCATTTGATGCTGAACTTTGATGCTCAGCCTCATTTTTCGGCATCACTACGCCAAACGGATCGGTTTCAAAGGACTTTCGATGCATGCTGACCCGAAAGGACGTGCCGAAGTCCTTGATTTCGGGATCGCCCAGGCCATACATACGGGCATCTTCAAATACATGAGGAATCCCACTGCCCCATTTTTCGATAATGTGCATGTACAGGAACGCTGCGCCGATGGCGATATTCCGTACACGGGAATTGCCTTCGATCAGCTGCCTTTGGTCAGATCAGGGTTCAGCCTGCCGGGGGATGTAACCTCCAATAAGATCATTATATCCGAAAGCGCAATTCGTTTCAATCAGAGAAAAATGAAAAAACCATTTACAAATGAAATACTCTATGTTATTATGATTTTGTAAATATATCGCACAATATACGACAGGCGGTGAGTATGATGAAGGACAAGCAGAAGAAAGCGGCGGAGCCCAAAGTGATTGCCATTTATTCCCGGAAATCCAAGTTCACGGGGAAGGGCGAAAGCATCGGGAATCAGATCGAGCTTTGCCGGGAGTACATCAAGCGGACCATGGGGGACGAAGCGGCGGAAAGCGCCGTGGTGTATGAGGACGAGGGGTTTTCCGGGGGAAACCTGAACCGGCCCGCGTTCCGGCAGATGATGGAAGCTGTCAAGGGGAAGAAGCACAGCGCGGTGATCGTGTACCGGCTGGATCAGATCAGCAGGAACATCAGCGATTTCACGGGGCTGATCGAGGAATTGAGCAGGCTCAAGGTGGATTTTGTGTCCATCCGGGAGCAATTCGACACCAGCCAGCCCATGGGCCGGGCCATGATGTACATTGCTTCGGTGTTTTCGCAGTTGGAGCGGGAGACCATTGCCGAACGCATCCGGGACAACATGCGAGAGCTGGCGAAAACGGGGAGGTGGCTGGGGGGGATCACGCCCACAGGGTACGAATCGGAAAGCGTGAAAAGCGTCACTGTGGACAGAAAAACCAAGAAGATGTGCAAATTGAAACCCATCCCGGAGGAAGCGGAGACGGTGAAAACCATTATCGCCCTGTTCAGCGAAACCAATTCCCTGACCAAGACGGAAACAGAGCTCATGCAGCGGCATATCGTCAGCAAGAACGGCAAGTACCACACCCGCTTTTCTATCAAGGGCATTTTGCAGAATCCCGTGTACGCCCTGGCAGACGGGGACATGTACCGATATTTTACGGACAATGGCGCGGAAATATTTTCCGATGAAAAAGAGTTTGACGGGGTGCGCGGGATCATGGCCTACAATCGCACGGATCAGGAAAAAGGCCGGGCCACCGTGTTCCTGCCTGTCAACGAATGGATCGTGGCGGTGGGCCAGCATCCTGGCCTAATCCCCGGAAAAGATTGGATCAAGGTGCAGGAAGCGCTGACCCAGAACAAATCCAAAGCTTTCCGCCGTCCCCGGAGCAATGAAGCCCTGCTCACCGGCTTTCTGTTCTGCAAATGCGGCAACCGGATGTATCCCAAGCTGACCAAGCGCACCGCCCCGGACGGCAGGCCGATTTTTACCTACGTGTGCAAATTGAAGGAGCGCAGCCAGAAAAGTCTGTGCAATAATAAAAACGTCAATGGCAACGTGCTGGACAGCATGATCGTGGAGAAGATCAAGGAATTGGACGAGGACAAAAGCGCCTTTGTGGAACAGCTTGCCCGCAGCCGCAGTTTTTTCACCGGCGACCGCACGGAGTACGAACAGCAGAAAACGGCTTTGCAGCAGGATCAAACCGATATAGAGAAAAAGATCAACGGCCTGTTGGATTCCCTGGCTGAAATCAGCGACAGGGAAACGCGAAATCTAATTACCAAACGCATCGAAGCATTGAGCGAACAAAAAAAGGCCGTGGAAAACCGGCTTCAGGAAGTAGAAAGCCTACTGAACCAGCACGCCCTGACGGACAGCGAATTTGACCTGCTGCGGGACATGCTGGCGGGGTTCAAGCGCGGCATCGACGATATGCCCATCGAGCAGCGGCGTGCCGCCCTGAAAACGGTGGTCCGCCGGGTGATCTGGGACGGGGAAAACGCCCACGTGATCCTGTTCGGGGTGGACGATGGGGAAATCGAATACCCGGATATCCTGCCCGCGCTCACAGGCCCGGACGAGGAAGGGGAAGAACTGCAGGCCTTCGCCGACGTGGATTACGATGATGGGGAGCCCATCGCGCCTTGGGGAGAGGATAGCAAATGAAATCCTGATGCTGCTCAGAGCGTCCAAAAAACGGCGGGGGGATGTAAGTCTGTCCGGTTCCGTGGGAACGGACGGAGAGGGAAACGATATCACCTTTATGGACATTCTGGGGACAGACCCGGGATTCGTGGAAGACGAAGCCGTGCGGCGGGTCACCATGCAGCGGGTACTGGAAGCGGTGAAGCGGCTGCCGAAGAAGGAGCGGCTGGTGATCGAAATGCGCTACGGCCTGCTCGACGGCGCCATGCATCCGCAGCACGAAGCGGCGACCGTGCTGGGGATATCAAGGAGTTATGTGTCACGCATCGAAAAACACGCGCTCGAAACGCTGCGCGCTTTCATGGAAGAGGCATAAGTTTTCCAACCAATTATAAAACAGAATACTTTTCACATTGATTTGAAAACAGTATGCGTGTATAGCGTGATTGTTTCGCTAAAAAAGCTGCCCGATCCCGCATCATGGTTTTGGGCAGCTTTGTTTGCAAATTGAACGCGTTCATAGCGCCAGGTATTTTTCCAGGGTGAATTTTTGTTTCCTTATGAATCTCGCGGCTTCGGCCCCGACATAGCGCAGATGCCAAGGCTCATAGGCATAGCCGGTGATCATCTCTTTACCGGGCAGGTAACGGAGGATAAAGCCGTATTCAGGCATGACCGCATGCATTCTGCAAAGAGTTCTTCCTTGTTGGGCGCATCATCTATGCAGTCCAGCCATTTTCCGGCAGCCGATGGGTTTTGTTGACCAAGATCAAGCAGGAATTCATCTACCGTATCTTCATTCCATTTGTCATCTTATCTGAAAAAAGACTGGCTTCGATTTTTCAAAGCCAGCCTGATCGGGAAAAGCCTTACTCCTTTTCCTCTTCTTCTTTATCGCTTACCAGAGCTTTCAGTTCCTGCATGAAGGTGGGAATATCGGTGAAGGAGCGGTACACGGACGCGAAGCGGATATACGCCACCTCGTCCAGCTTGCGCAGGGATTCCATCACCATTTCGCCGATCTGGCGGGTGGTGATTTCCTCCTGCAGATTATTATAAGCCAGCTGCTCGATGGAATTCACGATCTTTTCGATCTCCGCCGCGCTCACCGGACGCTTGTGGCAGGCCGCAATGATGCCGCTGCGCACCTTCTTCGGATCGAACAATTCGCGGGAATTGTCCTTCTTAATCACCAGCAGCTGCTGCACCTCAACTTTTTCATAGGTGGTGAACCGTCTGCCACAGCTGATGCATTCGCGGCGGCGGCGGATAGAGTTGCCGTCGTCGGTGGGGCGGGAATCCACCACGCGGCTGTCGGCACAATTACAGAACTGGCACTTCACAGCGCATCCTCCTTTAGTCCGGGTTTTCTTTCATTCAAAGCCGATAAAAAACAGAAAGCTTTATATACGGCAATACCGCGGAGCCTTTTGGTTCGCGGTATTATTATATCGGTTTTTTTTCAATTTGTCTATAATATTTTACAAAATTATTTCAAAATTATTTCAATTTTCCAGCACATCCCCGGGTTCCAGTTCCACCAGGATCACGTTTTCACCAATCTTGCAGATGCGCTGCCAGGGGATGACGACACCGCATTTTTCACCCCGGATCATGTTCCCCACCTTGAATTCTCCCGGTACCACCAGCGCGTCCACATGGCCGTCGCGCTCGTCGAATTCAATGTCCATCACCTTGCCCAGACGCCGCCCGTCCAGGGTATTCACCACGTCCTTCGTGCGCAGTTCCGACAGGCTCACACCATCACCCCCTCTTTCTCTCATGGTATGCGGAAGAGGCGGGATTATTGACTCATTCTTTGTTTTGGATTACTGCCGCAGAGCGGTATAATCAACAAACCGGTCCGGCGTCAGTTCATAATCCACAGACGACTGCATTTGTCCGACCTGATCCTGCCAGGCGTCGATATTGACCCGGAGCTTCTGAAAGCCCAGCAGCTCGTAGACATGCTGCGCCCGGGTATTTTTGAGGTTGGTATCCAATATGATTTTCCGGTAATCCATGGAGAACAGCTTCCCGATCAGCATACTGAGCAGCACTCTGCCCAGGCCCTTTTCCTGATACGGCGCTTCACATATTTTAATGCCGATTTCCGCTGTATGATCGCCCACATTACGATAGCTCATCTCCCCGATGGGCTTATCGGAATACGCGATGATCAGCCTGCGGCGGGTTTCGTCGCTGTCCGTTCTTATGCTTTCTCGGATTTCTTCCGGCGTTGTACCAAGCCCATTGGGAAAGCCCGCATGGGCCATCACCTTTCCGTCGTTCCACCATGCAGCGAGCTGAGCGCAGTCCGCGCTCTCGGCGTTTCGGATCACCAAATCACCATTCCTGATATACATTTATTCCTCCGATTCTTCCGCGCAGAAGGGGCATGGCGCAGTAAACCGCAACCTCTCCCCCGTGGCCGGATGGGTAAATTCCAGGGAAAAGGCGTGGAGCATGAGTCGGTCAACAATGGGCATTCGCTTATGACCGTACAGCGGATCGCCTAAAACGGGATGGCCGATGGAGGCCATATGGACGCGAATCTGGTGGGTACGGCCTGTGATGATGTGAACGTCCAGCAAAGACCGATCAGAATACTCTTTCAGTACCCTCCACTCCGTTTTCGCCCAGCGTCCGTTCTCGTCCACCGCCATTTTCTTGCGGTCTGTTTTGCTGCGTCCGATGGGCTTTTCGATCACGCCCGCCGGCTCCTTCATTTTGCCGTACACCATCGCCCGGTAATGCTTTTCCATCCGCCGCTCGGACAATTGCTGGGACAGCGCGGCGTGGGTCGCGTCGTCCTTGGCAACCAGCATGAGGCCGCTGGTGTCCTTGTCCAGCCGGTGCACGATGCCGGGACGCATTTCCCCGCCAATGCCGGATAAGCTGTCCAGATGGTAAAGCAGCGCGTTCACCAGCGTGCCGTTGTCGTTGCCCGCGGCGGGATGCACCACCATGCCGCAGGGCTTCACGATCACGGCAAGATGTTCGTCCTGATAGAGTATTTCCAAAGGGATGTCCTGCGCTTCCGCCTTGGCGGGCTTAACCTCCGGCAGCGTCACGATCACGGGAACACCTGTCACGGTTTTCAGGGAGGGTTTGGTCTCGATCCTTTCCCCCACCTTCACGCAGCCCTCTTTGATCAGCGCCGCCGCCCGGCTGCGGCTCAGCTCCCCGTCGGAGGACAAAAGCACGTCCAGGCGTTCGCCGTTTCCCATGTATTCCCGGATCATTGTCCTCTCCAATCCTGCGGACGGAACAGGAGGCTGACGCCGCACAGCACCGCGCCGATCACCACGCCCGCATCCGCCACATTGAAAATGTAAAAATCCATAAACAGCACTTCAAACATGTCGATCACATACCCGTAAGCGATCCGGTCGATCATATTGCCCAGCGCGCCGCCCGCGATCATGGAAATGGAAACGGCAGCCAGTTCGGCGGGTTTTAACCGTTTGATGACGCGAATACCCAGCAGCACCAGAATCACAGAAACCGCTAAAATTGCATATGAATGATCCTGAAACAGACCAAGCGCCATGCCGGTGTTCCGGGTGGGATGCAGGGCCAGCACGCCGGGAATCAGCGTGCGGTAAATCCTATCCGCCGTGACTGCCTTCACCAGCCGGTCAATCACCAGCACCAGCAGGCCAGGAATAATCCATAATGCTTTTTTCTTTATCACCTTAATGCATCCTGCTTTCCACCAGCATGACGACCTTCGCCAAATAATCCCCGATCAGGGGAATATTCGCCCGCACAAGCGCTTGCAAGATATACACCAGCAAAGCGCCGATCAGGGAGAATCCAACCATGAATCCAAGGCCGCGGAGCACGCCTTCCCAGAAAGCGTCCCTCAGACGGGCCCTCCGGTTGGATTGATAGCGCACATACTCCGCAAGTTTCATCCGCTCCGCCGCGTCGATGATCTTTTCCACCCGCTCGTCCAGCATAAAAGTCCTCCGAAAATGATATCAGTTTTATCATTTCCGCTTTCCCATCATATCACAACAATAGTTTTACGTAAATCATTTTGCATTAAAAAAGCTTCTGACATGAGCGCCAGAAGGAGAACGCTGGGCGCTCCGCGCGCCCAGACCTGCGGCAAGGGATTTCATCCCTTGCATCCCAATAGGCGAATTTACTTGGATAGGTAGAGAAAACAACCTTCGCCAGTCGATATGGGGTTACGGAAAGTTAGTGGCTTCTGGCCCAAGAAAGCCCGGGAAAAGCCCAGGGGAAAGCTCGCTTTCCCCTGGGCTTATTCCCTGGCTTTCCCCGGACGCAAAGCGTCCGGGCAGGCGTCTTTCAGACGCCGGGCCAGAAGCATGACGTAACAAGTTTGTTTTTAACTTTTAAGCAACAGCGGGAACAAATTATGACCAACCAGTCATGTAACTTCCGCTATTGCGGGTCCAGGGGCCTCAGGCCCCTGGTTCGGGTCTGGGGCGAACAGCCCCAGCGTAACCCTGCTGTGGATGTGAAAGCTTGAAATCATTCTTTCATGAACGCCTGTTTGTTCAGCGGGATGAGGGCGGCTTTGCGGCCGGAGAAGACCTTTTCAAACACCTTGAACACGGTTTCCACCTGCACCACGCCGGTGCCGCGCACGACCTCGCCCAGCATGGCCATGTTGGCCACCTTATCGTTGCCCAGCTTCGCGCAGCGGGCGGCGAGATCGACGGCCACAGCCTTGATGTCGGTTCGCTCGGGCTTGCGGTCAATGATGGATTCGTTGTAGAACATGTAGCCGCCCGCCTTCACCATGGGCTCAAACTTGTCCATGGAGGGCCGGTTCATGACCACGGCGATGTCCGCTTCGTAAATCAGCGGGGAGGACACGGGCTTGTCGCTGACAACTACGGTGCAGTTAGCAGTGCCGCCGCGCATTTCCGGGCCGTAGGAGGGCAGGAAGGTGGCTTCCTTGCCTTCGAGCATGGCGGCGTAGGTGATGATCTGGCCCATCAGCAGCACGCCCTGGCCGCCGGAACCGGCGAAAAACATTTTGTAGGTACTCATGCCTGCTCCTCCTCCTTCGGCTCCTTGATGACGCCCAGGGGATAATACGCCATCACGTTGTTGCGCACCCATTCCAGCGCTTTCACCGGGGGCAGGCCCCAGTTGGTGGGGCAGGTGGAGAGGAATTCGACGAGCGTAAAGCCCAGGCCCTTTTTCTGAATCTCAAAGGCCCGGCGCACAGCCTTTTTCGCCTGGCGGATGTGGGCGGGGCTGTCCAGCGCCACGCGTTCCACGTAGGCCGCGCCGTCGATAGAGCCCAGCATTTCGCTCATTTTCACGGGCATACCGTTCAGTTCCTTACTGCGGCCGTCCTGGCTGGTGGTGCTCTTCTGGCCGATCAGGGTGGTGGGGGCCATCTGGCCACCGGTCATGCCGTAAATGCCGTTGTTGATGAAGAAGGTGGAGAACTTTTCCCCGCGTACAGCGGCATGGACGATTTCGCCGGTGCCGATGGAGGCCAGGTCGCCGTCGCCCTGGTAGGTGAACACAATCTTATCAGGGTGTACCCGCCGGATGCCGCTGGCCACGGCGGGAGCGCGGCCATGGGCGGCCTCGCACATATCCACGTTCATGTATTCATGGGCGGTAACGGAGCAGCCAATGGGGGCCACGCCGATGGTGTTGCCAAGCTCGCCCATTTCATCCAGCACTTCCATGATAATACGGTGGGCGATGCCGTGGGTGCAGCCGGGGCAGTAATGGGTGGGCACGTCGGTCATGCCCTTGGTGTATTCAAAAATGGGCTTCATTTCAATCCCTCCAATACAGCCTTGGCCCGCGCGGCCACTTCCAGGGAGGTGGGCACCATGCCGCCGGTGCGGTGGGCCAGGAACGCGGGCAGACGTCCGTTCAGCGCCAATTGCACATCGGTGATCATCTGGCCCATGGACAGCTCCACGGAAACGACAGCTTTGGTGGTGCCGTAGTCGATTTCGTCAAACGCCTTGTTGGGGAAGGGCCACAGGCTGATGGGCCGGATGAGGCCCGCCTTGACGCCCTGCTCCGCCAACACTTCGCAGGCTTCGCGGCAGATGCGGGCGGTGGTACCGAAGGCGACCAGCACGACTTCCGCGCCCTTCAGGTTTTCGGTTTCGTACCGGCACAGTTCCTTTTCGGCCCGGGCGTACTTCTCAAACAGCTTTTCCACATGCTTTTCCAGGTCCTCGGGCTTCATGCGCAGGGACTTGACCACGCGGCGGTTCTTGTCGCCGCCCCGGTCATTGTATCCAGTGATGGCCCAGTCCCGCACGCCCGCGATTTCATTAGGCTTGGGAACAGGCTTAAACTCCGGCAGGCGCACGGGCTCCATCATCTGGCCGATCATGCCATCGGCCAAAATCATGATAGGATTGCGCCACTGTTGGGCCAGCTCGGTGCCTTCATAGAGCAGGTCGACGGCTTCCTGGATGGAGCTTGGGGCGAACACGGGAATCCGGTAGTCGCCGTTGCCGCCGCCGCGGGTGACCTGGTAATAGTCCGCCTGGCCGGGCTGGATGCCGCCGATGCCGGGGCCGCCGCGAGAGACGTTCATGACCAGCAGGGGCACTTCGGCAGAGCACAGGAAGCTCATGCCCTCCTGCATCAGGGCGATGCCGGGAGAGGACGAGGAAATAAACACCGTGCCGCCCGCAGCGCCAGCGCCGTAGGACATGTTGATGGCGCCCAGCTCGCTTTCCGCCTGCACGAAATATCCGCCGTGCTTGGGCAGCTCCCGGCTCATATACTCGGGAACCTCGCTCTGGGGCGTGATGGGATAGCCGAAATACATCCGCGCGCCGCCGCGAATGGCGGCTTCGGCAAAGGCTTCGTTGCCTTTCATGAGCACTTTATCGGTGGTCATTGGTCGCCCTCCTCCTTCTCATAGATGGCAATGGCCCCGTCAGGGCACATCAAGGCGCAGCTCTGGCAGCCGATACACGCTTCCTGGTTCACCGCGCAGGCAGGGTGATACCCCTTGGCGTTGACCTGGCTGGACATGCCGATCACGCCCTTGGGGCAGGCGTTCCGGCAAAGCTCGCACCCTTTGCACCTTTCCGGACGGAAAACAAGCTGGAACGAACGCATTTCTTTCTCCTCCTAAGTTTAACAAGATGGCTTATTTATCCAGATATGCGGGTCGCATATACAGTCCCAGGGGACGCAGCGGGGCAATGTCCGCCATCTCCTCCGGGACCACGATGCCCGCGGGATAACAGGTAAAAAATAAGGGAATGTTCATTTCTTTGGAGAGGGCTTCCGCCTTTTCGTAGCCTTCGCGGATGATCTCCGGCGTGGTTTCACGCAGCAGGTGGGTGTTGTTCACAAGACCTGTGACGGGGATTTGCAATTCATTCTGAATCGCCTCCACGTGCTCCCGGCAGGTGTCGACGTCCCGGGTCTCATAGCGGCGGAAGTTCACCACAGCCCACAGCTCATGATCGTTGCCCTCAAAGTATTTGCCGAACTGCCGCAGCACCCGCGCCCCGGCGTCGTTGCCGCCCAGGTCGATGATGGTCTGGCAGCCCGCATCCTCCAGCGGCGCGCGCAGGGCGGCGGTCAGGGCGGGAAGCTCCGCCGTGGCCCCGGTGGAGTTGTACACGTCGCCGTACAGGGCAACGCCGTTTTCCTCCAGCAGCGCCTTGCGCTCCCGGGAACGGAAGTAAGGGTTCGCCACGTCCAGATCGACCACAGCCAGCCGGGGATACGCCCGCGTTTCTTCCTTCGCCAGCTCCAGCGCCAGGCTCACCGCCAGCTCGGTCTTCCCGCTGCCGTAATGCCCGGCAATCACGATCATCCGCCGCAATAGTCTCTCCCCCTTTCCGTGCTTTAGTAGGAAGCGCTTTTCTCATTATGGCGCGGCGTGCGAAAAATGTCAACCCACAATCTTTGTATTTCTTTTGTATACATCAACAAATATCACGGAAAAAGATGTTGACTTTTCCTCCGTTCTCTGTTAAACTACACCCAATCGCATACCAAAGGCAATGACGAAGAAGGCAGGATTTTGCGTCCACCGAAAGAGAGCCGGGGCAGCTGAAAACCGGCGGCGGAAAAAATCCAGGCTGTGGCTTCCGAGCCGGGCGCTTGAACAGGATAGTAGGGCGTCCCGTCACCGCCGCGTCAGGGCGGAGAGCTTCAACAGGAGCCCATGAGCGGCGCTGCAAAGCGCAATTTGAGTGGTACCGCGAGCTGAAAGAAAACAATCAGCCCGTCTCAAAGAAAACACTTTGGGGCGGGTTTTTATCTGCCCGAATGACAAGGAGGGTTTCCCCTATGCCCAGCACGCCCCAGGCCCCCGCCATGCTGCGGGATGTGGCCGCCCGTATCCGCGAACTGAAAGAAATTTCCGGCTTCACCACCGCCGAGCTGGCCCGCATGACAGGCTTCAGCGAAGGCGAAGTGAGCCAGTACGAGACCGGCACGGTGGAAATGCCGTTCTCCTTCGTGCATAAAGCCGCCATCGCCTTCGGCGTGGACATGATGGATCTGATCGAGGGCACCAGTCCCCGCCTGTCCAACTACACCATCACGCGACACGGCCAGGGCGAAGTGGTCACGGACAACGAAGGCATCCTGATGCGCAACCTGGCCCCCCTGTTCCGCAAGCGCATCGTGGAGCCTTACCTGACCCGGTATTCCTACGACCCCAAGCTCCAGGCCGCGCCCATCGAGACCGTCAGCCACCCCGGTCAGGAATTCGATTACATCCTCTCCGGCGTGCTGCGGGCCCAGATCGGCGAGCATACCGAAACCCTGCGGCAGGGAGACTCCATCTTCTTTGACTCCTCCACCCCCCACGGTCTCATCGCCGCCGAGGGCCAGGACTGCGTGTTCCTGGCCGTGGTCATCCCCGGCGAAGAATCGGAAGAAAACACCCACGTGCGCGCCGTCGCCGCGCCTGCACCCGCGAAAGCCGCCACCATCGCCGATCGGTACATCGACACCACGGTCAATGAAGTCGGCACGCCAACGTCCATTTCTTATCACAACATCGACCGCTTCAACTTCGCATTCGATATCATGGACGAGCTGGCCAAAGAGCATCCCGACCAGATGGCCATGCTGCACCTGGATATCAATAAAAAGGAGCGGCGCTTCACCTTCGAGGACTTCCGTAAACTGTCCAACCGCGCGGCGAACTACTACAAGTCCCTGGGTATCAAGCGCGGCGATCGGATCATGCTGGTGCTCCGGCGGCAGTACCACTTCTGGATCACCATGCTGGCCATGGAAAAGCTGGGCGCGGTGGTCATCCCGGCCACCGACCAATTGCTGTGCAAGGACTACATTTACCGCTTCCAGACCGGCGAGGTCAGCGGCATCATCTGCACCAGCCACGGCCAGGCGGCGGGCGAAATCGAAAAGGCGCTGCCCGAATGCCCCAACGTGAAGCACCTGGTTTACTGCGGCGGCAGCCGGGAGGGCTGGCACGACTTTGACACGGAATACGCCGACTACTCCTCCCACTTCGAGCGGGCCGACGACGCCCCCGGCGGGGATGACCCCATGCTCATGTTCTTTACCTCCGGCACCACGGGCTATCCCAAGCTGGTGTGCCACAGCCACAAGTATCCCTTGGGCCACTACATCACCGCCAAGTACTGGCACAACGTGATGCCCGGCAAGCTGCACCTGACCATCTCCGACACCGGCTGGGCCAAAGCCTGCTGGGGCAAAATCTTCGGCCAGTGGCTGTGCGAGGCGGCGCTGTTCGTCTATGACTTTGACCGCTTCCACGCCAGCGACATCCTGCCGCTCTTCAAGGAATACGATATCAAGACCTTCTGCGCCCCGCCCACCATGTACCGCATGCTCATCAAGGAAGACCTGAGCAAGTACGATTTGAGTTCCATTGTCCACGCCTCCATCGCGGGCGAAGCGCTGAATCCCGAGGTGTTCCAAAAGTTCAAGGAGGCCACCGGCCTTTCCATCATGGAGGGCTTCGGCCAGAGCGAATCCGCCATCATCATCGGCAACCTCACCGGCATGATCCCCAAGCCCGGCTCCATGGGCAAGCCCGTGCCGCTGTATGACGTGGACCTGGTGGATCACGACGGCAAGCCCGTGCCCGTGGGTGAGGTGGGCGAAATCGTCATCCGCACCGACCACGGCCCCGCCTGCGGCCTGCTGACCGGCTATTACGGAAGCGACGACCGCAACGTGAACGGCAACTGGCACGATGACCTCTATCACACCGGCGACACCGCCTGGCGGGATGAGGACGGCTACTTCTGGTATGTGGGCCGGGTGGACGACCTGATCAAATCCTCCGGCTACCGCATCGGACCGTTCGAGATCGAATCGGTTATCATGGAACTGCCCTACGTGCTGGAGTGCGGCGTTTCCGCCGCGCCCGACCCCGTCCGTGGCCAGGTGGTCAAGGCCAGCATCGTGTTGATCAAGGGCAAGGAAGGTACAGAAGAACTCAAGAAGGAAATTCAAAGCTACGTAAAACAGCGTACTGCGCCGTACAAATATCCCCGCATCGTGGTCTTCAAGGACGAGTTGCCTAAGACCACCAGCGGCAAGATCCAGCGCGCGCTGCTGTAAGGCAGTTTTTTCAAACGAATTTGCCTTTTCTTTACATCCCGAATCAACGAGGTGACTTGAAATATGTTTTTCGGGGCTGTCTCAAAATGTCAAAAACAATTAGGCAAGAGAGGCAGCCCTCTTTCTATGCAAGAATGGGAAAAGATTAAGAAAAAGCGTTAAGCAAATAAAAACCATTGAATAAGTGCGGATATTACCAGAAAATAGGAAAAAGAATCATAAACCAACGGGAAAATCTTTCGAAATAAACAAGACCGTTCCCAAACGGTTAAATTTGGTTTTTATAATGGAGCTTGAGATTGTTCAGATCCAGTGAAAACAGCAGCCATTCAGCTTTGACCTTATCCTTGCCCCGAAGGAGGAATTGACGGAAAAGTAAGCGAAAAAACCTTCGGCCTGGATGGAACGGTTGATTCGGAGCAGCTTGCCTTCGGGAGATGTATTTATTTCTTCCATAGTCTCCCGTTGCCGTTGGAAGCGTTTGAAGACATAGAGGACTTTATGCCTCTCTTCCAAGGGCTTCTTGCTGTCGCCCACTTTGATGAATCTCTCTTTCATGGGGCATCTCTCGCAACTGTCACATTCATACACGCTGGTAGTGATCTGGAAGCCGGAAGCCGATTTGGAATGCTTCTGGTTATCTTTAGTATCCATGTAACATCTAAAGATTGATAATCGGATACAGCCTCTTGAGCTTGATCCAATTATCAACCTTTAGATGTTACATGGTACTATTATACTGTAGTGTAAGTCTTATTGCCATCTCCAAACAACTGGATTCTCTTGTAAGACTTACTTCCAGTTGCACCGCTCGATACTGGAAGTAACCTTTTCACTTCAGCTTCATTTTGCAATTATACCTCAACAGATTAAAAAAAGGTTGACAATTGTTTTCTCTTGTGATATTATATTCTTGTTGGGTATAGGGGAATGGTGTAATGGTAACACGTGGGTCTCCAAAACCTTTGTTGAGGGTTCGAATCCTTCTTCCCCTGTCAAAAAATATTGTGCAGTCTACGCGAAAATAGACTGCTTTTTTTGTGCAATCAGCTCACAGCCGAGAGCATGTCATCGAAGCCGTCGCCATATAAATGAATGTAGATGTTAAAAGTTACAGAAGTTTCAGAATGTCCAAGAATTTTTGATAAAATCTTAACATTTGTCCCTTTGTAAAAATGGTTCATAGCAAATGTATGCCGGAATACATGAAGACCGTGGTATGTTATCCCGGCTTCTTTGCACGCCATCTGACATTGATACCGCAACGATTCGTAGCCTTTCTCCATTCCTCCTGTGAAAAAATGGCTTTACAAGGCTCTTTGATGGGATCTGCATAGCTGCAACCCTTTCCTGTCACAGATGATCCGCCGCTATACTGTATTCAGGTGATCTGAAAATCACCCTTTACAGCATATCTCTGAACAGTATGAGAGCAGCCAACAGGCAAGTATCATCTCGACCAAAGCGGAGCGGAGTGGAGGGACCTAAACAAGCGCGTATCGTTCGACCGCCTTCGCAAAGCCGCAATCGTCGTTTGTGTCTGTGAAATATCTCGCCGCCGCTTTCGCCTCCGCGCTGCCGTTGGCCATGGCAACGCCGTATCCCGCCGCGCGCAGCATGGGAATATCGTTCCCTTCGTCGCCAATGGCCATCACCTGGGCCATGGGAATCCTCAGGGAATCCGCCAGCGCCCGGATGCCGATGCCCTTATCGACGCCGCACGGCATCACTTCCACGTTGTTCGTTGAGGACTGGGTCAGATCGATCCCCGAAATGTCCCGCAGCGCTTCCCGCACCTGATCCAGCGGGACGTTGTCGCACACAAAAAACTTGTGTGCAAGCCCCTGCCCCGCCAGCGCCGCCGCCTCCTGCGGGCCGTGGTAATAGGTAAAGCCCATGGCGCGGATGCGGTTGCCGAAGGAAAGCTCCGAGTGATGCTTTCGCGTTTCGCGGCTGGTGCATACGGCCTGCCTGGAAAACATGAAATAGTCCGAGCCAAGGCGGATCAGCTCATCCAGCGTTTGCAGCGCGGGTTCAGGCGCAATGAAGGTTTCCGACAGCCGGTTCAGCTCCTCGTCCACCACGTCCGCGCCGTTCGTTCCAATGATCGGGCAGCGCAGGCCGTAATCCTGCAAAAGTACGTACACGTTTTCGGGAAAGCGCCCGGAAGAGATGGCAACGGTGATGCCCCTTTCCTGCGCCGCGCGAATGGCCCGGAGGTTTCTGTCCGGGATGATCAGCCGGCTGCTCAGCAGCGTGCCGTCGATATCGGTCGCGATCAGACGGATGGGATTGGAAGCCATGCAGCGGTTACTCCTTTGCAGCATAGAGATTTTTACTCATGCCCAAGCGCCTTGAGTACAGGATTATTATAGCGCGTTTTTCCGTGTCCGGCAATTGTTTTGTTATTGCTCAATCTTCAATATTCCTAATTATTGCTCGCCCAATTGAATCGTGAATTCAGATGCGGGATGAGAAATCGTTCCAGACAAGAAACGAAACCGCAGGAATACTGGGGCCGAAGCGCTCGAAAAACAATCCGGTGGATTGTTTTTAGCGGAGGCCGGGCGGCAG
>JAFWQM010000041.1 GCA_017509065.1 Clostridia bacterium
GAAAAACAATCCGGTGGATTGTTTTTAGCGGAGGCCGGGCGGCAGCCCAGGGCCGAAGGATATTTCAAGGTTGAGTGACGCAGGATGGACCGATTTATCGCCCGCAGATAATTCATGATTTAGTTGGGCGAGCAATAACAGTACCGCTAAAAATCACGGATTTTCAGCATCGTAGACGGCGGCCTTTTCAGCATGGATCTCGTTCAGGCCGGCTTCCACATACTCAGCTACCAGGGAATCATACAGGGCGTCGAACTGATCGGCGGGGCAGGTGATTACCTGAGCGGAAATCGCCTGGAACCGGGCGCGCAGGTCTTCGCCGTATTCACTCTGGCTGGCGATAGGCGTGGTGAAGCGATAGTTGCGAATGTAGGTCTTGCGGGCGTTGTTCTCGAAGATCTGCTGCATCAGGTATTCATAGCCGTTGGGGCAGTAAGTGGCGGCCATCGCTTCCAGAGAAACCGCGTCGCGGCGGGTCTGGGAGACCATCACGAACAGGTCGATATTGGCGTTGGTGGACACGAAGCGATCTTCGCCGTCATAGTCGGAGTTCAGCACCTTCATGCCATCCACCACGGTGTGATGCTTGCCTTCCACGCCGTATTCCAGGAATTCCAGCACTTCGGGCTGCGCCATCCAGTTGATGTACATCATCACGGCTTCGGGATGATCGCAATAAGCGGTGATGCCGGTGGAGATGCCGATGGGATCAGCCTGATAGTCATACAGGGTTTCGCCGGCGGGCACGCCGGAGCGGGCGTCGAGGATGGCCAGCTTGGCATCGGGGCAGTTCTCCATCAGGGTGGAGATCACGTCGGAGTTGGAGGAGAGATAGAAGCCATAGACGCCTGCTTTGCCGTTGACGAAGTCGCTCTTAGCCTGGCTGCCGTCGCTGTCCAGAGCGAATTCCTTGGAGATCAGGCCCTCGTTGTACATGGTGTTCAGGGTCCTATAGGCTTTCTTGATAGGTTCCCAATCCAGGGAAACGACCTGCAGGTCGCTGTAGATGGCGATTTCGCGGGGATCGGTGTGGCCGGTGCGGTAAGAGTCGGCGCGCATGCCGGTGGTGGAAGGCAGGCCCTGGGTCGCGGGGATGGTGTAGTCACCGCCCAGGTTGGCGTCCCGGAAGGCGCGGAGCACATCCAGATATTCTTCCACGCTGGTGGGCATTTCCTTGCCGACCTTTTCCAGCCAGTCGGCGCGGATGATGGTAGCCCAGTTATCAGCGGCGTCGCGAGCGGCGGGGAAATACATCTGCACCTTCTTGCCGTCCACGTTGTACTTTCCGGCTTCATAGGCGGCTTCGCCAACGTAGGCCAGATAGTCGGGCATGAATTCCTTCACCATGTCTTCATCGATTTCCTGCACGAACTCCTGGTCGATATAGGCCAGCAGCTGGGGATTGTCATAGTGGAAGATCATGTCGGGCGCGGTGTCCTTGGAGCCCATCTTCAAAGTGAAGTCGTTCACTTCGTCGGTACGGGAGATGGGAATGTAGGTCACCTTGATGTTGTATTTGTCGCCAAAGTTTTCCTGTACCCAATGGGTCCACCAGTTGTCTTCGATGGGATCTTTGATGCCGTTGCGCTGATAGATGGGCACCTTCAATTCGATCTGCTCACCGTAGGTGATCACTTTGGCGCCGGAATCGGTATAGCTCACCTGATCCTCAGCCAAAGCGGAGAAGCTTGCCGCGGACAGCACAAGGGCGAGCGCCAGAAGCAGGGATACCAGTTTCCTCATAGATAGGGTCCTCCTTTTTTATTTTATTTGATGCGGCATCTGCCGCACAAATACGGGGTTTAAAGGGATTAGGGATTAGGGACGAGGGAATAGGCAGCAGAAGCCAGGTAAGAGAATAGCTCTGGATCGGTAAATCACAGTATCTCGGTCTATTCCCTAATCCCTGATCCCTATTCCCTAATCCCTTATACTCATCCTTTCACCGCGCCGATCATGATGCCGGTAACGAAATAGCGCTGCAGGAAAGGATAGAGGATGATGATGGGCAAAGTGGCAAACATCACGCAGGTCGCCTTGATCACTTCGCCGGTAACATAACTGCCGGTGCCGCCCTCCGCAAGGTTGGCGGCGTCGGAAGCCATGCCCATCAGGTAATAGAGCTTGAGCTGCAAAGGATACAGCCGGGAAGCGGAGATAAAGTACAGTGCGTCGCCGTAAGCGTTCCACCGCCCCACCGCGAAAAACAGGCACAGCGTGGCCAGCACGGGCTTGGACAGGGGAAGCACCACCCGGAAAAGCACGCTCCAGTAATTGGCGCCGTCCAGAAAAGCCGCTTCTTCCAATGAGGCCGGAATGGATGATTCAATAAACGAGCGCATGATGATGATGTTATACGCGCTGAAAGCCAGGGGCAGAAGCAGCGACCACAGGGTGTTGAGCATTTTCAGATCATTCATCAGCAAGTATTCCGGGATCAGGCCGCCCCCGAAATACATGGTGAACATGAACATGAAGGAAATTACGCCCCGGCCTTTGAGTTCCTTTTTGGTCAGCGGATAGGCCGCAAGCACGGTCAGGATCATGCCAAGCAGCGTAAAGCCCACGGTAAGCAGCACCGTGATGCCCAGCGACCGCATCATGGACGGATCGTCCAGCACCATTCTGTATCCGTCCATGGACCATTCCACCGGCCAGAAAAACACCCGCTGGCTGATCACCGCCCCGTTGGAGGACAGGGACATGGCCACCACATGCAGGAAAGGCAGAAGGCACAGCAGAGCGACGATGATCAGCAGCGCGTAAATGACCGCGTCCATGATCCGGCTGCCGACGCTCGTGCGGATAAAGGATTGTTTCATCATTCGGCGTTCCGTTTTGCTTTGCATCAAAAACGCCTCCTTATATCAGTCCGCTTTCGCCCATGGATTTGGCGATCCGGTCGGATATCAGGATCAGCAGAACCCCGATCACGTTCTGGAACAGACCCATGGCGGTGGCGTAGTGATATTTGCCGTTGGACAGGCCCACCCGGTAAATGTACGTGGAAATCACGTTGGCGCTTTTGAGCACAACGTAGGGGTTGCTCAGCGTGTTCACCCGCTCGAAGGAGGAACCCAGGATGCGGCCAAGGTTCATGATGAGCAGGGTGATGATGGTACCGCGGATGCCGGGCAGGGTAATGTGCCAGATTTTTGCGAACCGCCCCGCGCCATCCACCGTGGCGGCTTCGTACAGCTCGGCGGAAATGCCGGTGATGGCCGCGAGATAAATGATTGTGCCCCAGCCCATGCTCTGCCAAACGCCGATGAAGATATACACCACCTGCCAGAGCGTGTTATCCTCCAGATACGGCACTTTGCCGCCTCCCAAATTGGCAGAAATGATGTTGACCATGCCCGTTTCCGTGCGCAGCATCATGATGAACAGGGACGCGATGATGACCCAGGACAAAAAATGGGGCAGATAAATCACCGTCTGCGTGACGCGCTTGAACGCTTTGCTGCGCACTTCGTTGAGCATCACGGCCAGCATGATGGGCATGGGGAAACCGAAAAGCAGGTCGAACACGTTGAGCTTTAAGGTTTGCAAAATCACCCCGACGGATTCCGAACGATTGAACAGATAGACAAAATTATCGAAGCCGTTCCAGGCGCTGCCCCAGATGCCGCGGATCATTTTGAAATTCTTAAAGGCCATCACCAGCCCCGTCATGGGCCAGTATTTGAACAGCAGACAAAACGCCATGGGCAGGGCCAGCATGGTGTACAGCGGCCAATAGCGCCGCATGTAACTGCCGAGTTTTCCTTTTTTCCCGGGGGACTCAGCCGGCCTGGTGGTCACGTATTGATTCCTCCTTCACCAAGAAAAAAAGCCGCTGAACATCACACGGGTTTTATCCGTGTTTTCAGCATGGACTGATTGACCTGTTGTTTCGTAACTGCTTTCGCCCGTCAACCCGGCGAAAACCGTTTCAGCGCGGTGACATCGCGCTGACTTCTGCACACATTATACTATATTCGCCGTGTCAAATCAAGTTATTTATCACAAAAAACGTGGTCTATTGCTCACCCCAGGTTACTATTGCTCGCCCAATTGAATCGTGAATTCAGATGCGGGATGAGAAATCGTTCCAGACAAGGAACGAAACCGCAGGAATACTGGGGCCGAAGCGCTCGAAAAACAATCCGGTGGATTGTTTTTAGCGGAGGCCGGGCGGCA
>JAFWQM010000004.1 GCA_017509065.1 Clostridia bacterium
CTTCAGCTTTTCGGCAATTCGATCGGCCTGCTGTTTCCCTAAATCTGTCAGATTCCAGTCCGTCCATGAACCTACCATACCATTGGTATGGTGCTCAGACTGCGTGTGCTGAACGGTGTAAATTCTTTTCATTCAATCCGCCCCCGAATCAGGTTGTAATGCGTTGTCAGTTCAAAACTGTTTCCCGATTTTCCTTGCCGACAGGTATCCCGACAAATCCCGATTGAACTAAACCGCTTCGCGGTAGCGCGCTCCCCAGCCGATTAAGTTACACAGGCCGGGGCTTTTGAACCTCTTACATTATAGCAGAATTCCTTTATACTTGGAATATCTGTGCAAGCGGAAATCAAATGTAAAGGAGTTTTTCACATGACCAAGGATGAAATCTTCGAGAAGTTGCAAACGGAAGTCACCATCAGAGGGCTGAGCCCTGGTACCTACTATACCTACAAGCGAGCCATTGATCTGTTTCTTAACTGGGCAGACAAACCGTATGAGGAATTGGAAGAAATGGACTTCCGCAATTATCTGCTGTTTCTCATTAACCGGAATGACTTAACAACAGCGACCATTAACATGTATAATGCTGCCATTCGTTTCTTCTTGCAGGTGATTCTTGAAAAAGACATCAACTATCGCCGCACTGCCAGACTGCGTAAAGAATACAAACTTCCGCCGGTTTGGAGTATTGAAGAAGTTTCCAAATTCTTCAACGTGATTGACAACCTTCGGGATCGTGCCATCTTTATCAACATTTATGGCTCCGGACTACGTATTTCCGAAATCTGCACGCTCAGAGTTCAGGATGTTGACAGTAAGAATATGCGACTCATGATCCGGCAGTCAAAGGGACGAAAAGACCGCTACACAATTCTGTCCCTGAACGGACTGGATGCATTGAGAGATTACTGGAAAAGGTACAGGCCCTCTTCTCCCGAAGGGTATTTGTTCCCTGGAAACACCAAAGAGGGACATCTGGGTAAATCTGGGATAGAAATTGCTTTCCGCAAATACCTAAGCCGTACAGACATTGCGACGCCCGGTACTGTTCATACCCTTCGTCACTGTTTTGCTACGCATGCACTGGAAGCCGGTACTGATATCCTCTATATCAAGGAACTCTTGGGGTATTCGTGCTTTGAGACAACGAATGTTTATCTCCATATAGCGAATACCAAAGTTTTCAAAACCAGTAGTCCAGCTGACAGCCTGACTCTGTGAGTGGGGTGTCAGCATGTCAGAAGTACAAACCGTTTTCGCTGAATATGGTGATGAATATGAGGCACACCATCCGATGACTGTTCAGCAGAGGAAAGCACTCCTTGCAATAAAGCTGTGCCGCACTTCTGCTATGGGCGGCCATATGGATGAGTGCTCAGAATGTGGATTCCAGCGCCCCTCATATAATTCCTGTCGGAATCGTCATTGTCCCAAATGCCAAACACTGTTGAAAGAACGCTGGATTGAAAACCAAAGTTACGATCTGCTGAATATCCAGTACTTTCATGTGGTGTTTACAGCCCCCGCAGAACTGAATCCGATCTTCCTGTCGAATCAGGAAAAACTGTATCGATTGCTTTTCTCCTGTGCGGCAGAAACCCTGACACAATTGGCTCGGGACAAGAAGTATCTCGGCGCACAGATTGGATGCATCGAGGTGCTTCATACCTGGGGCCAACAGCTTGACTTTCATCCACATGTCCACTGTATTGTTCCCGGCGGCGGACTGAATAAGATTGGTCAGTGGGTATCGTCGCGAAAGAAGTTTTTCATTCCCGTGAAGGTGCTTTCCCGTATGTTTCGTGGCAAGTTCCTTTCCGCACTGAAAACAATGAAACTGGATTTCCATGGTACTGCGGAGAAGTATGAGGACCCCCGTGAATTCCTCAACCTGGTAGACCGATGTTACGAGAAGGAATGGGTCACATACTGCAAACCACCTTTCAAAGATTCATCCGGTGTGATTCACTATCTTGGCAGGTATACCCACCGGGTAGCGATTTCCAACAACCGGATACTGAATGTCCGGAAGGGGCAGGTCACATTCAAATGGCGGGACTATTCTGACGGAAACAAGGAAAAGGTCATGACACTCTCAGCAATGGAGTTTATCCGCCGTTTCCTGCTGCATGTTCTTCCAAAAGGGTTTATGAAGATCCGGCATTATGGATTGTTGGGAAACCGAAACAAAACAAAGAAAATTATGCTATGCAAGAGGTTAACCAACACTCCGATTCGGTCAAAGGAAAAGCTTCCGGCTCCACAGCTGATCCAGAAACTGATTGGCCACGACATCTCCACATGTCCTGTATGCGGTACTCTGCTCCAACACGTCAGTCTCTCACCACCGCTTGTGTCCTAACAGAATACACTCCAAGTTCTGTTGCCCGCAGGGGAGGGGGAAGCTATGCCTATTATACATGATTTCGAGCCTTTGTCACGGTATTTTTCTGCTCTTTTATTACCTGCGTTGAGTTCTATTCTCTTCTTCCGGTCAAACTTGTATTTTACTTTCCCCATACTTGTGCTAGACGCGGTTTAGTTCAACGGAAATTATACGCACTGCGGCAGATGGCAGTAGGTCTCGTACCTGCTGCTTTTCCTCTGCCGCACTGCGTATAATTCGCTACTCATTTATCGGGATCATTTTTCGATACCCCGTTTTATCACGTATCCCTGCGTCTGTGAATCCTGATTATCCATCCAACTGATAGAGATAGGAGATCATGTCATATTCTCGGTTATCATGAAAAGATACCCCAGAACAACAAAGCCTGCAAGCAGCGCAGCCACCCAGAGGATGATTCCGCCTATGCCTACTCGTTCCGGATTCAGGAAGAAGTAAGGATAGATTATCGGGTCTGTACCCGCATAATTCATGATGCTGCTGTCAAACCGCCACAATGCAGCATGCAGGAATACGTACACCAAATAGATAAGCGGAAACAGCGCGGACAGCAGCGGTAGCTTCCAGTTGATTTTTCCATGTTCATAAAACATTACCCAGTCCGCCACAAACAAAATCGGAAGCACGATATCCGTATTTTCTTTCCAACAAGTATCCCGATAAACTGGAATCTGACGATGAACTCGTTTAGTCTATCTTTGCATAATCTTCTCTAAGCATACCGTAAATGTTATAGTCACAATAGACCGAAACCATTTTGCCTTGTCGGATTGTCCCCTCTTTTATGAAGCCACACCGCTCCAGCACTTTATTTGAAGCAATGTTCCTTACATCGGCACGTCCATTCAGCCGTTCTATTTCAGTATTTTCAAAAACGAACTTTACTACTTCCTTCAGTGCTTCTGTAGTAATTCCCATATTCCAATATTCAGGATGAATACGATACCCTATATCACCCATTCTTGCATTTTGGATATCAAATACTGCAATCATACCGATCACTTTATTGGATTCTTTCAATACAATTCCCCAGTCAAAATCTGGTGAAGGCTTTCTTTTCACCCAAGGACGAGCGTCAATAAACATCAATTCTGGATTTTTCTCATTTTTACTAGCCTTTCGTCCCCAATAGGTATAAATTTCATCTCTCCCCAGCCATTCTTTTAAATCTGGTACATCTGCTTCGTTAAGAGTTCTGATAATCAGCCTATCAGTTTCAAGGACAGGTTTATCTGTTTCGTAATCTTTTAACATAGTGCCTCCATCATATTCATGTTTTCTATCTCTTGGAAAAATTATGATTTATCAACAGTTCAATTTGCGTGCGCATAGAAAATTCGCTTGGGGTGAAAGCCCATCACTCTCGTCCAGTCCTCATCGTCCTTGTCTATGTACGCTCTCGGCTGCAGATCACCCACAAAGCAATCCCCGTCATCCAGCACCAATGAAACACTGTCCGGGCTGTGGCTGGGTGTGGATATGATCTCGCCGTCGATACCGATCCCTGCCAGGAACTCCCTGCTCTCCGCGCAGCTGATCACGGTTGCCTTCGCCTCTTCGATCGGCTCGAAGGGCAGCCTGTCACGGGCAAAGATATAATCGGAGAAGTGGACGAAATCTTTCTGTGTATCAATCAGCAGGAGCTTTACGCCTTGCTTCATCAGCTCCGGAATCAAACCCATGTGATCGGGATGATAGTGTGTGGCGAGCACATAGTGAATGTCTGAAACCCTGATCCCGGCTTGCTTGATGGCGCGATAAAAGGCGGGCAGCGTCCCGGCGCAATCCGTGTCCAGCAGGAGATAGCCGCCGGAGCAAGGGATCAGGAAGGTATTCGTATTGCCGTATTTCAGTCTGATCATGCCGTCAAATGACCCCCAGCGGGATCAGCACGCCCAACAGGATAGCAACCAGCGCCCATTCCGTGATGAGGAACGTCTTGCGCTTCCGGGGCTCCATGTCCGGCACGTAATTGCTGGCCAGGAAGAAGGGGATATACGTGCTCACGAACACCGGCAGCACGCCCCACCAGCGATAGACCCAGATGAAGGAATGGTTGCTGGTGCCTGCCAGGAAAGATTCAAACAGCGCGAACAGCAGCGCCATTTCCAGCGCGCCTACCAGCTTGCAGCTGATGCCTTTCTTCCCGAGCTTTCCGACCAGATACCGCTTCGTCCGATCCTGGGGCATCATCTTGAAAGAAATGATCCCTGCCAGAGAAAACATCATGGACAGCTCCCAGCAGACACCAATCAGCAGGATGAACGTGGTGGATGCGTTGCTGACGGACCACAGGGGATACCCGGTCACCTTCCCGATGATGGCGTTACAGATTTCGTAGAGCCAGTGCACGCCGTACAGCGCCAGCCCGGCAAATACGGCCGGGTAGTTCTTCTTGTGGATTTCCGTCCAGTAGACGTAGAAGACCACGGCCAGAATGAAGATGAACGTCCAGTTGAAGTTATCCGTGCTGCGGACCCGGACGGCTTTGACCAGATCCATGGCCTCCTGCGAACCGTCGCCCCAGAATTTGAACATCATGATTCCTCCTGCTTGTTCGTCTTGTGTCTGCTTTATTCATCCGTATCTTCATTTTTCATGCGCCGCTCATACAGATAGGCATTGTATTTCGCCTGGGCTTCCTGGCTTTCCTTCTTTTCCCGCCAGTTCTCCGCGTCGGCGCAGATGGCCAGCATCTCATCCGCCAGCATTTCCATGTTCCGGGCATAGCCGTGGCGTACGTAAGCGGTCATGCGGTCGATGGCCCTGGGGCTTTTCAGCTGCTTCGCCATGATGTCCGAAAGCTCCGCGGGATAGCCCGCCGCGGCCAGTGCCGCCGCCAGCCGGTCCCGCGCCTGCGCCCATTGCTGCTGATATTCGGTCATGTGTCCTCCTGTGCGCGATGCTGTTTTTCAACTATTTACGACTGGTAACCGTCACCCGGATGCGCACCTTCCGCTGATCCTCCGGCAAATCCTCCTCAGTGCTCATCTGGAAATAGGGCGTGCCGTCTGCCCGGAAGTGTACACGGCGGATACCGTCGCAGCGCAGATGCTCGCGGATATCTGTTTCTGCATGATACGCGATCATGGTTTCGCCCTGATCGTTGACGAAAAACGAATTGTGTCCGGGGCCGTACTCGCCCGCTACGGAGCGGAAGGTCAGCACCGGCGTGATGCTTTTTTTCCAAGCGGCGGGGTTCAGCAGGTTGTCCGCGCCGTTGGCGGTCAGAAGCCCCAAAGCGTACGTATAGGCGTTGGCCGAGCCGCCGGAATAGGTGAGGTACACCTTCCCATCCCTGATCAGGGCATGGGGGCCTTCGTTGTTTATGGTGCCCGCCACGTTTTCCCAGCCGTACAGGGGCCGGGTCAGCAGCACGGGTTCGCTGGTCAGCCGCCACGGCTCCTTTTCGTCGATGGAGGCGATGTACAGCATGGAGCCGGTGTCCCGGGGCGTGCCGATGTGCCGGCGGTACGACCAGACCATATAGGAGCCGCTGGCCGCCTTGATGTAAGTCATGTCCAGCGTGATGCCGTCGGTAGACAGCCTCGATCCGTCCTTTCGGAGCACGGGAATGGGATCGGCCCAATCCTCCGCCCAAATGGGCCGCCCGCCCTTTTTCAGCCGCATCACGTGGCACTGGGGCCCCCAGGCGTGCCCGCTGACGGCGAACAGGATGTACGCCTCCCCGCCGATCACGTGAAATTCCGGAGCCCAGAAGGTCTGCTCGAAGCCGCGCTCCGGATCAAAGGGCAGGATCAGGTGCTCCTCGATCCCGGGCGCGAACAGCCCTTCCGCGCTGTCCGCCTCCCGGGCATACAGGCCGATGTCGTTCAAGTTATCGTTGGTGGCCACGAAGTACCATTTCCCTTCCCAGGGGAAAACCACCGGGTCGCCGTAGCCCCGGGCCAGGGGAAAGCGGAACGCCTGCCGCCGGATCATCCCATTGATTTCATAAGCGCCGGGCGCTGAAAAATCAATGTTTACTGTGTTCCATTCGATTTGCTTGACCGCCTGAGAGCCGTCGCTGTAGGTAACGAATGCCCGCACCCGGTCCAGATCGACTTTGGACCGTGCCGTGATTTCGGATGGGACGGACACGCTTTCCTGCCGGATGGGGCTCCAGTACCGGATCGCTGCCTCCGCGATTTCCGGGTGGACGGGCAGGGATGCGGAACAAGAAGCAGTGTCTGCGCCGTCAATCGGCCCGACTTCCTCGAAATAGATCAGGTCCCGGGTTTTCCAGCGAAACGCGCCGCCCGTTGCCTTGCCGATTTCATCCACCATTTTCCCTTGAATGCTGATCCAGCCGTCCGCCATCGCGAAGATAGACGGATTACAAACGCCAACGGGCACGATGGTATCCTCGGCGGACACAGCGCCCCTGGCAAACAGGATCCCGTAATCCCGGTTCAGGGGCTGCGGCGCTTCTCCCGGGCGCTGGTAACTGATATGCACTGCCTGCGCCAGCCCGGCCGGATAAAGCGCCGGATCAACCGGCTTTGTGGATACGGAAATCAGAATGCTTTTCATTTCAATCCCCATGATACTCCCACCCATGTTCCCCGTGATAAATCATCAGTTTCGTCATGCCGCCGTCAATGCAGATGTTTTCGCCGGTGATGAAGCCGGCCTTGTCGGAGCAGAGGAACAGCGCCATTTCGGCGATATCCTCCGGCTTGCCCACCCGGCCCACGGGCTGCTGGGCGGCGTCCGGGCCGGTGATGGTAGAGCCCGTGGTGTCGATCCAGCCGGGGGAAATGCTGTTCACCCGGGCTTTGCCGGAAAGGCTCACAGCCAGGGCGTGGGTCAGGGCGGCAATCCCGCCCTTGGCGGCGGTGTAGCTTTCGGTTTGGGGCTGGCTCATGCGGTCCCGGGAGGAGGCAATGTTGATCACCGACGCGCCGGGGGCGAAGTGGGGCAACAGCAGCTTGGTCAGATAGAACGGCGCGGTGACGCCCACCGCCAGGGCATAGGAGAATTCCTCCCAGGTGCAATCGTCAATGCCTTTCATCAGTGGGAGGGCGTTGTTGACCAAATAATC
>JAFWQM010000042.1 GCA_017509065.1 Clostridia bacterium
GAGGGGCCGAAACGCCCGGAAAACCTGCCCTTGGGCTGGTTTTCAGCGGAGGGGCCGAAACGCCCGGAAAATCATCCAGTGGATGATTTTCAGTGAAGGCCGGGCGGTAGCCCCGGAAAGGCCGGAAGGCCCTGTCCAGAACATTTCAGGCGGGAGCGAAGACGACCAGATGAAATTTTCCTACCTTGCGTTTTTCCGCCCGGGAGCAAAGCGACAGGAAAAAACGTAGGGGGTTCCCGGGGCTGTCTCAAAACACCTAAAATCCGTGTGGTGCAAGAGGCAGCCCTCTTACTATTCAAAAACGGGAGAAGACTAAGAAAAAGGCAGAAAGCAAACAAAACTATTGAGAAATGGTCGCGAATGATTACCAGAAAAAGGGAAAATGGATCATAAACTAGCGGGGAAATCTTTCGGAATAAACAAGGCCGTTCCCAAGCGTTCATTTTGGATTTTATGATGAAGCTTGAGAATGTTCAGAGCCAAAGAGAACAGCAGCCATTCGCCCTTAACTTTTTCCTTGCCTCGAAGCAGGAATCGGCGGAAATCCAGGTCTTCCTTGAGCAACAGGTGAATCAAAATCGGATGGAAAGATGCTTCTGTGATGTGTTGATACCCAAACCAGCTTTTGAGAAACGACGATGAAAAAAGGAGGATCAACATGAAAACGCTGCCGATCGAAATGAAGGAAAACGGCATCCGCTACATCTTGCATGGTGACTATTATCTCCAGAATCTGATCCTGCCTGAAACAAGAAAAAGACCAATTGGCCGCTATGGACGGATGCGACTGGATAGAAAGAAACTATTTTTGAAAATGGGTTTATCAGGTCAATTACCCATTTCCTTCTTTATAGAAAATATCACATATTTTTATTTTCTTCAATTTCCCTCTTGATTTCCGCCGCATTTGGAATATAATGTAGATGTTAGTAATTGCTAACTTGCACATTGGATCAGCGGCAAAACAAAAGTCGGAGGAGAGAATGAAAGGTTTTCGATCCGTCAATGAGACGGCGGAGAAATGGGGCATCTCGATCCGTTGGGTGAATCAATACATCCTGGAAGGGCGTGTTCCGGGCTGCGAACGTTTGGGGCGCTCATTGGCTGTGCCGGAGGATGCGGTGAAGCCGGAGGCGGCAGAAGCCGGGCGTAAAAAAGTGGGAATGAGAAGAAAAGCCCTCGTGATCTTCTTATTTTTTTGAATAACGGTTAGTTACACCTAACATCCAAGGAGGAAATAGAGCGTGAATGTTCGTGCTTCAAATGAAAACCCATTTGATTGGCCCCGTATCCGGCATTTGCTGAAGTTGGGCATTTTCGCTGCGCTGATGGTGCTGGCGGGCGATATGCTGCTGGGCTGGGGTGTGCATGATGCGAGCAAATCAGGCATGGAGGGCTTTCTGTCCATGTACCTGCACCTGCCGGACAGTACGATTTTCTGGTCCGCCTTTCTCGGCTTGATCGGCATTCCACTGGAGGCGCTGTGCTATTTCGCCGTGTACCGGCTCATCAAGCCCTATTCCGAAAAGTACGCCCATCTGTACCGCAGCGGCATTCTTGGCATCCTCGCTTTCGGCGGCTGCGGGGTGCATGTGCCCTGTTTGGCCTGCGTGTTTTTCTATAAACATATGAAAAACGTCAGCCCCAATACAGCACTGGACGCCTCCATCCGCTTCGGGCTGTACTTCCTGCTGCCGGGGATGATCCTGTTTTTCATCTTTTGGATGGTACATCATATTGCGCATATTGCCGCTTTTGCCAAAGGGTTGACGCCTTATCCCAAAGGATGCTGGGTTTTCTGTCCGGCGGTGGGCATGGCGCTGACGATGCTGCTGAAATTCCTTCCGGAAACGGAACTGCGCAATGCTATTACCGCAGGCTGGATAAGCATTGGCAGCCTGTGGATGTTTATCGGTTTGCTAGTAATGTCCCGAAAGGCGGAAATCAGCATCGCAGATTGGAAAGAGGGTTAAATCATGGCAAGAAAAGATTCAGAGCACCAAAAGAAATCCATGAGCAAGCTGTTCAGGGGCAAAGCGATCTTCAAACCCCTGAACACGGGCTGGATCGACGGGCGTGTGGCCTGCGTGCGGGAATGGATTGCCAATATCTTCTTTTACACGAAGAATGGGAAAACCATTATGATCGACGCGGGATACAACTATGAGCGCCTCCGGGAGAAAATGGGCTGGCTGGACATCGATCCGGCTTCCATCCGGGATATCCTCATCACCCATCAGGACACCGATCACGTAGGCGCGCTGGAAACGGACAGTGAATTGCTGTTCAAAAACGCGACGGTCTATATCAGCGAGATTGAAAACCGCTATCTGACCGGAGAAAAGCGTCGGAAGGTCTTTCATGGACTGTACAGGCTGCCCATGATGAAAACGGACAACCGGAAGGTTCTGTTGAAGGACGGACAAATTCTGAACATTGGCGATATCAAGATCGAATGCATCCTGGTGTCGGGCCATACCTGGGGGCACATGGTTTATCTGATCGACGACACCTACCTTTTCACCGGCGACACGATCTGGTTCGGGGCGGACGGCGGGTACAGCTTCATCAGCACCCTGGCGGAAGACAACATGCTGGCTGTTCAATCCTTGGCGAAACTGGAAGAAAACATCCGCGCCCGGAATCGTCGCATTGCGGTCATTACCGGACATACCGGCTGGACGGACGATCTGAATTTTGCTTTTGCTCACCGGGAAGAAATCTGCAAGCCCTTCACGAAGCGTTATTCCGATCCGGACGCGCCTTATGATGGTTATGTGGAGGACGAGGATACGGAAGAAAAGGCCAGAACTGTCCGACTGGAAAAGAAAAACCGCTGAAAACGAGGTGACGTGAAATGAATTTGGACACAGGAATCGGTCTTCTGATCCCATTTATCGGCACGTCCGCTGGGGCTGCCTGCGTATTCTTCATGAAAAAGTCGCTCTCCCGGGGCGTTCAGCGGGCTTTGACCGGCTTTGCCAGCGGCGTGATGGTGGCTGCTTCCATCTGGAGCCTGCTTATCCCCGCCATGCAGCAGGCAGAGCCAATGGGCAAGCTTTCCTTTCTGCCCACTGTGATCGGCTTCTGGTGCGGTATCCTGTTTCTCTTGCTGCTGGATTCCGTCATCCCGCATCTGCACATGAACGCAAATCAAGCGGAAGGCCCGAAAAGCAGGCTGGCCCGAACCACCATGATGGTTTTGGCCGTTACGCTTCACAACATCCCTGAAGGCATGGCGGTGGGCGTTGTGTATGCGGGTTTGCTGTCCGGTTCTGCGGAGATCACCGCAGGCGGGGCACTGGCCCTTTCCCTGGGTATCGCCATCCAGAACTTCCCGGAAGGGGCCATCATTTCCATGCCGCTGCACGCGGAGGGAAAGCGCAAGGGCAGAGCGTTCCGGGACGGGGTGCTATCCGGCGCGGTGGAACCCATCGCGGCGGTGCTGACCATCCTTTTGTCCTCCCTGATCGTGCCCGCCATGCCGTATCTGCTGAGCTTTGCGGCGGGGGCCATGATGTATGTGGTGGTGGAAGAACTGATCCCGGAAATGAGCGAGGGCGAGCACAGCAATATCGGCGTATTGATGTTCGCTGCGGGTTTTACCCTGATGATGGCGCTGGACGTGGCGCTGGGATAGAAGGAGCATTTTCATGACGAAAAAGATATGGGACTTGTACGCGCCGATCTACAAGCAGGCCATGAAGGCGGATCAGCACATTTACGATTTTATGTATCAGCGCATCCCGGAAAAGATACGGGGTAAGGAAGTGCTGGAGATCGCCACCGGCCCGGGTCTGCTGGCGCGGCATGTGGCCCCGGCGGCGAAAAAGATGATCGCCACCGATTATTCCGACGGCATGATCGCCCAGGCGAAGAAAGGTAAACCTGTTCCTAATCTGGCTTTTGAAGTGGCGGATGCCATGAACCTGCCCTATGCCGACGGTTCTTTTGACACTGTGATCATCGCCAATGCTTTGCACATCGTTTCCGATCCCGGGAAAGTGCTGAATGAAATCAAACGGGTGCTGCGGCCTGGCGGGTTGCTCATCGCACCCAATTTTGTGGAGCATAAGGGGACGCTGGGAAGCCGTATCTGGTCAGGTATCCTGCGCGTTGCGGGCATCCGCTTTGAGCATCAATGGACGGCGAAACAATACCTGAGTTTCCTGGGGAATTACGGCTGGCGCGTGACCTTCAGCAAGGAAATGACGGCGCGGATCGCCATGATGTACGCGGAATGCGAAAGGAATGACGGGAAATGAAGCAATATACGCCCGAAAAGCTGGTAGCTGTTAGCCGCTATAAAGTGCTGTTCCCTACGCTGTCTCCGGAGATTCAGCGGGACGTGTACAGCCGGATACGGGTACTGATCGAAGAAGAAAAACAGTATTGCGATCAAGGAAACTACAAGCACTTGGCGCAAATTCTGACCACCATCGCACTGTATGAGGTATTGCAGCAGCATGGGAAAAACGAGCCGGAAGCCTTCGACATCATCTCAAAGGCCATGTGGGGTGCGCTGACGCCGAAAACCTATCAGAAGTTGGCACGGCTTTCCTTCTTCATGCCCATGATGAAGAAAATCCTGCCCTTTGGTTTCCGGCATGGCTCCGGCGCAGGTTGGCGTTACACCTGGCATTTGGACGAGGACCCCAAAGACCGTTTCCATTTCGAGTGCCGGGAATGCCTGTATTGGCACATTTTCCACGAACGGAATCTGATGAAACTGGGGGCCATGTTCTGCCATTCGGATATCATCAATTTTGGCAGCCTACCCTATACAGATTTCAAGCGCACAAAAACCCTCTGCCAGGGCGGCGATTGCTGCGATTTCGATTTCATCCGCCACAAAACCGACGCAGGCAACGGATGGAAACGCAGCGAAAGTATTTGAAAGGAGAAAACCAGAATGGGACTGTTCAAAAACTTCGTGAGCCAGACGCGGAAGCCGGAGGGCTTTCTGGGGAAGATGATGCTGAACGGGATGAACGCCGGGCACGCCAAACTGGCGGACTGGGGGCTTTCGTATGTACCGTCCATCACGCCGCAGAAGGCGGTGGATCTTGGCTGCGGCGCTGGGCGAAATGCCAGGGAATTACTGAAGCGGTATCCTACATCCTATGTGACAGCCATCGACTACTCTCCACTGTCTGTTGAGAAAGCAACAGCATACAATCAGCAGATGATATCGGCTGGCCGATGCACTGTTCAGCAGGGTGACGTGTCAAGGCTGACGCTCCCGGCAGGAAGCTATGATTTGGCTACCGCCTTTGAAACCGTTTATTTCTGGCCCGGACTTGAAAAATGCTTTACACAGGTGGCGAACATTCTTAAGCCGGGCGGCTTTTTCCTGATTTGCAATGAGTCGGACGGCAAGGATCAGACCGGCCAGAAGTTTGAAAAGATCATCGACGGGATGAAATGCTATACGGAAGAACAACTTGAAGCGGTGCTGCGGAAAGCGGGCTTCTCCGAAGTGAGATTCGACCACCATACATCCAAGCCCTGGATCAGAGTGTTGGCAAAGAAATGATTCTTCCTCAATCACCCATCACGATGGGAGGTATGCACAATGAAGTACGCAGGAATGCCTTGGGGTATGTGGCTGCTGTTCCGGCACTCGTTTCAGCGCCAGTTGACAGATACGCTGGGGATCGACCGGAAGACAGCAGCAGAAATCACCGGGAAGGCAAAAGAAAAGTACAGGGAGATCATTGCCTCCCTTCCGGCCTTTGAAAAGGGCGACCGTTTCAAAATGAACATCGTCAGCTGCGCCACCTTGGCGGCCTTCCTGCTGAATCTGCCCGAAAAGCCCACGGTGGAACAGGCGACCGTCTATTACCGCGAAGCCATGATGACGGGCGTCATGAAAAGGTTCTGCCGCATGAGCGGGAAGCGGAAATTCAGCGAACAGGATATTCAGGGTATGAAGAAAACCGCCGCTTTCCGGGCCGCAGACCGGAATCCCTATTCCTGGAACATGGAGTTTCTGCCCTATGCAGACGGCAGCGGCTACGAAGCCCGATTCAGCAAATGTGGCATTTGTACGCTGATGAAGGAACTGGGGCTGTTTGAATATGTGCCCGTCCTATGCAGCTTGGACTATACCATGAGCGAGGTGGGCGGCGTCACGGATTTTGTGCGTCAGTACACCCTGGCCTCCGGCGGGCCTTACTGCGACTGCGGATACAAGCGGAAAGTGGTGGAATAAAGAATCGGTGAGAGTATGTTCCACTGCTATCCCGTCTTCCCGCTTTGCAGGGAAGCCAAGGAAGGCTGGAAATGGATGATTCAAACGCTGAGGGGGAAATGGAAATGAAATGGCCAAGAATCGTTGTGGACGGTCTGGCGATGTCCCTGCTGTTCAACGCCGTGGTGGGTGTGGGATTTCTTTTGTGGTCCCAAGCGTACAGCACCATGTTTCCCAAGGAAATCAAAGATGCCGCAGCACCTTATGTAGACAGGCGCGACGTCAGGAAAATGCACCTGGTTCTGTATCCTTTGTATCTCGTGATCTTCGTCTGGTGGGGCGTCAGCGCGGGACTGGCCGGTGTCAAGGGCTTCTGGCCGCTGTTCTGGACGGGCTATGCGGAAATGACCATGGTCAGCATCAGCGATTTCCTGATCCTGGACTGCTGGCTGCCCGGAAAGGTGAGGCACATGATCAAAGGCGCGGAGCTGTGCAAATCCTGGGAGCGCAAAGAATGGCTGAAGACCCTGGCGATCCCGGAACATGTCCTCGGCTGGACGCTGCTGGTATGTCCCATTGCGGCGCTAATCGTGGCAGGCGTCGGGAGCCTGTTCTGACGGAGGAAAGCATGATCGTTTTACAGTTGGTTCTATTCTGCGCACTGTTCACCCTGATGGTCAAGCTCGCTGTGCGCAATAACGCCCTAAATGCCCTGTACTTCTATCCCAAGCCCGTGCAGGAACGGGTGTATCAGCTGGGCCTGACCGATCGAGAGACCGTCGCCCGGAAACGGAAGCGCTTCATGATCCCGTTCCTTCTGGTGCTGCTGGCCGCGCTGCTGCTGATTATCCGCCTTTGGAACGGCATTCATGATTTTCGGCCCGCATACTTCCAGGCGATGCTGTTTCTGGAAGTCATGAACTGGTTTGACGGCATCGTGATCGACCGGCTCTGGGTGGGACATTCAAAGCTTTGGATCATTCCCGGCACGGAGGACATTCCCTTTGTGCAGACCTGGCCGGAGATATTCAAAAAGCGCGGCATCCTGACCCTGATCTGGATTGTCGGCGCGGCCATTGTTGCCGGACTTGTCGTGATGATTTTCTGAGGAGGAAGCGAAATGCAGTTTGACGAAATGGGCCTTATGACGGGCAAAGTTCTGTTCCTGCTGCCGGGAACGGCCTGCGATTATCAGACAAATTTCGGCTCTGTACTGGATATGCTGAGTGAAAAATATCACCTGGTCTGCGTCAATTATGATGGATTTGACGGCAGTGATCTCATTTTTTCCGATATGCTCACGGTGACGGGGAAAATTGAGCAATATATCAAAGATCACTTCCATGGCCGAATCGACGGAGCCATCGGTTCCTCCCTGGGTTCAAGCTTTGTTGGACAGCTGATCCAGCGGCAAAATGTACACCTGGATCATGGTATTTTCGGCAGCCCTGATCTCGACCAGAGCGGAAAAATCAGCGCATGGCTGCAATCGAAGCTGGTAGTGCCGCTGCTGACCAGCTTTACCAAAGGCGAAAAGAAGAAGGCCAAAACCCGTGAAAAGCTCAAGAGCTTATTTGAAATGAGCGACGAGACAGCAGACAAATTCATGACCTGCTTTGAAAAGTTTTCGCCGGAGTCCATCAAAAACGAATACTATACCGATCTGCTGACATGGCTTCAGGAAGACATCCATGTGGAGCACACGAAGGTGCATTTCATTTATGCAAACAAAATGGGCGAAAAATATCTGAAACGATATAGGAAGTATTTCCGCGACCCGGAAATCAGAGAATTCGATATGCAGCACGAGCAATGGCTGCTGGGGGAAGCAAAATACACGCTCCCGGTGCTGAAAGCCATTGATGAGTTCATGGAAACGCCGGTGTAGGCAATTTCGAGAGGAACGCTTAACAAATTGTATTTCGGAGGTGATTCATCATGCTGCTGACCATATTCCTTGCCATCGTTTTCTGTGCGGCGATCACGCTGATGCTGCTTTGCGCAGTCGCCTTTATCCAGAACGAGAAGTTCTTTTCCTCCGCGCCAAAGGAAGCGCGGGAGGTGATCCGGCCCAGGAAAACCGAATTGTTCTATGGCGCAAGAGCCATCGGATGGACACTCATGGCCTTTGCCATTCTCATGATCCTGGGCGTCGGGGTGATTTCGATATGGGACGGTTTCAGAAGCGGTTTCACCTTCTGGCAGTTCTTTTTGCGGTTTGCGTTTATCTTCACGGTTTATAAGGTCTATGATATGGTCTGCTTTGACTACTTTTTGTTGATGAAGTTCAAGTTCTTCCAGTATTATTATCCCGAAACGGAAAGCGTCTATTCGGGCAGAAAGTACGGATACAACATCAAGAGCCAGCTGCTGAAGCTGCTGGTCATCTTCCCGGCGGCTTCCGCGCTGGCGGCGTGGATTTGTACGCTGTTTTGAGGAGGATTTATCAACCGTGAAAGTATTTGAATTCGGGGAGACGCATGAGAAAACTTTTGTGATGTTTCAATGCGCCGCGGAACCCTGGTGGGTATTCAAAGCGTCTGCCGAGGCCATGGCAAAGGATTATCACGTTTACCTTTTCATCGCGGACGGGCATGACGAACTGGGAACAGAGTTTGTTTCCATTGAAAAGAATGTAAGGGATGGGGCTGATTTTCTGCGAAAGAAAGGGATTTCCCGTGTAGAGGCAATGTATGGCGTCTCTATGGGCGGAGCCAGCGTGATCCGCTTTCTGGCGACAGAGGATATCCCTGTTGAGAAAGCGATCATAGACGCCGGGATTACGCCTTATCCCTATCCGAAGCTGATTTGCCGCTTGATTGCCTTGAAGGACTGGATCACGATCATGATAGGAACCAAGTTCATGACGTTTATGAAATTAGCTGCTCCGCCGGAACGCTGGACGCCAAAGGGAGAAGACCCGGAGGAACATTACCGAAAGATTTTTGATTTTGAGAAGCATCATTTTTCATCCCGAACGATCTATAACACCTTCTGGTCAACCAACAATTATTCCATGCCTGATCCCGTTCCTTCCGTTCCGACAAAGATCGAATATTGGTATGGAGAGGAAGAAAAGAAAGCGAGGAAAAACGATCTGGCATACACCCAAAGGGCGTATCCGCAAACTGCGGCACGGGAGTTCAAAGGGCTTGCCCATGCTGAATTGGTGCTCATGTTCCCGGACAGGTTTTACAACGAAGTCACCCGGTTTTTGACGGAATGACAGGTGAAGGAGGCGCAATGAGCATGAAAAGCGCAAAGCAGATGTTGAAAAAGAAGCAGTCCATCAAGGCGGAGATGGACAGGCGTTTTCCGCAATCGCTCAGCGATGATCTGTGGAGCAAGGCGGAAACCCGGCTGAACGGCATTTTGAAAAAGTACAGCTCTTTATCTGGCGGCGTGCGCACCCATACGGATCATTATATTTTTCCTGCTGCCGCGATTTACCTGACGCTCTGCGGGGCAACCAGTCAGGAAAACGCTTATGCTGTAATTGAGAACGCGGCGATCCGAAATTCGACAGAGGCGGGTCGGAAGCTGGCGAAGCTGATGAAGCTGCCGGGGATGAAAAGCCTGTTCGTTTGGATATGGTCGCCTATGGTCAAAAAGCTGTTTGGCTCAAGCAGCGGCTTTCAAAACGTGTTCTACCCGAAGGAAAAGGGCGAGTACCGCATGGACGTCATTGCCTGCCCCTATTGCCGGTACTTCACCGAATTGGGCTGCCCGGAATTGACGAAGATTTTCTGCGCCAATGACGAGCGCTGCTACGGAAACCTCCCCGGCCTTGCGTTTCAAAGGACGGGGACGCTTGGAACCGGCGCGGATCGCTGCGACTTCTATCTGAGGAAGATGTAGGGAAAGAGCGTGATGAAAAATGGATGCAATGTATGAATCAAAGCTGTCCGCGAAACGATGGATCGCCTATGACCTGCCCGGCAATGTCGGCTGGATCGTATGGATCGTCTGCCTGTTCCTGCTGCTGAAACAGGGCATCACATGGTTTTCTGTTCTGGCCATCATTCCAGCCATTCTCATGCTCATCGGTGTGATTGAACTCATCGGTGAACGCATGGCAAAGCTGGATTGGGTGCTGCCCAAAGCACGGCTGTACCGGGGCTTCGGCTCGCTGACGCTGGGCGGCATCCTGGGGATTCCTGTTTCGGCAGCGGGACTGATCGTGGCACAGGGACTCCTATGCTGGTGGATGCTGGCGGGATCCTGCCTGTGCGCGCTGTTCGCGTGGCTGATCTTCCGGGAATACCATCCGCAGGGACAGGGAGGCGACAGAGCGTGAAAGTGCTTGTATTCGGTGCCGGGGTCATCGGATGTTATCTGACGCATGTGCTTTGTGAGGCAGGCCACGATGTGACGCTGCTGGCGCGCGGCGCGTGGAAGGACACATTGGAATCCCGCGGCCTGAAGCTTCGCCATCATTTGCAGCGAAAGACCACCATGGATCATCCAACTGTTACGGACCATATTGATCCCGCTGCTCGCTGGGACGCTGTCTTTGCCGCCATGCCCTATCACCAGATGCAGAAGATCCTGCCGCAGCTTGCGCAGGCGAATACCGATCTGGTCGTCATGATCGGTAACAACATGCGGGCCGCAGCCATGCAGGAAGAGCTTCTTCAGCTCTCGTCCTCTCCGAAGGAGATCCTGTTTGCCTTTCAGGTGACGGGCGGAGAACGTCTCCAAGACCATGCCATCGTGGAACGCTTTGGGAAAGCGGGGCTGGATATCGGCGCGCTGCACAGCTTTCCTTCGGAACCGGCGCAGAAGAAGCTGACGGACCTGTTCAAAGGCACTGGCTATAAAATGCGCTGGCAGCCGGACATGGAAGCCTTTCTGTTCTGCCATCCCGCCGCGGTCCTTCCCATTGCCTATCTGGCCTATGCCTGCGGCGGGGATTTGCGGCGTTCCACAAGGAAGCAGCGCAAGCAGATGCTGGACGCGCCTAAAGAAGCGTTTGACAGGTTGATCCAGCTTGGCGTTCCCATCCTGCCGGAAAAGGACGATCTGTTCTATCGCCCCGGCTTTCGCCGATCCGTGATGCGCATCCTGTACTTCATCATGGCGAAAACCTCCATCGGCGACCTGATCGCCTGCAATCACTGCCGCAACGCTGTGACCGAGATGGAAATGCTGGATCAGGACTTCACTTCGCTTCTGGAACGGGGCGGAACGCCCTCCATGCCCGTCTGGAACGCACTGAAGGCACAGATGCCTTCCTGGGATGAACTTCATCAGACCTATGATAAAAAGAAACGGCAGTGAAAACCGGTCAAGAAGAGATGGGTTATGCGGAAGTCCGCCTACGCTGCTGATAGGGAGGAAACAAACATGTCACGGCACGATGAAATCAGGGCATCCTATAAACAACTGGGCCATCTCGGCACCATGTACGATGGCATTGTCACCCGCTCGACCTTACTGGGGAAGCTGTTGGACAGCCTGGTCTGGGGTTTGGACGCGGAAAAGGCGGCGCAATGGCTGAATGACGCGCTGACCCCGATCCCCGGAGATTTTGCGGGCAAGCTGCTGGAAGTACCGGTGGGCACAGGTGTGCTGACCATGCCGCTGTATAAAAGCCTCCCGGAGGCGGAAATCACCTGCCTGGACTATTCCACGGATATGATGGCGCGTGCCAAAAAGCGGGCAACGGCCATGAACATCGGTAACGTCCGATTCCAGCAGGGGGACGTAGGCGCGCTGCCCTTCGCAGACGAGAGCTTCGATATCGTGCTTTCCCTGAACGGTTTTCACGCCTTTCCCGATAAGGAAGCAGCCTATCGGGAGACCCTCCGTGTGCTCAGAAAAGGCGGCGTTTTCTGCGGCTGCTTTTATATCGCGAGCGAATTTGCCCGGACGGATTTCTTTGTGAAGAAGATGTATGTACCAAAGGGCTTCTTTACCCCGCCGTTTGAAACGAAGGAGAGCCTGGAAAGCAGATTGAAGGGCATATATCGAGAGGTTAAGGTACACGCCGTCCGGGCGGAAGGGATCTTCCGGTGCGTAAAGTAACGGACATCATTGTTCACGAATTGTTTTTCCAATCTTTTCTTCTTGACAATCAGTTGGAGGCATTATATGCTATAAGCGGGGTTAGTTATTTCTAACATCCAAAAGCATGTTTTCCAAAGAAATCATGCGCCTCCTGCCTTCTCCTAAAGAGCGTGTGCTATGCGGCATCATGGCACATGCTTTTTGTTTCAGAAGATGATCCTGTCCATTCTGCAGAACCACGCATGAATAAAACCGTGCGCAATGTGAAAGCTCCCGAAACCCTTTATGGACTTCGGGAGCTGTTTTCCGTAAAAAGCTCATAGAGCGTTTGATAAATACTTTTTCAGCGCCTCAAACGTGTCCGGCTGAATGGCTTTTGCCAGGGAAAAAGCTTCTGTTTCTGCAATATCAGGATCGATACCTGCGGCTTCAAGCATCTGCTGAAAATAGATGCTCCGATCCTGCCGTGACTGGATATATTCATTTCCCTGGTTCGTTATTTCCAAATTTCCGTCTTCTTCCATGACCAGAAGCCCTTCTCTGATCAATTTATTGACGATAACGCTGACGGAGGGCTTGGTACATTTCAAATAATGCGCCACATCCACGGAACGGACGCAGCAGTACTTCTTTTTCAGCAGCAGGATCGCGTACAGGTAACGCTCCATAGCGGCGCTGATAGCCATGATTATTCTCTCTCCTTCGGCGGCAGATTGCTGGATAAAAGACGCCAGTCTGACGGGGTCATTCCCGTCATTTTTTTGAACACGTGGGAAAAATGCGCGGATGAAACGAAGCCCACCGTTTCGCCGATTTCTGAAATGCTCAGGTCGCTTTCCTTCAGCAGTTCTTTCGCTTTTTCGCAGCGAAGATGGCTGTGATACCATAGAAGGGTATGGCCCGTATGGGCTTTGTAAACACGCAGCAGATAGCTGCCGTTGATATACAAGGCATTGGCGATTTCCTGAAGGGAAAACTTTTCCGCGCTGTGCAGGGCAAGATAGTTTTCAGCAGCGGAAACAAGCCTCTTTCCCGTATGCGCTGCGTGAGAAGAGGAGGTAGGCGTCATTCCTCCTTCGTCCATTCAAGTCCCTTCTTTCCTGCGGTTAGTCATGGCTTACTAATATATTAGCATATTCTAACTCCGTTGCCAAGGGATTTTTCAAATCAGTCAATATCAAGCAAAAGCCGGTCAATATCAGAATAGCGAAGGAAGTTAGAATGTGCTAATATAAATGCCGGGTTAGATGTGCCTAATGCCGATCATCATTCGCTGATACCCCGGCAGGCGCGTTTAGTCAGAACAGAAAGGAAGTTCCTGGTGATGGAAAGACAAGGATGGAAACGGCTGCTTTGCTGTTTTTTACTGATGATTATGATGCTGCCCGCTATCCCCTCTCTGGCGGAGGAGAGCGCCTCCACCCGCTGGGCGGAAGCTGCGGACGAGATTGACAAATACCTGGACGCGGCCTTTGAAGCCTATCTGGACGGTGACGCTCAGACCGCCTATAACGACGTGAGCAACGCCTACTTCCGGGTATATGAAACCACCGGTTTTGAGCGCCAGACCATGAGCTATGTGTCCGGCAACCGCAAGAACGCTGTGGAAATGCAGTTTTCCGCCTGCAAGGCCGCGGTGAAGAAAGACAATACCGATCAGGAAACAGTCGTGTCCGTGCGCAGCGCCCTTTTGAAGCTGAAAGCCATGATCCGGGAGGACGGAAACAAGCTGGCAGCCATGCAAGGGGGCGTACAGAGCGAAAACAAGTATTACAAGCGGGGAGAGCTGGTATCCACTGACCCCTATCCCGAATACTCCGCCGACCCCAACGCCGCCATGAAGTACGCTAATTGGTACGAGGCGGCCACGCTGGTAAAGGAGGGCCTGGACACCGCTTACATGGGCTACCTGGACAAGGACTTCGAGGCGGCCAGCGATAACCTGAACACCGCGTTCTACTCCGTCTATGAGGAGTCCGGCCTGAGCCACAAAATCTATACCGATCTCTCCCTGAAAGACCGGCAGAAGATGGACGGCTATTTCTCCGACCTGCGCACCCTCATTGCCTCCGGCGAAACCAAATATCAGAAGAATAAATACCGCACCACCACTGACGGTGCGAAGAACCTGGTGCTGAAACTGGCAAAGACGCTGGACAATCAGGAAGCGGAAGCGAAAGCTGCCCTTACGGCAGAAACCGGAGAAACAATCGCCGAGACACAGGAAGAAACCAAACAAAGCGATCCCCGGCTGCTCACGTTCCTTGGCGCGTTCGGCATCATCGTGCGCGAAGGGCTGGAAGCCATTCTGGTCATTGCCGCGATCATCGCCTACCTGACCAAGAGCGGCACCAGCAGGAGCCTGAAAAACGTCTACATCGGCGCGATATGCGGCGTGATTGCCAGCTTTGCTGCTGCCGCTGTATTGGCCTGGGCCAAGCAGGCGTTCGTAGGCGCGGGACTGGCACAGGAAGTGATCGAGGGCATTACCGCATTGATCGCCGTTTGCGTGCTGTTCTATGTGAGCAACTGGATGATCTCCAAAGCGGAAGCCGCCTCCTGGAGCCGCTATATCGACGGGAAGGTTCAAAGCTCTGTGGAGCAGGGCAGCGCCTTTGCCCTCGCTTTCACTGCTTTCCTCTCCGTATTCCGGGAAGGCGCGGAAGTGGTGCTGTTCTATCAGCCGATGCTGACCGAGGGCAATCCCGGCATGGTATGGGCAGGTTTCGGCGCGGGCTGTGTGCTGCTGGTGTTCGTGTACCTGGCCATCACCAAGCTGTCCATTAAGCTGCCCATCAAGGTGTTCTTTACCGCCACTTCCATTTTGATGGCTGTGATGTGCGTTTCTTTCCTGGGCAGCGGCATCAAGGAACTGGCCGAAGGCAATGTGTTCGACCTGACGCTGAATGTGCCCGGCATCCCGGAAAACGACGTGATCCAGATTTTTGGCATTTATCCCTGGCTGGAAACGCTGCTGCCACAGTTGATTCTTGCCGTCATCCTGCTGATCACGTTCCTGGTGGCGCACTATCGGGGCAAAATAGACGCCCTGAAAAAACAGTTTGCCAAGTCATAACGATACCCCCGCGTCGCTGCCCCGCGCAGCCCGCGCAGGATATACAAAATTTTGTAGGAGGATTTTCTACCATGAAAAAGTTTCTTGCCCTGCTGCTGGCCGCTATAATGCTGATGAGCATGTCCGCTTTCGGTCTCGCCGAAGAAGAAGCCGGTTTCGATGAATATGAACTGGGCGTGGAAGGTGAACAGGAAGTTGGCTTCATGACCATGGCCATGGTGTATTTCCAGCCTGTGGATATGGCTCCCACTGAAAACGCGACGCCCAAGGAAGGAAGCGACCTGCACATCGAAGTGGACCTGACCGCCAATGAGAATCCCTATGGTTTCCCCGTGGACGGCTGGGTGCCCTATCTGAGCATTGACTTCGTGATCAAGGATCTTGACGGCAAGGAAGTCTATTCCGGCTCCATGATGCCCATGGCTGCCAGCGATGGCCCCCACTATGGCAACAACATCCCCCTGGCCGAGGGCGAGTACACCATCACCCTGTACATCAAGAGCCCCGCGGAGAACGGCTATCTGCTTCACGTGGACGCTGAGACCGGCGTAGAAGCCAAGGACGGCTTCTGGACTGAGCCTCTTGTGGCTACCTGGACCGGCTGGAAGTTCGTTAAGGAGTGGTAAGGAGTATTCCGGGGGAACCGCTCTTTGGAGGCCAAAGAGCGGTTCCCCCCAGGTCCGCAGCCTCAATGGTCGCAACTCCGCTTCATGCGGAGATTGCTCCCTTTCGGCTGATCTCACCGCCGATGAGATTCCCGCCACTGGCGGTCATCGGCGGTTCGTCCCCCTCCAAGAAAGCCGAATGGGGTTGATTCGGCAAACGATTGCTGGCGTGTCTTCCGCGGGGGAGGACGCGCCAGCATTACGCACGTTTATGAACTCTGAATATTCGGAGGTTATGCTGTGTTCAAGTATCTCTGGATGGTGACGCAGGACTTGTTTCTGGCTGTCACCCTGACCACCCTGATCCACATCCTGCTGTCCCGGCTGTTTGGCCGCAGGGGACGGCTCATCCATGGGATCGCTTTGGGGGTGGGTGTGCTCGCTTCCGTCGCCCTGGCAATCGTCAAATACAATACCAACCTGATTATCTCCAGCCATTGGAATCATTATATCTACGCCGTGCTCCTGGCATTGACCCTGCTGATCCTGCTGCTGACGATCCTGTTTGGCCGAAAGGAAAACCGGAGAACGGCAGCGGGCGGCACGCTGCTCAGCCTTGCGGGCGCCCTTTATTCCGCAACGCTGATTTTCTATTCCCTGCCCGGCGTGCTGCTGTATCCGTTCAGCTTCAACACCATGGGGCAAGGGTATCTTTCATCCTATTATCTGGTGCGCATGACCGGATGGCTGGGCGCGCTGGTGCTGCTGTTCGTCTATTCGCGCCTGCTTTCCCGCTGCGCACTGTATATAAAGCCTTACGGAGCGCTTCCTGTGCTGGTGAACGCGGGCTTGCTTTCCTTCGCTGTTTACTGCTTCGGGCGTTTCTTCGTGCCATGGGTAAACCGGGCCAAGTGGCTGAAATGGCCCGTAAAATATTCTGCCGGGGCCTTTGGCTGGATCGGCGATTGGATGATGTTTACCGCCAGCCACGCCATGCTGTTCATCTGGGTCATGGCGGGAATCGCCGTGCTGCTGGCCGTGCTTCTGTTCCGCCAGGGCACGATCATCAAAGAGCCTTACGACAATCCCGCCCAGCACCGCAAGCTGAAAGCCCGGAACAGGCACTGGCGGCGCGTGGCCGCGGGCGTGCTGGTATGCGTGGCGCTCTGTACAGTGATCATGACCGTGGTCAAAACCAACGATACCAAACAGGTGGAATTATCCGCCCCGGAAAGCTATACCGTGGATCAGGAAGCGGGCGTCATCCTGGTGCCCATCGAAAATGTCAGCGACGGGCATCTGCACCGCTTTGAATATAAAACGGAGAAAAATATCAATGTCCGCTGGATCGTAGTAAAAAAGCCGGGTTCCGCGTCCTTCGGCGTGGGTCTGGACGCCTGCGAGGTGTGCGGCAACGCCGGTTACTTCGAGCGCAGCGGTCAGGTGATCTGCAAGCGCTGCGACGTGGTCATGAACATCAACACCATCGGCTTCAAGGGCGGCTGCAACCCGATTCCGCTGGCCTATGAGGTGGGAGACGGGAACC
>JAFWQM010000043.1 GCA_017509065.1 Clostridia bacterium
CTGCACCTCGATCAGGTTGGGCATGTCCAGTACCTCGTCGATGCGCGAGAAGCTCATCCGCTTGCGCAGCTTCCCCATTTGGACCTCGTGCACCATAAAGCTATCACCCCTTTATTGCTCCCAGACGCCGGAAAAAGCGCATATTTCCCCTACCCCTGATCCCTGGATTTTTTTGCCTTTCCAGGGCGCGGGACACGGGAAAAAAGGCGCACTCATCCGATACTGGTGCAATTGTAAATTGTAGCATACACAATCGCGTCTGTCAATGCTATTTTTGCATATTATATGCCAAAAACATGAAGAATTTATAAAAAAATTACGAATGGAAAAAAAGAAGCGCCCCATTGCGGGACGCTTCATGGAGGAAGATCATTCAAAATCAATTGTTTCGGCGATTTTTTCATCATCCCAATCCGGATGGGCATCGATGGTGTCCAGCACTTTTTTTAGCATATAGGGTGGGAAAAACGTGATTTTTGCGAGTTGTTCAGGCGAAAAATCGTTTCTAAAAGCTCTTGCTTGAGAAACTTTGATTCTGCGTTCTCCCAATCTTCTGTTTTCCCTGTCACGTTCAACGAGTACCATATACTCCCTCCTCCACTTGTCGTCCGAGCGCACTTCTTTCACAGCCTGATCCAGCATCCTTGTATAGTCGTTATCGGGCGCGGAGCCCTCCATGTAGCGAAGCAGGGATTTCATGTCCTCGCTGATTTCGCCTACGCTGCCCTTGGTGTTGAGAATGGCCTTGGTCGCGCCGTCCCTCAACGCGATGGCTGGGTTCTCGCGGCAAAGATTCTCGAAGGTATACACCCATCTTCCCTGACCGAAGGGGTCATAGGTGCAGATGAAAATGACGAAGCTGCGCTGGAGCGCCGTGTAATCCTCGTCCTTTTCAAGAATGTGCAGGTCGATCATGCCCTGATAATAGCGGGTCCGTCGGGGCAGGTGCTTTTTATCGGAGGTTTGAATTTCAACGTTGTAGACGGTTCCGACCTCATCCGCCACGTACACATCCAGGCGGATGCTCTTGGAGGTATAGCGTTCGTTCAAGGTTTTTTGCAGCTCGGGGTATTCGATCCGCTGGATTTTTACGCCTAAGATCATTTCCAGCAACGGCTTTAACAGCTTTGGGTCCCGCATCACTGCCCCGAACATAAAATCATCCGTGATAGTCAGTTGTTCGATGGGCTTGACCATAATTTCCTCCCTGAACAGCTTTCGTTTCCATCGACATTATACGCGAAATCAGAAAAAAATACAAGCAAAGTATTTTGATGAATAATTACTGAATCCTGCTTCTTCCAGGGAACAATTTCCGGCGCGTCGCTGCGTGTCCTGGACGTATCCATGGGGTCCAATCCTTCTCCTTTGCGAAGGCCGGCCCTACGGGAAGCATCATCAACATCAGCATCCAGACAATCAACCTCTTCATTTTTTCACATCCTCCCATGTGAGATAACCCTGGAAATAACCAATATCCTTGATCCGCTTCTGTGCGGGCAGCGCGTCCCCGACCATACTGATTATTTTCCCAGTTTGAGCGTCAAAGATCATGCGCACACATTCCCGCTTTCCCCTGCTATTGGAGGGATAATCAGGATCGTCTGGCTTCATTTCCGACACGCCCTTATTGCACCACCACGCCTCCACCTGCCACACAGGCCGGGTGACGCTGACAGGATCGTTTGCATCCTTGCTGCGATTGGCCGAGGTATAGCCGAAGCGGATTTCCAGGATGTTCCGGATGTGCCCCGCGTCGATTTCCTTGCGCAGCTCGCTTTTGACGGCTTCAAAGCCGCACAGAGGAATATCTTCTTCCATCACTTCCGCCTGGACAGCGTGGTACACGAAGTGAATGCTTCCAAAGGGGCTGACCTGATACAGCACGTTTGTATAGGGGACGTTTTGACGGTCAATGTCGTAATGGAGATAATAGCTGATACTGTGGAAATAGGGAATGCCGTGGAAGGTCTGGTAAGCCGAAATGGAAAGGCCGGTGGTCCAGGTTTCTCTGCCCCGGGTGCGGGTGTTGAACATCACGTCGTAAAGATGCGCTAAATCCCAACTGTATTTCTCACCGCAGGATAATGCCAGCACCTCGCCGCCTTCCCGGATCAGTTCGCCCAGGGTTTTCCCGCCGAAACCATCCCACGCCATATCCAGATCCACCGGGGCGTAAAAATGGTGAGCATCGATCTCGGAGTTTTTCGTGCCGGGTGCCGCTTCCGTGTCCGATCTGGAGGCACGCACCCAACTGTCGGCAGTTGTTTCATCCTTCCAGCCTTCTCCCGGCAGTGCGGCAAGATCAGGATGATCGGCCATTAATTGCAGCGCCAGGACGGGGCATTTGTCCGCGTCCGGCACGATCACCGGGGTATGGATTTCGACAGTGCGCCATTTCGTCTGGATCGTTTCATGCCAGCCGTCGGGGTATTGGGATGCGACCTCGTCATACACTTCCCGCATGGTAAAGTATTCTGTTTCTGCCCGGCTATTTTCTGGGAAAAACAGTAAAAGAAGCAAAAGAAAAGATATGATTCGTTTCATCAACAGCCTCCAATCCGCAGAAAAGGAGGGCACAGGCTGTCCCATGCCCTCCCGGTATGTTCGTTGTTACTTGACCTGCACGGCCTGGGTCATATCCGCAGCACCGTCTTTGATAGGCGCAAGATACAGTTCGCTGGGGATGGTTTCGATATAGGGGTACAGGAATTCCGCCCTTTCGTTGCCGTAGCCGTTCTGACCGCAATGGCCGGGGAACAGGAGCGCGCCGCTGCCGTCCACCAGCTCTAAGCTCATGATCCATTCGCCGAGCACATCCATGGCGCTATAGGGAAAGATCACCTGACCGTTTTCATCCTTGTGACCAGCCCCATTTTCCTGGATGTAGGCGGCCATCGCATCGGGATTGACCTTCAAATTCAGGGTGATGTAGGTCATGAGGGGCGTGAACGCCGCTTCCGTGACCTTAGCGGTCACGTTGGGCAGCACCTTTTCCACATTGGGCCGGAGCGTAGTGACCTTGGAAAGAGCATCCCTGGCGTCGAAGGTGAAGGTGACCATGCCCTTTTCCGGCAGCTTCAAGGTGCCGTCCACATCGTATTTTTCGGGATGGTTGATCCGGCTGTAATCCGAAAGGCTCTGGATTTCGCCGATGGGAAGGCTGATTTCCACGGGACCGGTCAGCATGAAACCCTCGTTGTCCAGCCGCCAGTATTCCGTGATTTCGATTTCACCGGGCACGCCTGTTCCGCTTTCCATCGCGCCGGAGTTTTCAGGCATATTCATGGCCCTGCCATTGAACCAGATATGGTCGATCCACCAGCCCACGTGATGGTCGGAAAGCAGCTGCAAATCTTCTTCCCGCACGCCATCCGGGCTAAAGGTTTTGTCCACATCCAGCATCCGGTAGCTGTATTGCAGCAGCAGCGTGCGCCCGTCATAGCCCGCTTCCTTCACGGTGATTTCCACATTGTTCACAGTATCCTGATACAGATTGGCCTGCATCAGCGTGTCGGCGTTTTTAGGCGTCTGCTTGCCGGTAAGGAAGGACAGATTATCGAATACATGCCATTGGGTGGCAGCCAGGGCGACGGCGCTTACCGCCATCATCAGCGCCAAGGCCAGTGCCACAGTACGGGATGAGAATCGACCTGCCGTTCTGATCGCTTTCTTCGTGCTTTCTTTCATATTTGCCTCCTGATTGACGATGCTTGCCAGCGTCATTTCCATCCGATTGTGAAAATGCTCCGGCACGTCGGGGATGGCCGATGTCAGTTGCTTTTGAAATTCCCTGCTGTTCATACTTCGTCCTCCCATTCAATGAGGAGCGTCTTGCTGAGCTGTTTCCGTGCGTTTCGTATGCGGGTTTTGACCGTTCCTTGTGGCACCCCTGTTATCTCCGACAATTCCCGCATGGAGCAGCCGTCCAGATAGTAGAGCGTCATCAGAGCCCGATATTCCGGTTTCATTTTTTGAATGGCTTCCAATACCGGATTTTCGATGGGCGGCATCTCAACCTGGGCTGTATCCTCCATCAGGGGATAGAAGCTCCATTTTTTGCGTTTTCGCAGCATATCCCTGCACTGGTTTGACAAAATCCGTGCGAGCCAGGGCTTGAATTGCTTTTCATCCCGCAGCGAATCCCGTTTTATCCAGGCCTTGATCAATGCTTCCTGTACCGCGTCTTCGGCGTCCTGATCGTTTCCCAGGTGCGTCCACGCGATATGGTATAACAGCTTCTCGATCCGCCTGACCTCCGCTTGAAACGTCACAGCATTCACGACATCGTTCCCCTTTGGTATTTTCGGTGCGGCCCGGCGCGTCCGCCTGCCGCAGTTGATTCCTTGCCAGCGCTTGAAGCAAGTTCCATCTATCTGACGAAGCAGAAGGGCAAATGGTTTTCAAAAAAAGAAAAAAATTATGCATTTCATCCTATACAATAATATCCAGAATTTTCGCGTTTTGTACATGCCTATTTTTTCTTTCCCCTCTGTGACACCAATCTTTTCATCAATTTGGATTTATCCATGATTTTGAGCAGCCACAGTTTTTCTTCATCGGTCAGTTTGGAATAAATGATTTGATTCTGCTTGCAGAAAATCATGACGGCTCTTTCAGAAGGGCTGCCTTTGAAACTGGCAAGATCATCAAAGACACTTTCCATTACCCTCACAGGATCGTATTGCGGATCATCAGACGCGCTTTCGCTGCGTCCCTTGTGCTTTTCCCGCATATCCTTGATGATTTCGTCCATGTCATCATGTATCCGGCGATCAAAATAGTTTCCTTCGTCAATATCCATATTTTTCAGCAAGTACAGAATACTATCCTGGTTTTCAGCTTTATTTTGCTGCATGATCTGAGCCCGGCCAGCATCCACATAGGAATTCAGGAAACCGATCATCTTCGTTGCAAATCGATTCACATAAATTTCAATATCTGCCAGTAATTTGGGGAAATCCTTGTGCGCTGCCAGTTCGCAAAATAAAGGAATGTTGATCTTTCCCTGCTGCAATATGTCGATTAATTCATCGCTCAACTTGAGACTGTTGATGTCGTCGGAAGCGTATTTTTTTGTTTCTGAAAGACCGAGCAGATAATCCGTACTAACATCATAATATTTTGCCAGTTTGATAATGGCATAATGGCTGATGTCTTTGAATTCGTTGTTTTCGTACTGCTGCAGTGCCGATTTGGAAAGCCCGGTTTCATCGGCAAGCTGTTCAAATTTCAATCCACGTTTTGCCCGTAAGTCTCCCAATCTCTCTTGAATCGTTAGCATTTTTCAATCTCTCCTGTGTTTTTCGTTCATTTTATTGTTTTCCATAAGCGTGGAATTTTCCTGCTTTTCGCCCGTTTTTCCAACCTTTTGGATATACGGCACGTGGCCTTTTTTCGTGATAAATTTATATCCGTCAGCAGCGCGCGGGCTGACAAAAAGGATTCGCCGGACAAAGGCAATCATAATCATTTTATGACGGACGGAGGAAAAATAGAACCGTGAAAAGCAGCAAAATTGAAGAACACTTGAAGCGGACGGAAGTCCGCCTACAAAAAACGAAAGAAGAAAAGAAAGTATTGCAGGCCAAGAAAAAATTGTTGACGGAACAGGCGGAAAACGAAAGGCTTTGCAGACGTGGAAAGATTCTGGAATCGTTTTTGAAAGAGCCTTTGAAATTGACAGATGGAGATATTTCATATCTGCTGGAAATCATGTTCCGCAGCAGCTTTTTTCAAAGCAAATTGGCAGAACTGATTGCCGCACGGAAACCAAGCAATTCCGTACAAACCGAAGAAACCGATGATTCGGGGATCACGTCGGAGGAAAGCCATGAGCCGTGAGCAGGAAAGAAGCAAACTGGAAGAACGGATCACTGTTGCGGAACAGAAAGAAAAGCGTTACGCCGATCAGATGAAAATCCTTCACAGAGAGAAAACGGGGCTTGACCGGAAAAAGCGGAATCACCGGCTGTTCACCCGAGGAGCGATGCTGGAATCATTTATGAGAAAGCCACTTCTTTTGACGGATGATCAGGTATTTCAACTGTTGAAAATCGCTTTCAACAGTCTGTTAGTTAAGGACGAAGAAACTGCCTTTATTAAGGAAGCAATTCAGGGAATGACCGGGGAAACGAGCCATGAAAAAGCCGATTCAGAGTAAGAACGTCCCTGGTAGCAGGGCGCAATTATACACCGTTTGCCCGGTGCCATTGCGCTCTGCGAGGCGGACGTTCCGGCTTCCGCCTCCACTTTGAGCAGGATGTTCTGCGGAACATCCTGCAACAGGGACAAGCCCCTGCGCCGGTAAACCGGCTACCCCAAAGAGAAAGGACGGTGAGGAAAAGATCGCCTGCCCACATTTCAGCATTACCATCCGGCAGCGGAGCAAAGGTCAATCCGCCGTTGCCGGGGCCGCTTATCAAAGCGGAGAGAAATTGTTCAGCGAATATGACCAAAGAACCAAGAATTATGCCTATAAAGCCCATGAGGTTTTGGCAAAAGGGATCCTGCTCCCGCCTCACGCGCCGAAGGAATATGCAGACCGTCAGACTTTATGGAATGCCGTAGAAAAATCGGAAAAGCAATGGAACGCCCAGCTTGCCCGGGGTTTCATCATTGCCCTACCGCGAGAACTGCCGAAAGAGCAGTATGAACCGCTGATCCGGGAGTTTTGCCAGCAGCAATTTGTCTCTAAAGGCATGATCGCCGATTACGCCATCCATGACAAAGGGGACGGCAACCCTCACGCTCACATCATGCTCACCATGCGCGCCATGGACGAGCAGGGCCAGTGGCTGCCGAAAGCAAGAAAAGTTTATGATCTGGACGCAAACGGAGAACGCATCCGATTGCCTTCCGGCAATTACAAAAGCCACAAGGAAAACACCGTGGACTGGAACGATCCCAGCAAAGCGGAAATCTGGCGGACGGCGTGGGCTGATCTTGTGAATTTATATCTGGAACGAGCAGAAAGACCGGAGCGAATCGACCTTCGTTCCTATGCCCGACAGGGAAAAGAAGAAGCGCCGACGATTCACCTCGGCCCCGCTGTTTCCCACCTGGAGCAGAAAGGGATCCAAACGGAAATCGGAAGCTACAACCGAGCAATCAAAGAGCACAATCGGATTCTGAAACGCCTGAAGGAACTGCTCTATTCCGTTGGGAAATGGCTCAAGGAAAAGAAAGCAGTATTGCAAAAACTGACAGAACCGGAAAAACCTCAGCCTACGATCTATGATTTTGTGATTCGCTTTGTAGAATTGCGTAAGCAAGGCCGTGCTGATTGGAGCCGGAAATCAAAAGAAACGGCTGGCGTCAACGACCTGAAATTCATGTCGTCCGTGTTCTGCTGGATGACGGAACACAATATCCGCACCCTGGACGATTTTCAGCGGTTCATTGAGGAAAAGAAAGCGATCTTTTCAGAACTGAACACCGTGAACCGGGAAATCAGGAAAATCCAAACGGCGCTCAAGCATATCTCCGCCTTTGAAAAGAACCAGCCGATCTACTTGCAGAGTAAGCGCGGGTTTGATTTTGTCAAAAAGAAATATGCGGAAGCCAACAAGGACGAAATCGCGGCTTACGTCAAAGCGGTGAAGTATTTGAAAGCCAATGGGATACAGGCCACCGACAAGGATAAGCTCATCTGCGAATTGAAAGGTTTGGAAGCACAACGGACAAAACTGTCCGACGTACTGGAAAACCAGGATATTGATCCTGATCTGATTGGCCGCATTCAGTATTGCATCAAAACGGTCATGGAAACCGAAGAAGTACCAGAACATCGAATGACCATCGAGGAACAACTGCGTCAGGTTACGCAGCAGAGGGTCAGAGAAACGGAAGTACAAAATAAACAGAACCATAATATCACGGTTCGATAAAAAGCGCGGTAAGCGCAGAAAGAAATGGAGACAGAATGTTATGAAAAACACTTATGTTGTTACATCTTTCAGGAAGGAGCGTTATGTGCGGCACACCCACCATTATCCGCCCGCTGAACACGTACAGTGAGATAACAATTAAGGGAACCAAATACAAAATCCACAGCATTTTTGACGGCGAAAAGAGTTTTCAAAACCTGATGGAAGATTTGATCGTTACGAAAGCATCCCAACAGAAGACGCAGCCGAAAAAAGCTGAAAACGTCCATAATCAAGATTGCGAGGGGAACGAAATTGCGGTATAATATAAGCATCCTAAAGCGATCTGCCGTTATGCTGCGCATCGGGAGGATAAAGAAAGATGACGCAAACGTATAACGCAGGCATCTATTGCAGACTTTCCCGTGACGATGAACGAATCGGGGAGAGCGTGTCCATCGAGAATCAGCGGGTACTGCTGACCCGCTATGTACAGGAACAAGGCTGGCGGCTCGTCCAAACCTACGTGGACGACGGCGTCAGCGGAACTACATTTGACCGGCCCGGCCTGAACGCCATGATTTCCGACGTTCGGGCCGGAAAGATCAATCTGGTGATCGTAAAGGACCTAAGCCGCTTCGGAAGGGATTACATCGAGACGGGAAAATTCATCGACGTGATTTTTCCTTCTCTGAACTGCCGGTTTATTGCGCTGAACGACGGCGTGGATACGCTTCAGCACAACAACGAAATGCTGGCCATTTTCAAGAATGTGATGAACGATTTTTACGCTCGCGATACCAGCAGCAAGATCAAGGCGGTTCGACAGTCCACGTGCAAGACCGGGAAATACATCGGTTGTTACGCGCCATACGGTTACATCAAGGACCCTGCGGACACGCATCATTTCATCATCGACGAACCGGCAGCCGCGATTGTACGAAAAGTCTTTTCCCTGCGTCTTACAGGGATCGGATATCGGGCAATTGCCCAGAAGTTGAACGAGGAAGGGATCGTTCCCCCAAGGGATTACTGGTATCAGTTGCTGGGGCGATCTAATCCACGCCGCAAAAACGGATTCTGGAACACGGAAACGGTGAAAAAGATCGTTCGCAACGAGGTATACTTGGGCCATATGGTGCAGAACAAACGCGGTACGGTATCCTATAAGGATCACAAACAGATCGACAAGCCGAAAGATCAGTGGATTCGGGTCGAGAATACGCATGAACCGATCATTGATCAGGACACTTGGAATCTGGCGGTGCAGATCGACCAGATGCATACCCATCCCAGGGACAGGTCAGGAGAAGGAGTCAGCACATTCGGCGGCTTGCTGTTCTGTATGGATTGCGGCTATGCACTGCGCCATCAGTCGGAACATCACAAACGGAAGAATGGCACTGTCGCAGCCTACAGTTCGTATGTGTGCGGCAAATACTCCATGAGCGGACGAACCGCCTGTTCAACGCACAACATCTATGAAACCGCTTTGATGAAGGTTGTGCTTGCGGATATCCGTATGAAAGCAGAGCTGGTAAGCATCGACGAAAAAGCCGTGGTAGAAAAGATCACGGAAAAGATGCAGAGCCTTTCTTCCCAGGAAACAGCAGCCGTCAAAAAAACTGCCAAGGCACTGGCAAAGCGCTTGGCAGAGTTGGAGAAGCTGATTTCCGCCACCTATGAAGATAAGGTGAAAGGGGCGATCCCGGAGGCCGTCTGTGTGGAACTGCTGAACAAGTATCAGGCAGAGCGCACCGAAAAGGCGAATCAGTTGAGCGCTTTGGAGCAGCAAATGGAAGATACTCGGGCTGTTGAGAATGACGCCAAGGCATGGGCTGATCTGATCCGGCAGTATCAAAGTGTGGAAAGCCTTGATCGGGAAACCATTCTTCGCCTGATCGACAAAATCGAAATTGGCGCGGTTCGCATCGTGGATGGACAGAAAGAACGGGATATCAGGATTCATTACAAATTCGTAGGGTACATTGGATAAAGACAATATCCCTTCTTAAAGGAAAACTCTCTAATGAGTTTTGGGCAAAGGACACAAGCCGCAAGGTCAAGGCCGCTATCCATGCCAAGCACGCGGCAGGAGAGTGTACCGCCACCAAACCGCCCTTTGGGTATATCAAAGACCCAGAGCATAAAAATCACATCATCGTGGATGAGGAAAACCGCTGGGTCATTGAGAAGATGTTTGATATGGCGGCGCATGGCGCGGGCACAAAGCGAATCGCCCAGGCATTGGCAAAGGAGAAAATTCCGACGCCCGGCTATACAGCCTATCAGCGATCCGGCCTATACGCCAACATCTATCGGGATGCTCCGCCGGAGAAAGCCTATGCATGGTCGATCTCAGTGGTCAGCGACATTCTGAAGGATGAAACCTACATCGGCAACAGCATCCACAACAAGCAAAGCACTGTCTCCTACAAGAACAAAAAACGGTTGAAAAAAGCGGCTGATGATTGGTTTCGGGTGGAAGGCACCCACGAACCGATCATCGACGCGGACGTGTTCTGGCAGGTGCAGGAGCAGATCACTAATCGCCGCAGGGCCATGAAGGATGCGGAACCGCAAATCTTCGCCGGTCTGCTGAAATGCGCTGATTGTGGAAGGGCCATGGCAATTTCATCCATCACGGCGCACGCCACCTATCGCTATTACAACTGCAGCAGATACCGCAGGTTCAGCCGGATCACGGATACATGCTCCTCTCATTCCATCCGCTATGACGTGCTGTATTACCACATTCTATCCCGCATTCAGTATTGGGTGGTACAAGCCCATACCGATGAACAGGAACTTTTGCAGAAGCTGCTCAGCACAACAGATCAGGAAAGGCAGGCTATCCTCAAAAAGTAGGCTGCTGAACTGAAAAAGGCGGAAAAGCGAAAAGAGGATGTGGATCGCCGGTTTAAGAAGCTGTATGACGATTGGGCTGACGAGCGCATCACGGAATACAACTTCAAGATGCTGTCGCAGAAGTATCAGGCAGAACAGCAGGAGATCGACGACAAGATCAGCCAGCTTCGGGCGTCGTTGGAGAAAGAACACCAGAATGCCGAGGATGCGGAAAAGTGGATCAATCTGGTCAAACAGTACGAATATCCCACCGAACTGACCGCTGAACTGCTGAACACCCTGATTGAAAAAATCCTGATCCATGAGCCGGTGAAAAGCTCACCGGGCTTCAAAGATCAGGAAATCGAGATTTTTTACCGCTTTGTCGGTAAACTGGACTAAGATCACATTTTTATCGCTAAGTAAGGGCTACCGGGGCTGAAGAAGCCCCCTGCCTCGTATTACTTCTCCCGAATCCGGAAGGACTTAATCTCATAGGGTTTAATGACGAAGGGGATTTCCACGCCAACCTTTTCAAGCGTATTGAAGGAAACTTCCTCTTGTTTTTCCTCCAGGCCGTTGCATTCCTCCACGGAGGCCACGGGGCGGTTCCAATAGAGGGCGGACTTGGTGCGGGCGTTATCGGTTTCGTAGACGCGGGCGATCCAGCCGTCGCCGTCCTCGGCGCGCTTGATGGTTTCCAGCATCACGTTCTGGTCGGCGGTATCGGCTAAGGAGAAGCTGTTTCCCGCCTGTCCGCCGCGCACAATGTGGGCGGGCTGGTTCAGGCAGTAAGCCTCCGGGATGGTGCCGCAGCGCCAGTCCCCGGCGTGGGGGTAAAGAGAATAGGTGAAGCGGTGCTCGCCCTGGTCGCATTCCGGGTTGGGCTCGATGCCGCTCTTGACCAGCGTCAGGCATAGGACGCCATCCTTGGCGGAATGGCCATATTTACAGTCATTGAGCAGGCTGACGCCGTAATGGCCCTCGGAAATGTCCGCCCATTTCTGGCCGCAGCTTTCAAACCGCGCCCAGTCCCAGCTGGTGTTGGTGTGGATCTTGCGCTTCACGTTGCCGAACTGGATGTCGAAGGTAGCTTCGTCGGAGTGCACGGCGGTGGGGAAGTAGACTTTCAGGATGTGCTGGTGCACGTGCCAGTCCAGCACGGTTTCAAAGTCGATGCGGCGGGTATCGGCGTAGAAGTGAATATTCTGCTTGATGGCGCAGCCGCTGATTTCCCGTTCGATCAGGAGGGTGGCGCGGACGGGGCCTTTCTCCGTCCATTCCATGCGCCGTACATCGTCGGCATCCCAGCCCTTTTCGGAATAGTAGATATCAATGTCCCAATCGTCAAAGTAAATGGGCTTGTCCTCGTACATGCGCATGAGGTTGCCGCGCTGACCGGGCACCAGGGCGTCCCGTTCCTCTTCCTTGTCGTACAGCCGGACGATCATGCCCTGGCCGTCGAAGTCCACAGAATAGAAAGGCGTTTCGATGCTGTTTCCCTGGATGGTGAAGGGATTGCTTTCCTCGGCGGGTTCCTGGGAAACCGCATAGATTCTGTATCCCTTAGCGGGCAGGCTTTCCAAGTACGCCACCGCGCCGTCTTCCGTCTGCTGCACGGGCCATACCCGGCCTTCCCCGTCCACCAGGGAAGCGGCGTCCACCGCGCCCAAGTTCACCACCTCGTCGGCGGCGAAGCCCTTGGTGTTCACCACGGTCACGTTTTCGGAGGCGGGGGCCAACAGGGCCAGGCGCTCCTTTTCCAGCTTGGCGATTTCGGATTGCACCTGGGCGTATTCCAGCTTGCTGACCTCGTACACCTCCCGGATGGAGGAACCGGGCAGAATGTCGTGGAACTGATTGATGAGCACGGTTTTCCAAAGGCTGTCCAGGGCCTCGGTGGGGTACGCCTTCAAGTCCCCGGTCAAAGCGGCGATGGTTTCCAGATCCATCAGGGCGATTTCCGCTTTGCGGTTGCCCCGCTTGTTCTGGCCGATGGAGGTGAGGGTGCCCCGGTGGTACTCGAAGTACAGCTCTCCTTCCCAGGTGGGCAGGCGCTTGTTATCCTTCACCCGATCCTTGAGCTCGTCAAAGAACGTGCGGGCAAAGGTCTGGCGCACCTTGGGAATGCCGGTGACGCCCTTTTCCATGCGCCGGGAGGTTTCCAGCATTTCACGGGTGGGGCCGCCGCCGCCGTCGCCGTAGCCGTAGGAGATCAGGATATCGTTGTTGATGTCCTTCTGCTGGTAGCGTTCCCAGCCGCCCATGATAGCATCGGGATGCAGCATGCCGTTGTAGGTGGTAAAGAAATTGCTGACGGGCTGGCCCACGCCCAAGGTGGTGATCAGGTGGGAAAGGATTTCCGTTCCGTCGATGCCCCGCCACATAAAGGTATCGTAGGGCATTTTATTGAACTGGTTCCAGGCCAGCTTGGTGGTCATGAAGTATTCAATGCCGCAGATTTTCATGATCTGGGGCAGGGCGCCGGAATAGCCGAACACGTCGGGCAGCCACAAAATCTTGTTGTCCACCCCGAATTCGTCCTTAAAGAACTTCTTTCCGTGGAGGAACTGGCGGATCAGGCTTTCGCCGGAGGTCAGATTGGTGTCGGCCTCCACCCACATGCCGCCTTCCGGCTCCCAGCGCCCGGCCTGCACCTGCTGCTTGATTTGGGCGAACAGCTCGGGATGGCGTTCCTTGAGGAAAGCGTACAGCTGGGGCTGGCTGGACATGAAGCGGTAATCGGGGTATTCGTCCATGAGCTTTAAGACCGTAGCAAAGGACCGGCATACCTTTTCCCTCGTCTGGGCCACGGTCCACCACCAGGCCACGTCGATATGGGTATGGCCGATGCAGGTGGCGATCACGTCGTCATGGCCGCCCAATTCTTCGTACAGGTGCTTCTGGATGTACGCCCGAGCCTGACGGACGCTGGCATAGTATTCCTCGGAACAGGGATGGCGCAGGTCCAACAGGTTCACGGTATCGTTGATCACCCGCGTTATATCCAACCGGCTCTGGCTTTCCTCCTTCATGCGGGAGAAAGCTTGCAGCGGCACCTGGATATCCCAGTACAGGCCCCGGATCTCGGGATCGATTTCCCGCATTTCCACCATCAGGCGGAATTCGCCGTGGAGGGTGCCTGTGTAGCTTTGCAGGTTCAGCCAATACTTTTGACCTGCCTGAGCGTTCTTGGTAATCAGCACGTCCCGGTGGTTCATATCGATTCCCTGAGCCACGTCCTCGCCCACGAACAAAAGGAACTGGGGGTTCTTGGCGTCGTCCCATTCCTCGATCTGGGTGCGCACGTTCAGCCACAGGGGCTTGCCGTCAAAGGATTCAGGCACGGTGATTTGGGTGCGGAACCAGTAATGCTTATCCGGGCCGTACCAGTGCATGGTGCGGCAGTCAAAGGGTTCAAAGGGCGCTTCCGCCGCGGCGGCGTCCTCGGGCCGGATGAAGTTGCCTTCCTTCACTTCCCAGTTTTCGATCAGCACCTTCTGGCGCACGGATTCCTTCTTCAATTCGTCGCAGATCACCTGGGCCCGCTTATCCAGAAAAAACATGGGCATTGAGACATTTCCCCCTTTATCTTGAAAGCTCTTTTTCAGTGCGGAGTGTGGAGAGTGGAGTGTGGAGTTATGATTTGAGCGGGTTTTATGGTCACTGAATGAAACTCGAGAAGTTGAACGTCAATATAAAACTCCACACTCCAAACTCTCATCAGAGCGCGTGTTCCTTTGCAAACCCGACCAGCTCGTCCACCGTGGTGAACGCAAGCCCGGTGACGGTATCGGCGCAGCCGTAATAAATGGCGATGCGGCCGGTGTCCTTATCGGTCAGGGCGGCGCAGGGGAACACCACGTTGGGCACGTCGCCCACGCACTCGTACAGCTCCCAGGGGGCCATCAGATAATCCTTGCTGCGGTACTTTACCTTCCAGGGCTTTTCGATGTCCAGCAGGGCCGCGCCCATGCGGTACACAAAGCCGTTGCAGGTGGTGATGACGCCGTGGTAGATCAGCAGCCAGCCCTCGTCCGTTTCAATGGGCGCGGGGCCGGGGCCTACCTTGGTGGACTGCCAGGCGGACGCGTCGCTCTTGACGGTGCTGAACACGAACCGATGGCGGCCCCAGAATTCCAAATCCTTGGACTGGCTCAAATAAATATCGCCGAAGGGGGTATGGCCGTTGTCCGAGGGGCGGGAAAGCATCATGTACATGCCGTTCACCTTCCGGGGGAACAGCACGCCGTTGCGGTTAAAGGGCAGGAACGCGTTTTCCAGCTGGTGGAAGGTTTTGAAATCCTCCGTCCAGGCCACGCCGATGGTGGGGCCGTGGTAGCCGTTGCACCAAGTCACATAGTATTTGCCGTCCATCATGGTGATGCGGGCGTCGTAGCGGTATTCCCTGGGGGCGATTTCCGCGTCCGCGCCGGTGAACTGGATGGGCTCGTCGTTGATCCGCCAATGATAGCCGTCCTTGGAGAATCCGGCGAACAGGTCCATGCTGATGGAACGGCTGTCGCACCGGAACACGCCCGCGTACCCGTCCCCGAAGGGTACCACCGCGCTGTTGAACACGCTGTTGGATCGCTTGTTGCCGTCCCGGCCGATGATGGGATTGCCGGAATAGCGCCAGATGGCTTCCTTGCACCCGGCGGGCTTATCTTGCCAGGGCATATTGGGCAAAGACTGACCAGACAGAATCCGCATGATAAAAACCCCTTTCCTGCGTATCGTGAAGCTGTAGTTTCATTATCCGTAGTATACCATAATTGGGAGAAGAAAGCAATGGTTTCAAGTGTATACCAAAAAACATGCATTCCCCGCTTGTTTCCCCCTCCCGCTCATGGTATAATGCGCAGGTGTGGGCAAAAACGAAAGAGGGGGGCGACCAGCCATGCGCATCGGTTTTGATCATGACAAGTACACGGCCTTGCAGTCTCAGCATATCCGGGAAAGGATCGACGCCTTTGGGGGCAAGCTGTACTTAGAGTTAGGCGGCAAGCTGTTTGACGATTATCACGCTTCCAGGGTGCTGCCGGGCTTTCGGCCTGACAGCAAAATGTCCATGCTGCTGAATTTGAAGGATCAGGCGGAGCTGGTGATCGCCATCAACGCCGACGATATCGAAAAAAGCAAGGTGCGGGGCGACCTTGGCATTACTTACGATAACGACGTGCTGCGCCTGATCGATTCCTTCCGGGGCATCGGCCTGTACGTGGGCAGCGTGGTGATGACCCGCTGGCAGGAGCAGCGGGCCGCGGTACATTTCAAGCAGCTTTTGGAAAGCCTCGGCATGAAGGTGTACCGCCATTTTCCCATCGAGGGCTACCCCTATAACGTAAAGCACATCGTCAGCGACGAGGGCTTTGGCCGCAATGAATATATCGAAACCACCAGGCCCCTGGTGCTGGTGACGGCCCCCGGCCCCGGCAGCGGCAAAATGGCCACGTGTTTAAGCCAATTGTACCAGGAACACCAGCGCGGCGTCAACGCGGGCTACGCCAAGTTTGAAACTTTCCCCATCTGGAACCTGCCCCTCACCCACCCGGTGAACGTGGCCTATGAGGCCGCCACCGCCGACCTGGACGACGTGAACATGATCGACCCCTTCCACATGGAAGCCTATGGGATCACCACGGTGAATTACAACCGGGATGTGGAGATCTTCCCGGTGCTCAACGCCCTGTTTGAATACATTTACGGCCAATCGCCCTATAAATCCCCCACGGACATGGGCGTGAACATGGTGGGCAAATGCATCATCGACGACGACGCCTGCCGCGCCGCCGCGCGCCAGGAAATCATCCGCCGGTATTACGGCGCGCGCTGCGGCCTGCGCCAGGGCAGGGTGGAACCCGCCGAGGTGAAGAAGCTGGAATCGCTGATGCAGAAAATGAACCTGACCGACGACGAACGCCCCGTCATCGCCGCCGCCCGCCGCCGGGCGGGCGAGACCGGCGCGCCCGCCCTGGCCATCCAGTTGGCGGACGGGCAGATCATCACCGGCAAAACCAGCGATCTGATGGGCCCCTCCGCCGCCGTGGTGCTGAACGCGGCCAAAGCCTTGGGCGGCATCGAGAAAAAAGCGCACCTGATTTCGCCCTCGGTGATCGAGCCCATCCAAACCCTGAAATGCGAATACTTAGGCAACCACAATCCCCGCCTGCACTCCGATGAAATTCTGCTGGCCCTTTCCATCTGCGCCGCCGAGGACCCCGCCGCCGCGAACGCGATGAGCCAGCTGAAAAAGTTGGAAGGCTGCGAAGCCCACTCCACCGTGATCCTCTCTCCCGTGGATGAAAACATTTTCCGCCGCCTGAAAATCAACCTGACCTGCGATCCCAGTTATCAGACGCAGAAGCTCTATCATCCGTAAGCCGCCCGTCAAATCCTGTCATTTTTCCACGAAAAACCGCCCCTTTCCGCAAAAAAATAATTGTCACAGGGGGGGCTTTATGCTATAATCGGAAAGGTGACACAGATTCTGCTGAAGGATGGAGGCACTATGTACAAACTGCTGCTGGTAACAGACCGGGATGACCTGCGCACGCTGTTCCGGGATCAGATCCCATGGGGCAACCTGAACTGCCGCGTACCTTACATGGCGTCCTCTCCCCAGGAAGCCATCGATCTGCTCAACACCAAGGCCATCGACGCTGTGGGTTATCGATTTTTTAACATGGACGGCATGGCCCTGACCAAATTCCTGCGTTACGGGCGGCCCAGCCTGCCCATTTTCCAAATCTGCACCGATTGCGAACAGCAGCGGACCGTGCTCAAGCAGACCGTATCCGTGCTGGACCGGCTGCATGCCGACTACGCCGACGAATATTATGACGAAGAAGCCATGCTCACCATCCAGCGGGACGAACTGATCCATGATCTGCTGGCGGAAAAAATCCAGGATTGGGACGGCCTGCAGCGGGAATTGAAGCTGGTCCGCTCCCATGTGAGCTTAGACGAGCCCTGTGTCCTGTACGAAATCGACATGCCCCAAGGCGACGTTTACCTTGCCGAGCATCGGGGCCACGCCCAGAAGCGGCTGGAAAGCGCCCTGCGCAATAATTTCTTTGGCCGCTATGTGGAAGGGATTTATTACGCCGTGGCGGTGCTCACGCCCCGGCATATCCGCATCGTATGCATGCCCATGCACGGCCAGAAGCCCGAAACGGCGGAAGAGCTTGGCCGCCGCACCGACGCCCACATTCAGGACAGTATCCAGAAAATCAAGGATTATCTGGACCTGGATATGATGGTCACCGAGTCCGCTTGGCTGACCAGCGTGAAAGATTTGCTGCGCGAGGCGCAGGAAGCATGATAAGGAGGAATCAACATGGGACTTTTTGATGTGTTTACCAGCCAACTTGTGGACGTGATCGAGTGGAAGGACGATTCCAGCGATACCATGGTTTTCCGCTATGACCGCAACGGCAAGGAAATCATGAACGGCGCGCAGTTGACCGTGCGCGAAAGCCAGGTCGCCATTATGGTGAACGAGGGCGAACTGGCCGACGTATTCGGCCCCGGCCGGTACGAGCTGAAAACCCAGAACATGCCCATCCTCACCGCCCTCAAATCCTGGAAGTACGGCTTCAATTCCCCCTTCAAGGCCGAAGTGTACTTCGTCAACACCAAGCAGTTCCTGGATCAGAAGTGGGGCACCAGCAATCCCGTCATGATGCGGGACGCCGAATTCGGCATGGTGCGCCTGCGCGCCCACGGCATCTATTCCTTCCGGGTGGCCGATCCTGTGGCTTTCCTGAAGGAAGCCTTCGGCACCAACGCCTACATGAGCGTGGAGGGCGTGACCGGGCAGATCAAGCGCACCCTGGTTTCCGGCCTTTCCGACGCCATCGCCCAGAGCAAAATCCCCGCCCTGGACCTGGCCGCCAACTACGACGAACTGGGCCAGTTCGCCCTGCAGAGCCTGTCCCCCCGCATCGCCAATTTGGGCCTTAAGCTGGAAACCTTCGTGATCGAAAACATCTCCCTGCCCGATGAGGTAGAAAAAGCCATGGACCGGCGCACCTCCATGGGCGTGGTGGGCGATCTGAACCAGTACACCCAGTTCCAGGCCGCGGAAGCCATCCGCGACGCCGCCAACAACCCCAACGGCATGGCGGGCTTAGGCGCTACCATGGGTATGGGCGCCGTGATGGCCCAGACCATGCAGGGCGCGTTCAATCCCCAGGCCGCCGCCGCTCCCGCCCAGCAGGCCGCTCCCCAGCGGGCCGAAGCCGCCGCTCCCGCGGGCGAAACCAAGTTCTGCTCCGAATGCGGCAGCCGCATCCCCCGCACCGCCAAATTCTGCCCCGAATGCGGCGCGAAGCAGGCATAAAAAACCTATCCGATATGATCAGAGCGCCGGAAATTGCTTCCGGCGCTCTTTGCTGTCCTTTTTATACTCGTTCAACTCGCGTTGTTTTTTCGCGTATCACGGATTCTCGCGGCTTTTTGGAAAGCTTCCGCCATTGCCGGGATCAATTCAGGACAATTGCTTCATTCTTTTCCAAGTTATCTACACCCATTTCGTTTCCTCAACATACGCATCAAACAGCTCCTGCAAGCTGTGTGGCCATCCGTCTCTTCTTCGATGCTTGAACCTGTAACGTGCTAAATCCGTTTCATTCATCGGTCGTATATGAAAAGTGTGTCCATCATGAATGCTGCCATCAGCAGCTTTCATCGTGATTTCGTTTTCTGTTAATTCCAGTATTTCCCCATGAATATCATGTCCACGGTTCAACATGTACTTGAACCGTTTCCCTTCATTATCTTCTTCCAGTGTCGGCCAGATCAACACTGTTTCATGTAGGAAGAACGTAGGATCATCCATACATTCCATCATGTACGGAATACTTTGATCCGGATGCCATTCGCCTGCGTCTTCAAAGATTCTTTGTGTAATATGTTCTTTGGTCAATGGCTCATCATAGTTGATACAAACCAAGTGAACACTTTTTTCACTGCAGAGCTTCTTTTTCTTTGCGTCATGCTGTTGTTGAACAGCAAGCTTACAGCTTCCTCCCCAGTGTTCTACCGGTTTAAAATGCTGTATACCCTGGTATTCAAACCCGATATTGGATGAAGGGACAAATGCGTCCAACTCAAGACCATCAAGCCATTCCGGCCTATAATGCCTTATAACAGCTTTTTCGCCATATATGCCCTCTAAAACATGAAACATAATCGTTTCGCAAACCCATGCTTCACCGATCTTCTTAAAGCCCAGCTTCTCTCTTGCCGAGTTCTCTACAGTCCGGTTTATCTCATTGCGAAGTTCAGCAATCAGTTGTTGTGTCTCATTGCCATTGTTTCCATTCATCGATAACTCAATGATTTGTTTTAGGGCTTCCTGAATTGGTGGCGGACAATCTTCCTCAATCATTTTGCTATTCCAAGGTGACCGACGGCTTAATCCGAGATGATAGAACTCCTGATTCTTATACCATCCATATGTTTGCGCAAACTGTTCCCCATACATCGGCAGGCAATATTTTTTCTTTGGAATTGTTTTGTTGCAATGGAAACATAACCGTTCTTTGAAACGAAGATGCTCTCCAACAACGACATATCGGCTTTCCTTAATCTCATCTATAAGCGTCTTTGGGAAATCAAGTTCCATAGCAAGGCCGGCCATATCGCTTGAAATCGGTCGTTCCATCGTCATATCTTCCAATTTGAAGAAGTTTTCGATTGCCTTTCTTTCACATTCACAGAAGTATACAGGAGTCCCAACATCTTCTGCGAATCCCAAAAATGTACCATATAAACCTGGATAGTACACAACAGGAAATGGGAGCCGTTCAATTGTTACCGTGTCCAGCGCAACTTTGCTTCCTCCATCAATGATCGGTGCATATTTTCCTGCTTCACGCTTAAGTCGTTGAAAGAAATCATGGTAGTCATCAGCGGTTCTGTAAGGCTTCCCATAGAACAGAATGTTCGCCATTTTCCAGCCGAATATATGTTGGAGCAAAAACATGATCTCGTCCTCATGTAAACAGAAGTCATGCACTGAATCCACGTATGCGGTGTATGTTCCCTGATTGTCATGGAAATGAGGGATGGTTTTTGCTGCTGACAAAACCCTATTGAATTTTGAAGATCGACTCTTCGAGAATTCAAATCTTACGATTTCCTCATCCATGCTCTCCCTCCTTTACAAGTTTGGGGCTTAGCGTCCCATCGTTCCGATAGGATTATCAGTCAAATCCAAATTCACTGATATGCATCGCCCGGCAATTCTCCGCTACCATTCTGACCGTTGGCACAGAAGCGCCATTGGGCAAATCCGCACTTTTTTTCAGTCGAATCCTTACTTCCGCTCCATCAACCTACACAGTCGTTTATCGTTTGCCGCAATGTCGATCAGGAAATACGCAGGGGACGGTTCTATGTTTTATGTATCGCTTCATTCTTTTCTATTTGGAGCGAAGAGAACTTTCTCTTTCTGTTTAGCGCTATCCCTCAAATACTCAGCAAGGTAATGCTGACCACCGCGATCACCACGCCAGCCACCTTTTTGGGGGCGGGTTTTTCGTGGAACAGCAGCACGGCGTACAGGCAGGAAAGCAGCAGCACCCCGCCGTTTTCCACCGTATAGAGCACCACGGAATTGACCCGAGGCAGTACCGCCACCAGGCCGTTGATGGCCAGCCCGGCGCTGAGCAGGCAGGCGATCAGGGGCGGCAGACTGCGTTTATTTTGGCGGAAGGCTTGCGGGGTGTTTCCTTTTTCCGCAATCATCAGCTGGATCAGAGAGGTTAATCCCATCAGGCCGAAGGTAAGCATGATCATTTCGGCGCTTTCGTTTTCGCAGGCCACGGACTGCATTTTCAAAAACACGCTGTACAGCCCGTTGCACAGAAACAGCAGGGCGCAGAAAAGATAGAATCCTTTCTTAGCCGTTTTTTCCATTTTTCCTTCCCAGTTCATGAGCAGGAAGGCGATCAGCATCATTCCCACGCCCACCCACTGCACGGGGGTGGTCCCTTCCCGAAGAAAAACCGCGCTGTACGCCATGGGCACCAGGATGGCCCCGTACAGCAGGGACATATTGAAAAAGGCGTAGGACCCACGCTTGCCCGCCGCCATTAAACTGCTGTTGTACCCCAGCAGCACCAGGGCGTTCAGGCACCCGAACAGCAGCGTGGGCGGGCTGGGCTGGAACCGGAAACCGTTCAGCGCCCAGGTGATCAGGGTGATGAATACCCCTTCCATGGCGCAGAACGCCGGGGCGGCGCATTCCGCTTTTCCGGGATACCGGTGGTTATACAGGGTGCAGAACAGCGTTTGAAAGCTGTACAGCAGGATAATGCCCGAAATCAAAACCACACTGAGCCAATCCATGGGCGTTCCTCCATTTATTTCAGAAACAGTTCGATCACGGGCACTTCCATATCCGGCTTCACGATGGGCAAGTGCAGGGCCAGCAGATCGTCGCCCCGGGCCGCGCCATCGGAATAATGGTCGTCTTCCCCTTCCGTCATGCGAATTTCGCTGCCATCGTGGAGGAATTGGGCGTAGGCCACTTTTCCGGCCAAGCCCTTGAGAGACACATGGGCGAAGGGATAGGCGAAGAGGTGCAGGTACAGGCGTTTTCCGTCCACGCTCTGGGTGAAGCGGCAGTCCGGCGGCAGGGCGGGCAGGATGTCCGGCTCCGCCATGGTGCAATTGTAAATGGAACGGCTGTTATAGTGCATCCAGCGTTCGAATACATGAAGGGCGTTCTTGGCCCGGCTGTCAAATTCGCCCCGGGCGGTGGGGCCCACGTTCATGAGCAGGTTCCCGCCCAAGGAAACGGTGTTCACCAGCATGCGGATCAGCATTTCCGGGGATTTCCAGGAGCTTTCGTCCCGGTGATAGCCCCAGGAGCCGGAAAAGGTCTGGCAGGCTTCCCAGGTGACCAGTTCGCCGGTTTCCTTGTGGCGCACCCATTCGGTGACCTGGTACTGCTCCGGCGTCCACAGGTCCTGTTCGATGTCCGCCCGGTTGTCGATGATGATGCCGGGCTGCAGTTCCCGGGCCAGGGCGATAAGCTTGTCGCTCTCCCAATCGTCCCGGCCTTTGCCCCGCATCCAGGCTTTGTCCCCTTCGCCAGGGCGTTCGGGATAAGACCAGTCGAACCATAAAATATCGATTTTCCCGTAATTGGTCAGCAGCTCCCGCACCTGATCCCGCATGTACTGGGCGTAAATCTTCATGTCCCGGCCCTGGTTCTGCTGGAACGCGTCGGGATCGTCCCGGCGGGGGTGGTAAATATCGATGGGGAAATGGGGATGATGCCAATCGATCAGGGAATAGTAAAAGCCCACCCGCAGGCCCTCCGCCCGGAACGCCTCCACGTACTCCTTCACCAAATCGCGCCCGGCGGGGGTGTTAGTGCATTTGTAATCGGTGAACTGGCTGTCGAACATGCAGAAGCCTTCGTGGTGCTTGGTGGTGAACACCGCGTACTTCATCCCGGCGGCCTTGGCCGTCCGCGCCCACTCCCGCGCGTCATACAGGTCAGGATCGAAATACTTGAAATAGCGGTCGTACTCCGCTTCGGGCGTCTTTTCATAGCACTTCACCCACTCGTGACGGGCAGGCAGGGCGTACAGCCCCCAGTGAATGAACATGCCGAAGCGGGCGGCGCGGAACCAGGCGGTGTTGCCGGGCGTGGAACGGACCTGATAGGAAGACATGGCAAAAGCTCCTTTCTCTGCTTTTGTACCGCGAAACGAACGATGTCGGGAAAAGCATAGCGAATTTGATCGGGATTGTCAAGCGGTTTCATCCCTCATCTCCCGCAATGGAGGGCCTTTCGGGCATGATTTCGTTATACTGGTCGATCAGGGTTTCCAATTGGAGAAAATCGAAGGTCATTAAATCGTTATCAAGGAAAGCCTGCCATTCCCATTCCGGGCTGGGACGGGAATAATCAGTAAAGGTGAAGCGCCCGTTTTCCACCTCCGCCATCCAGGTCTGCGCGTCGGAGCAGAGCGTCAGCACCCATTTCCCATCCAGAAATTCAAAGGTCATCCAAATATGGTTTTCCATGGGCACTTCATCCCAGGAAAGCGGGCCGTCGGGCATTTTCATATAATAATCCATCAAAATGGCGGGGCCGTCATGGTACGTTTCCAAATAGCAATGCTGAGGGAACGCTTCCCGGATAAATTCCGCGTCTTCCATATAGATGCGTAGGAAGGAAAGCCCTCCTTTTTCCTCGATGTATTCCAGCGTCCGAAAACCGTCGTCGTCCCAATCATAGGAATACCGGGGATCGTAGTATTCATCCGGCTCCCCGATGTCGGAAAAAGCGTCCGGGGCGGCGGTGCACAGAATATCCGCGTCCACCAGCACAAGCCAGTCCCCGTTTGACTGTACGCCGATGAGCCACGCCAGGTGATAACCGTCCGAAAGGGGCGCGGGCAGCCCTTGCAGCGCTTCGTTCAGGCGGTCCGGGCAACTGTCCTCAAACGCATAGGAAGGGAAGCCGCAGGGGACGGAATACCCGTCCCGGCCGAACGCTAAATCCTCCCGGCGAAACCAGCCCGTCCCGCCGTGTTCCCCGCCGCCGATCTGCAGCAGCACCCAATCGCCTTGTTCTTCTTTGACGCGTCCGAACAGCCGGGCATAGCAGGAGGCGATCACGGTTCCCTCCGGTTCGTCCCGCATTTCCGCGCCGTTCAGAGCGACGCAGGCCCAGCCCGCGGCGTCGATGGCGGCCAGCACACCGGCATTCGTCAGGGGCACAACGGACAAATCCATTTCCGTCAGGGACAGGGGAAATGCAGGCACGCCGGGATAAAGCTGGTTGCTGTTTTCATAGGAAACGCCGTCTCCCGCGTCCCAGACACAGCTGCCGTCAAAATCCCAGATACCTGTTCCCGTATTGATCCCGCTGATGCCCGGGGCGTCCCCGCCGCAATCCATATAAACCAATCCATTTTCGATCATCAGTTCAAGCTCGTTCCTGTAGGAATGGATCTCATTGAGATAAAAGTGCTTTTCCTGAACGGGGGACGAAAGCACGGCGTCATACGCCTGTCCGTTCCAGGAAGCGGCGCGGATGCTCTGTTTCCCCTCCCCGTTCACGGCGACGCCGATGAGCTTATCCGAAAATGCGCCCAAATTTTTCCAGTGTTCGTCGTCCTCCAGCATGAATTCCGCCAGCCAGGAGTTTTTTTCCACATCGATCCAATCCGCCAAGGCATAGGCGGCTTCCCCCGGGGTCAGCGCTTCGATTCTTTCGGCGGCCAGCGGTGACAGGGGCACCGGAGCCAGATCGATTTCGTCATAGCTGATTTCTTTCCCCTCCCACAAGGGATTGGTCAGCACATGCAGCATTTTTTGCACCAGCATGCCGTCCTCCACCCGGTAAAGGCCCACGCGCACATGCCACGCAAGTTCGTCGTTCCATCTGCCGGAACCGTAATGTGAAGTGAAGCTCACCTTCCACTCCGGGTAATCCTTCGCTACGTGGGAAAGCACCAGCGATTTTTCATCCGCCAATGCCGCCGACGCGCACAAGAGGGCCAGCATCACGATCATGATAATAACAGAAAAGCATTTGCTTTTCATCAATGATTCCTCCGCTTCATTCAATAACGATACAGTTCATTTCCTTCCCGATCCACAAAAATCACGTCGGGGTACAGGTCGATCCGGGCCAGGCCGTCCCGGAATTCCCGACAGTATCCATCCACCGGCGGGAAAGCCCACTCGCCGCGCTCGTCGATATAGCCTTCTTTTCCGGTGGCGATTTCCAACACATGAAACAGCCCTTCTGAGAATTCCTGACGCCGCTGGTGATCCTCCACCCAAAAGACGGGCGGAGTCAGGATTTCGCCCTTGTCGTTGAACAGGCCGATACCATAGCCGCCGTTGCCCGTCAATCGATCGGAATGAACCTCATAAAACGCCACGCCGTTTTCTTTGAAATCGCCCACACCCTCCAGGCCCTCTATTTCAAGCCGGAACATTTCTTCGCCCGATTGATTCAGGAACACGACGGGGCCGTTGTCCGGCGTGCCGCAGCGGATCAGGCCGTGAGAACAATACATATCGCTGTGATGGGCGTTGGCTTCGTCCCAGCGGACAAACGCGGTGCTGCCGTCCGGCGCGATCATGGCCCATTCGCCCGTTTGCAGCTTTACGCAGGCCAGTCCCTCGCTGAATGCGTAAGCCCACAAATACTGCGGTTCAATGACCACGTTTCCGGCTGTGTCGATATAGCCGCATAAGTCTTTTGTGCTATCCCAAACGACCGCCAGGCCGTCATAAAACGTGCTGACGGCATAGCAGTTTTCGGGCAGCGGCACTTCGTTTCCCGGCCGGTCGATCAAAATCCACCCGTCTGCTGCCTTCGCGTCATAGGGCATCACCATGCAGTAATCCCCGGAAAAGTCCCGGCTGTCATCGGGGGAATATTGGCAGGGGATCACGATTTCCCCGGTGCTCCGGCGGACGAAGCCCAATTTCCCATCCACGGTGACGCGAATGTATTCCCTGTCGGTATGACCAGTCCAAACAATATGTACGTCATCATAAATCAGGCCGGAAAAAAAGCCGGAGGGGATATCGAAAAAGCCCTGCTTTTCTCCCTTCTTCCATCCCTGTACCACCAGATAAACGCCGTTATCCCGGCCGTTCGCCCAATCCCCGGAATCGGATACGGACAGGATATCTTCATACTCCGGCGGCAGGACCCATTCTCCTTTGGCGTCGATGATACCGTACAGCCCACCCCACTCCTGACGGGCCAGGGCGTACCCGCCCCGGAAATCCTCGGCATAAGTGAACGTACCGGGGATCACCAGGTTTCCCTTACAGTCGATATACCCCCACAATCCGTTTTCATCCTTCACGGCGTACAGGGGTTTGCTTTCCTCCGCCAAGGCGGAAGTCACGATCAGCAGCAGCGCGGCCAGGATGCAAAAGATTCTTTTCAGCATGGTATATTTCCCCTTTTGCTGTTGCGGTATAAAAACGGTTTCCAAACAATATAACGAATGGAAACCGTGATTTGTTACATCTTTTTTCCTTTTTCAGTTTTTTTCTTCACTCCGCCAGCAGCGACCGCAGCAGCCCTTCCACTTCTTCAAAAGAACTCGCTAAGTTCACCTTGGTGCGCACCTGGGCGGAATTGCGGCGGCCCGCGGTGTACCAGGAAAAATGCTTGCGCATTTCCAATAAGGCGCTGCGCTCACCCTTCCATTCGGTCATTTCCCGGGCCTGGCGCATGGCGGTGTCGATCACCTGGGAAAAGGTCGGAGGCGTATAGGGCCGGTTCTCGATGGCGGCGCGGATTTCCGCGAACACCGAGGGATTGCCCAAGGTGCCGCGTCCGATAGCCAAGCCATCGCAGCCAGTAACGCGCAGGGCTTCCAGAGCCGTTTTCCCGTCCACAATATCGCCGTTGGCAATGACAGGAATGGAAACAGCCCTTTTCACTTCCCCGATGGCTTCCCAGTCCGCTTTCCCGCTGTACTGCTGCATGCGGGTGCGGCCGTGGACGGTGAGGGCCGCCGCCCCGGCGCTTTCCAGCATTTTAGCAAATTCAACGGCGTTTTTGTGCTCCTCGTCCCAGCCTAAGCGCATTTTCACCGTCACCGGCAGGCAGGTGGATTTGACCGTACTTTCCACGATGCGAAATGCCAGGTCCGGGTCCTTCATCAAAGCGCTGCCGCTCTGGCCCCCTACCACCTTCTGGGCGGGACAGCCCATGTTGAGATCGATGCCGGAAAACAGGCCCAGGTCCGTCAGCCGTTCCGCCGCCTGGGCGAAATATACCGGTTCGCTGCCGAAAAGCTGCACGGAAAGCAATCCTTCCTCCGGGAACCGGGCCAGCAGGAACCGGTAGGCGTTTCGATCTTTCGGCGCGGTCAGAAACCCCTGTGCGCTCACCATTTCCGTAGTGGCGCAGTCGCAGCCCTGTTCAAAACAAAGGCGGCGGAACACCTGATCCGTGATCCCCGCCATGGGCGCCAGCGATAAAGTTGTCATGATGATCCCCCTACTCCTCGTTGATCACCCGCAGCACCGTCAGGTTGCGGATGCGCCATTGGTTGTTTTCCCTGCTGAGGAGCACGGAATATTGGGTGGTCTGCCATTTGGGGGAAGACATGCTGATCCCAGCGGCGGCCGCCGCCTCCTTGGCGGAGGCTTTCAGCTTGCCGTCGATGGCTGGGATGCGCTCGGTGATGGTGGCAGTGGCCGTGTCCTCCCAGGGCCAGCACCAGAACCAGTCCAAGTTGATGCGGTGATCAAAGCCGGTGATATTATAATAATTCTGGTATGCGGACTGCCCGTTGCGGGCCTCGGCCAGCTGGGCGTCCCGCTCCAAATAGGCGGAGGAAAAATAGGGGGCCAAATTCTCGTCCGCCCCCATCATGATCACCTGGGCGCGCTTGGCCATGCCGTCCTTTAAAATAATATAGCTGTTGGTGGCGTTCATGGAAAAATAAAACGCCATGGTCATCAGCCCCAGCACGCACACCGCGATCAGCAGCCGGGTGGTCACGTACCAGATCAATCGCCGCAAATACTTCACTGCCGCCTCCGAAAAAAATGCTCTGTTCCGCAACGCTCGGCGTGCTCCCATTCGGAGCCCGCCGAGACGGAAAGCTTCGCTTTCCTCGTTATTATACCATATCCGGCACTTCTTTGTCATCCCCATGGTTGACTGTGCCAGGAATAACGGGGCTCCCGTAAATGTAACGGACTGCCTACGCTCATTCTTCCCCTTGTAGAATCGGATGTGGTATTTGGTTTGTATTTTCATACTTGAGAAAAAAGTATTTATTACGTTTCTGTAATATTTTCAACACACGTTTTTCACATTTTTCGTGGATAAAAGACTGAAAAATGTGTGGACAAACCCGCAAATCCTGCGCAAACCCCTGTGGATAACTTGAAATTCTGCAAAAGTTATCCACAATCGCCTGCCGAAAACCCGGCAGAATCGGGGTTTCAGCCTCCTTTTCTGTGGATAACTCTGTGGATAATGTGGAAAATCCGTTTTTTCCCACGATGCCGTATAAAAACATCCTCCTCTACATGATCCGCCCCTGTCCACCCCAGCAAATACAGCCTTTATTTCAAAAGCTAAGAAATATTACTGTATATTTATTCATTCGTAAATCAAATTGCCTGTGGATAACCCCTGGGGATAACTGCCGGGAAAAGTTCAAACTTTTTTGATTTGACATCATATCCGTCCTGTTCCTTCCATATGCTGGACGGGGAGGAGAGGTTATGAACAGAAAATTGGCCAGTCGGTTATGCCTTTTGGGGATATTTTTTTGCTGCGTGATCCTGGTAGCCGCCGGTCCCCGTCCCGCGCGGCCAGCCGTTCCGGCACGCCCGGCCCAGAATGCGGAAACCGGGGTGCTTACCGGCAAAGTGATCCTGGTAGACGCCGGGCACGGGGGCACAGACGGCGGGGCCCGGGCAAAGGACTCCGGAACATGGGAAAAGGAATTAAACCTACGAACGGCCCTTGCTTTGAAAAGCCTGCTGGAAGCGGACGGAGCGAAAGTTATCATGACCCGGGAAACAGATACGCAGTACAGCGAAAACAAACGGGCCGATTTAACGGCCCGCCTGGACCTGGCGCGGGAGAACGGCGCGGATATGGTAATCAGCATCCACATGAACGAATATCGCACCCGCAGGGTATCCGGCCCGCAGGTGTTCTACCGTGCGGGTCAGGAGGACAGCCGCCTGCTGGCGGGCTGCGTCCAGGAGGCCTTGATCAGGGTTCTGAACCCCGCGAAAAAACGCGCCGCCATGGCGGGCGATTATTTTATTCTGTCTCTCGATATCCCCTCTGTGCTGGTGGAATGTGGCTTTCTTTCCAACGCCGCCGAAGAAGCCCTGCTGCTCACCCCGGAATACCGGGAGAAAGTAGCCCAGGCCATTCGGGACGGAATTGTGGAATACTATGCGCTGAAAGAAAAACAGCTTTGATCTCTGTACCTTATTGTTGCAAAAAAAGAAGCAATCCTTTTATGGATTGCTTCAAATGGAATCCGGCGGCGACCTACTCTCCCGGGCCGTGTCCAGCCAAGTACCATCGGCGCTGAAGGTCTTAACTTCTGTGTTCGGTATGGGAACAGGTGGAACCCC
>JAFWQM010000044.1 GCA_017509065.1 Clostridia bacterium
GCAGAACACCATGACGCGGCTGAAGCTGACAGGCATCATACTGAAGCAGCGCGGCAGCCTGGCCATCGCCGCCGACCGCATCGAGTGCGACCTTTACGACTGGCTTGCAAAGAAGCGCGATTCCCGTTACCATTACCTCGGCGATTACATGAACCAGTACAGTTGGGCCGAATATGTCCATGCCGAACTGGATGAGATCAGCTACGCCATGGAGGATGCGGACACTGATTCCTTCCAATAGATTATGGGGCGTACCGGTGTACGACGGCTTGAGTACTTGATAATGCCCGCTCCTTTGGTGGCGAGAAGAAAAATCGCCTTACATTGCGACCACACTCTTTATCGCCGTGAAGCGGCGAAGGTCGGCATCTCACACGCGCTTCACGCGGCCCTGGAGGGAAAGTGTCTCCCCCGCCTGCGTCGAACACAGCGCACCGGGAAAAGAAAGGTCTTTAGCGATTGTCACAAGTTAAAATTGAATGGTTGAGTTTGTGAAAGTATTGACAAAACAGTTTTAAATTTGTATAATTGTATCAACAATTTTACCATATTCAAAAGGAGGCATATTTCAATGAAAAAAATCATTTCTCTGTTGCTGGCCCTGATGATGGTGTTGTCCGTGTGCGCCATGGCAACCGCAGAAGCGCCTAAGGGTAAGGTCATGCTGTATTCCTCCATGCAGGAAGCCCAGTTGCAAGCCATCGAGCAGGCCTTTGAGGCGAAATATCCCGGCGTGGATATGGAATACTACTATGCTGGCGGCGGCAAGCTGGTCACCAAGATGACCACCGAGGCCCAGGACGGCGGCCAGATCGCCAGCGACCTGGTGTGGCTGGGCGACCCCTCCGACTATGAAGTGTTCAAGGCCAACGGCTGGCTGACCCCCTATGTGTCCCCCGAAACCGAGCACATCGCCAAGGAATATATGGATCCTGACGGATACTACACCGCCGGCCGTCTGGTGACCATGGGCATTGCATGGTTTATCGGCGTGGATGAAGCGGACGCGCCTAAGACCTGGAACGATCTGCTCGATCCCAAGTGGCAGGGCCAGATCATCATGACCGACCCCGCCCAGGCTTCCACCACCAAGTACTGGATGGCCGCCATGATGCAGAGTGAAAAGTACGGCCCCGCTTACTTTGAAAAGCTGCGGGACAATGGTGTCGAGCTGGAGAGCGGCACCACCGCTACCCATAACCGCGTGGCTGATGCCTCGTATCAGGTAGGTATCTGTCTGGACTACGTGTCCGCCAACCTGATTGCCGAGGGCTCCCCCATGGCGTTCCACTACACCACCGAGGACGTTATCACCATGACCAGCCCCGTGGCTATCATTAAAGGCTGCGCCAATGAAGAAAACGCCAAGCTGCTCATGGATTTCATCCTCTCCAAGGAAGGCCAGGAAGTGCTGGTGGCCAACAATCTGGTGTCCGTGCGCGACGACGTGGAAATGAAGGTGGACACCTCCGCCATCGCCGCCATCAACATGGAAGTGGATTACACCGAACTGGGCGAGAACCTGCAGAACTACCTGAACGAATTCAACAAGATCTTCGGCAAATAAGCCTTGACCCAAGCGGCGGGCATGCCCGTTTTAAAACGGACATGCCCGCTTTTTCAACATGATGAAAAGATCACCGTAAGGAGAATGATCTATGGCCAATGTGAAATTTGACGACATCACCTTCCGCTATGGGACGAACACGGTACTGGAGCATTTTTCGCTGGAAGTGGAAAGCGGAAAGATCGTGACTTTGGTTGGGCCCAGTGGCTGCGGGAAAACCACGCTGGTGCGCGCGCTGCTGGGACTCATCAAGCCGGAAACGGGCTCTATCACCGTGGGAGACCGGGTGCTGTTTGACGCGAAAAAGCGCGTAAACGTGCCCGCCGAAAAGCGGAACATCGGCATCGTGTTCCAGGACTACGCCGTGTGGCCCCATATGACGGTGCTGGAAAACGTGAGCTATCCGCTGAAAAAGCAGCGCAGGCCCAAGGAAGAAATCAGGCAGCGGGCCATGCGCGCCCTGGAGCAGGTGCATATGACGGAGTACGCTAACCACCTGCCCAACCAGCTTTCCGGCGGGCAGCAGCAGCGCGTAGCCATCGCCCGCGCCTTGGTGGTGGACAGCGACGTGCTGGTGATGGACGAGCCCATCACCAACCTGGATGCCAAGCTGCGGGAAGAAATGCTGCTGGAGATTCGCATGATCCAGAACCGCCTGGGGGCGACGATCCTCTATATCACCCACGACCAGCAGTCCGCATTGCAGCTGTGCGACAAAATGGCCATCATGCAGCAGGACGGTACCTTATGCCAGTACGGCACGGACGAGGAAATCATCCTGCACCCCGCCAACCGCTTCACCTTTGAGTTCATCGGCGTGTCCAATTTCCTCCCCCTGGAAAAGGACGGGGCGGGCCTTTCGCTCAACTGCGGCGATAAAATCCCCTATCCGGGGGAGGTGCCGCAGGATGCGGCCAACGGTGGCTGGGAGCTGGGTGTGCGTCCCAACGATATCGTGTTCGACCCCGCTTCGCCTTTGAAAGCGAAGGTGGATTCCCGCGTCTTCCTGGGCAGCGAGTACAACTATTTCCTGTCGCTTGGAGAAAAGAAGATTCGTGTGCAGCAGAGTATGCTGGACGCCCGCACCAAGGGTGTGGCCGATGAAGGCGCCACCGTGGGCATCCGGTTCCTGAACACCCGCTTCTATCCCGCCAAGAAAGGAGCTGAAACGGCATGAAGAAATTTGGCGGCGTCAGTGCTGAATTGGCGGCTGTGGACGGACGCAAACGCCTGAACATGGACAAAGTGATGACGGTGGTATGCTTCTTGCTGCTGCTGATCATCGTGGTCATTCCCATTTTCATGATCATTTACAACGCGTTCTTCTTCCAGGGCAAGCTGGAAATCAACATGTTCGTGGAGCAGCTCACCGAACCCAACAACCTGAGCGCCATGTGGAACACGCTGAAAATCGCCGTGTTCACTACGATCCTTGGCACCATCATGGGCGTGTTTTACGCCTGGCTGCTGGGCCGAAGCGACATTCCCGCGAAGGGCCTGATGCGCGCCCTGTTCAACATACCCTACATGTTCCCGCCCTTCCTGGGGGCCATGGCTTGGGATATGATGTTCAACGGCCGCTCCGGCTATATCAACAAATGGCTGCGAGACCTGTTCCACCTGAGCGTGATGCCCATCAACATCAACTCCGTGGCGGGCATTGTGTTCGTGGAGGTCAGCTATTACTTCCCCTTCGTGTTCATGCAGGTGGTGTCCGCGCTGGAGCGCATGGACCCGACCCTGGAGGAATCCGCCCGTATCGCCGGGGCGCGGCAGCGGCAGGTCATCTGGAAGATCACCCTGCCCCTGGTGAAGCCCGCCATCTCCGCCGGCGCGCTGCTGATCCTCACCACGTCCCTGGCCCACTTCGGCGTGCCCGCCATCCTGGGCTACGCCAAGCGCATCTACACCCTGCCCACCCGCATTTATGAAGTCATCTACAACTCCGGCGGCTCCTTCGACGGCATCCGCCAGGGCGCGGCAATTTCCGTGATGCTGGTGGTGGTTGTGGCAGCGGCCCTGATTTTGCAGAACCGTATCCTGGCCGCCGGAAGCTATGACATCATCAAGGGCAAGTCCATGCGGCCTACGCTGATCAAGCTGCGCGGCGCGAAAATCCCCCTGTTCCTGCTGGCGACCCTGACGCTGGTGATGATCGTGATCGTACCCCTGGTGATGATCGTGCTCATCTCCTTCCTGAAAGCCTATGGCCTGCCCCTGGAATGGAAAAACTTTACCTTCGCTCAGTACCAGAAGGTGTTCGCCGCCAACGGTACCATCGCCTCCATCCGCAACTCCCTGTTCGTATCCATCACGGCGGGCATCATCTGTATGTTCCTGGGCACGCTGGTAGCCTACGTGGTGCAGAAGATTCGGCCCAAGGGCAAGGGTGTGCTGGAAGTCATCTCCATGCTGCCTTACGCCATCCCCGGCACAGTGCTGTCCATCGGCGTGATCCTGGCCTGGAGCGGGCGCATCGCGGGCATCAACCTGTACAACACCATCTGGATTATATTGGTTGCCTACCTGGCCCGCTACCTGAGCTTCAGCATGAAGACCTCTTCCGCTGCGCTTTTGCAGGTACACTCCTCACTGGAGGAAGCGGCCCGTGTCTGCGGCGCGAGCCACACGGAAAGCCTGGCGGACGTAACCCTGCCGCTGATCCGGCCCGCCATGGTGAGCGGCTTCTTCCTCATCTTCCTCCCCGCCATGCGCGAGGTGACCACGTCCATCCTGCTGTACGGCCCCTATACCCGCACCCTGGGCGTGCAAATTTACTCCCTGCGTGACGCGGGTATGATCCCACAGGCCGCAGCGCTAGCGACGGTGGCCATCGGCATCATCATTGTACTGAACACCATCGTGACCAAACTGACCAAGGACAGGAAGGGGGTGTGATCCGTGGCAGACCAGATCGTATTGAATCATGTCACCAAACGGTTTACCACCAAAACCCTGGGCGATATCGTTGCGGTGGACGACTTTAATCTCAGTGTCCACGAGGGCGAGTGCTTCTCCTTCCTGGGCCCCTCCGGCTGCGGTAAATCCACCACCCTGCGCATGATCGCTGGCTTTGAGGACCTGACCGAGGGCGAAATCGAGCTGTGCGGCAAGCTGGTGTCCAGCCGGAAAAAGAACCTGTACGTGCCGCCGGAGGAGCGGGGCCTGGGCATGGTGTTCCAGGCGTTCGCCGTGTGGCCCCACATGAACGTGTTTGAAAACGTGGCCTTCCCCCTGCGCATACAGAAGGTCAACAAGACGGACATTGTGAAGCGGGTGAACGAAGCCCTGCACCACACCAGTCTGACCGGCCTGGAAAAGGTGTTCCCCGGCGACCTGAGCGGCGGCCAACAGCAGCGCATTGCCCTGGCCCGCGCCATCGTGACCAATCCCAAGGTCATGCTCCTGGACGAGCCGCTATCCAACCTGGACCCCAAGCTGCGCGAGACCATGCGCTTTGAAATCAAAGCCCTGCAAAGGAAGTTCAACTTCACCATCATCTTCGTGACCCACGACCAGAGCGAGGCGATGGCCATATCCGACCGGATGATGGTGTGCGACATGGGCAAAATCATGCAGATAGACACCCCGGAAAACCTGTATAACAAGCCCTGCAACCGCTTCGTGCACAACTTCCTGGGGGAAAGTACCTTCATCAATGTGGTCATCAAAGGCGGCAAAGCCTATCCCAAGGGCCACGAGGAACAGGCCCTGGACCTGACTGTGCCCGCTGACGCCGCATCTGAAATGGTGGTGGCCACCCGGCCCAACGAAATCGCCCTCACCGGCCCCGGCGAAGGTGGTTTCGCCACCCACATCGAAAAGCGCATTTTCCTCACCGACCGCACCGAGTACCTGGTGCCCGTGGGCGATCAGCTGCTGAAAGTGCAAACGCCCCACCGCGTGGCCTTTGCCCAGGGCGAAGCCTGCGCCGTGCATCTGGTGGAGCCCATGTGGTATCCCGCCGATGACGCGGCCGCCGATAAGGAACGCGCCCGCCGTCAGCTGGTATAATCGCAAACTGAAAGACTCCCTACCTCGTGGCGTCACCGCTGCGGGGTTTTTTTCCGTACAAAATTTCGTAGCAAAAGAAAAACGATTTGGCTTTCATACCACAGCGCTGCTTTGAACGTTGAATCTAATAAAAAAACGCTTCTTCAAGAGAAGCACTCCCGCAAAGGAATGATATCCTCCTCGTATACATTTACTTCCCTGCTTCTTTGTTCATGCGGGCGTCGTCAATAAAAAGCCCTCGCTTTGGCTCACGTCCGATAAAGATATTCTGTGCGACCGTCAGGTGGCCGATCATGTTCAGCTCCTGATGCACGATCACGATGCCTGCCTCCTGCGCTTCCCTGGGGCTTTTGAATTCCACCGGCCGCCCTTCAAAGGTGATCTCGCCGGAATCTTTGGCGCAGATGCCGGTGAGCACCTTCATCAGCGTGGATTTGCCCGCCCCGTTCTCGCCCATCAGGGCATGAACCTCTCCTCTTCTGACTTCAAAATCCACATGATCCAGCGCGTGAACGCCGGGAAAGGTTTTGTCAATTCCTTTCATCGTCAGCATGACGTCTTCCATGAGCATCCTCCCATCTTTGTAGGCTCAGTCTTTCCAGATGCACAGTATCCACTCGGCATAAGCATCTCCAATTGTCAGCTCAAAGTCCGCATCAAAGCTGTATCCGTCCGGTATCTTGAGCAGTTGCACATGGTAGGCATCCGGCGCGCCGTCAAAGGAGACGATGCCGTTTTCATCCGCCTGCAGCAGAACACAGGTCGTATCGGTGCAGAATTTCACCGTTGCGCCCGGCACGGGCGCGCCATCCTGGTCGGTGATGTGCAGGATATAGGCTTGCGGCGCGGCTTCCCCTGCCGGGAGGCTGTTTGCGTATTCCCATGTAACCTGATACCCCCAGGACAAAAGGTCATTTTCCAATTCCTCGATATATTCATCCCCCGAAATCAGGTAAACGCCGTACAGGATCTTCCCTTCTTCGGAGCCACCGTCCACCAGGCAGATATAGTTATAATGCTTATCTGCATCCGCATCCGGCATTTTCACGTCGAAAAGAAAAGCGCTGCGCTGCGCATCCAGCAGGGAGGAAAGGGGATAAAAATTCATATAATAGTCGGCGCAGATCATGTTGGCCGGATCGTCGGACGCTGCGGCTTCCAGGCGCAAATGGGCCGTATCGTCATAAATGACATAGGTCATCTGCGGCTCGGGATCTCCTTCCGCCCAGAAAATCACCGGCTGGATATTCTCGTTTTCCACCTGGATGGACGTGACCGCCGATACGGGGAACGCGGCGGTGGCCGTATCCTTCGGGATTTCGATCAGCACGGCGCTTTCCGTGTAGCCGTCTCCCAGGAAGGCTTCCAGCACGCGCCTGACTTCGCCCGCGTCGAAGAAACTGCCCACGCGCAGGAACACGGCGTTCCCGAACCGGTCCACGATCACCGTCGTAGGGACGCCCTGACGGCCAAGATACTGATACAGGGAAGCACCCTCATCCCGTCCCATGGGAAAAGAAATGCCGTGGCTTGCCCGGTACGCTTCGATCTTTTCCATCGTATCGTCGGCATCGTAGGACAGGGCGATGAAGGCCGCCTGATCCCCATACTGTTCATAGACCTCGTTCAGGATCGGCATCTCCGCCTCGCAGGGCGGGCACCAGGTGGCCCATATGTTAATAAGCGCCGCCTCGTGATCCTTCAGCGCTTCGGATAGGGTGAACGTGTTCCCTTGCGTATCTGTCACCGTGAAATCCGGGAAAGGCTGCCCCAGGATTTTGGCATCCTCGGCTGACGCGGAAACAAGGCACACCGTCAGCAGCAGCGCCAGCGCGATCAGGGCTTTTTTCATTGGAAAACGCCTCCTTTTCATGATGGGCCGAAAAATCATCGGCTTGTCTCATAAATCACAGTGGGTACCCCATTGCTGTCTTTTTCGACAGCAGCAGGGAAATAGTACTCATTCCCTTCCGGGTCGGAAAGGATGATACCGGCAGGCTTATTCGTGTCCCGAATGCTGACGGTGATCGTGCTGCTGATAACTTCATGGCCGACATACAGCGAAACCGTGCCGTTTTCCGGATCCTCCAGACGCACGGTCCACGCTTCCGTAACGGGGTATTTTTCCGCATCCAGTCCGAAGGAAACCGCAGACGTGATTCTGCCGATCCCACCGCGGAACTGGAAAACCAGGCATGCGATCAGCACCAGCGCTGCGATTCCAGCCGCGACGAGCCGGGGATTTCGTTTGTGCAGAATGGCAAGAATCAGCACCGGTACCGCGCCGAAGCAGAACAGCGTGGATATCAGGAATTTGGGCGGCGCAACGAGCAGATCCCGCAGGTAGCCGCTGCCGATAAAGATCAGCATGGCGGTCGCCACGGACAGGATTACTGCCGCGATCCAGTCGTCCCGCTTGATGAACCATGCAATGAATGCCCCGGGAAAGGTGGCGAGCGTCCAGTAAAACCAGTACCGATAGTACCCGAACAGCCCCCATCCCAACCTGGTGAAGGGCACCTGGATCAGATAGACCAGAGGCTGGGAGATCAGGAAATAGACAAAGGTCTTGCCGGCTGCGTCCAGCGGCTTTTCGCAGTTTACGATCACGATGATCGCCAGCACGATCCATGCCTCAAAGGTCACGGCAATCTGGCGGAAAGAATTGCCCTCCGGCACCCAAATAGCGATCAAACCGGTGACGATCCCGGAAATCACCGCGAAAAGGATCAGCCGAAGCCACGTCATTTTGATCCCGCCGAAAATTTTGTTCATTCTTGCTTTAAGCTCCTTTGGGCTGTGATACTGCTTTCAGGAAAACCGTACAGATGCTCGCCGTAAGCAGGCTGGTGTTCAGCGTGCCGAAACAGACATCCGACAGGAAATGATTGGTCATACGCGAACCTCTGGGCGCTTGATATCCGCCAGCGATGCGTAAGATCCGCCTCCTCAGCGCGGCACAGGATGGTTTTCCCGTTGCCAGATAGCCGTCGCTTATCAGCATGGTCTCTTTTCTCGTATCGGTGATGGTGCTCCCGCAGATGGCCTGGTCGAATTATCCCGACATCGTGTCCTCCGTTATTGTAACGCATCAACAAGCCTGTTTCAAGTTGTTTCATGTGTGATTTATGAAGGATGAAAAGATATTGAATGGATAGATACAATAAAAAAGATCAAAAGCAAAATCATCTTCTCACCTTCGAAGCAAATTCACACACAATTGCCTTGAAAGCGAGGAGCATAGCTTATTATTTCATGAGCCCTCTTTTTATACTTTCACCTCCGTCCCATCCCTGAACGTGAACACCATCTTATTCTCACCAACTGTTATATAATCCAAAAGACCGCACCAGAGTTCGGGATTTAATTCTTCCACCCTCCCGTCCTGTTTCTTCAGCAGCCGCATGTAGGAAAACCCGAAGTACATCGTCTCTCCGTTCATTTTGATTATCCTTTCAAATCAATTTGCGTGAGCGTAGAATATCCGCTTAATTATGGGTTCAATTCCTGGAGCAGCTTTATGCCAAGTACTGTCGCCGGAATACGGTCGTTCGGTGACAGATTTGACAGGATCACGACAGCCGTTTCTGTTTCCGGGCTGAATCCAAGATAGCTGTTGTAATGACCCGTACCGCCGTTGTGCCAGATGATTCCGTTCTCATTGTCAATGATCCAGCCCATGCCGATCTCATCCAGGTGGATTCCCATCATCTGATAGCTTTCCGATGACGCATTGATGACCTTCAAACTCTGATGGCACTGCGCAAAAGGCGAATCCGCATCCAACTGCATCTGCGTGTAGCGGAGCATGTCATCGATATTTGACGTTACTGCCCCGGCGGACAGGTAAGCGTCGTTTTCCTGCCAATCCCAGTAATTGCCCAAATCTCCGTCATGTTCGGAGATTTTTGTCGCAGTCATGCCGAGATCTTCCTGAACGTATTTATTCAACAGCACGGAATAATCCTGATCATAGACTGCTTCCAGCACCAGTCCCAGCACCGCATAGCCGAAGTTGGAATAGGTGAAGCCGTAGCTTTCACGGTTCATGTCAAGACCTTTGGCTTTTGTGAGCACCATATCCCTGCTGATTCCGCAGAAACTGTTCCTTCCAGCAAAGAAGCTGCCGATCATCGGGATTTCAAAATAATACGCGCTGTATCCGGAAGTATGTGTCAGCAATTCCGTAATCGTTGGATAGTTTTTCCTTCCGGCATGGACAGATACACATTGATGGTATCATCGAGTCTGATTCGGCCTTCTTTGACCGCTTTACTGATCATGGAAGCGGTGATGGTCTTGGTTAGAGAACCGATTTCATAGACATGCTTTTCCTCCGGAAGGATCTGTCCGTTCTCACCGTAGACAGTGAAAGAAGTTTGCCCGTCTTTAATGATTCCGACTGTGATCCTTGCGTCCGGTTTGCCTTGTGTTGTGTATTTCAGCGCATCCATAAAGGTCAGGCCGGGAATCTTTCCCATCTGTGCCTTCCCGTAAATCATCAGTCCGCCGAGTACCAGTGCCGCGCACAGCACAACCGACGCCATGATCAGAATGACCCTATTCTTCTGTCTTTTCCCTGCTTTTTTCATATCGCTTATCTGTTCCTTTGTCTTACGCTATAATGCAGAATTTCAAAAGTTACAGCACGTGATAATAAGGGCAAATGTTTTCATAGTGTCCATCCTTCATCCGGAATCCTCCGGGGATTGTTCCAAGCTGAACGAAGCCCAGCCGCTGATACAGATGCCGGGCATGGGTATTGCTCTCAACAACGGCATTGAACTGGAGTACACGGAAGCCAAGATCCTTTGCGACCTTCAAGCAGTTCAGCACCATTTTTTCACCAATATGCTGTCCCCGGCATGCGGATGATACCGCATAACTGGCATTGCATATATGTCCGCAGCGTCCAACGTTGTTAGGATGCAGGATATATAATCCGACAATCTTACCGTCAATCTCCGCCACGCCGGTATAGCTCTGGGAGCCAAAGAAGTTTTCGCCGGTTTCTTTCGTCAGGCATTCTTACGGTTGAGGCGTTCTTCCCTGTAGAAGTCCTGCTGATAGAGAATCCTCTGGACTTTCCGGTTTCGCATTGTCTTCCTCCTCTGCTAATGGGGTGAAATGGTTAGACTTCCCCGATCTCTATTACGCCAACATACAGATGTCTCACTGTGAAATGGCGACCGTTGGTTTCCTGGGCGGGGTGCTGGGTTTCGACTCCTTTCTTTTCTCACGTTCGATGTTCAGGAGGGCTTGGTATGCGGTAAAGTCGTTGTATCCTTCAGCGTTCTGCCAGGGGTGGTGCTTTTCTTGGCATTTCTTATTGCGGCGGTTTTCCCGCTGCTTCTCGCGGTTCTTCATCTGGGGTGGTCTCCTTTCTTGAGGGCTTCGGTTTTTGCCCTTTCACCTAAAAACCCGTTTATAGATGATTTAGGAAGTCAGAATTCAAAACTTTTTTGATTTTTTTGAAAACCTCAATTGCGCCTTCGATTCGATAACTAACAGCCCTAGTACTAATTCCCAACTGCTCTGCAATTTGGGTTCTTGATAGCTTTTTCCAGAAATGAAGGTAAATGACTTCCTGCTGTTCCTTTGAGAGTAAGGGCCACCCGCGCCGGATCAGATCCATTTCGTCTCTACGGGTCTCTTTCTCCACAATCTGATCCAGGATGTCCGGTACTGCCTGATCCCTCTGCTGGTTCAGGATTTCGGAATCCGTGGCGTCTTCCCGTGCGCGAACCCTGCGCTTTTCCTGATTCCTCTTGAGCTGCCACAGGGCGTTCAGGCCGAGGCCGTCCAGAAAGGGCTTGTCAATGTAGGTTTCTTCGGAGCGCTTTTCGTAATGACCATCCTCGTCCGTCTCCACATACACCTTGCTGAATCCGTCCACCCGCAGCACGGTCGCCATGCCGAGGCTCTTATAGTAGTAGAAACCATTTTTGAAGATGATCAGGAGGCCGCCGTATGCGAGGCGGGTGGAGTAGAACACGGCTTTGCTCTTGGCGTTGGCCTTGAGCCATTCTTTGGTGGGGATGGGCTTGCCCTGGGTGGAGGGGAGAAGGGTACGAAGCTGCCGGAGGGTCATAGTGTTTTTCATCTTGCGTTTCCTTTCTTCCGGAAACGCACATCGGCGGTGACCGCCCCTCCCGCAGCCGCCAACAGAAAAAGCCGACAATGTGCATACGGTAGAAAGGCGGATTTCCAGCAGCCTCACCATCAGCGTTGTTCAGGCTGATTGTGTTGGTGCTGTGGAATCCACCGCCGTATGCGCATTGCCGGCGTTGAATTATTTTGTTGTCATCCCCGTCGGGATGCCGCCCTGTGTGTATTTTGTCCATCTGGACGGATAGATGGTGTTCGGCGCGCTGGTCGTGCTGTTCCGGTTCTCTGGCCGGAGGAGGGGATCACCTCTCTTTCCATTCATAATGGGGACAGCCGGGGCTTTATTTTTCCCTCTATAAAGAAGAGATGCAATTTTCGTCATTTCTTGCATCGGCGAGGAAGAAAATTTTTCATCACCGGGAGCGGCCTCTTGGGTCTGCCCCTGATGACGGGTCGTCGTGCCTTTGCTGTCAACGATAAAATTGTAGCCGATTCTAAAACCAAAATCTTCTACATAGGATAGTCATTTCATATACAAAAGTTAGGTATTTTTTATACAAGGATATATTCTTCATAACGCAAATATTCCAGATAATGGTAACGCCTTGGCGATAAGGAGTCTTTTTTCTCCATTTCTTATACAAAAACACATTGATTGATTCAGTTTCTACTATTTCGGTTATGTTTTCTCCATTTTATCTCCATACGTTCTCCAATCATTATACTTTTTTTATCCATTCTTTCTCCAAACTATTCACAATCCGTTTTTTTGCCGTATATAATTGAGAAAACTGAGCAAGGAGCAGATGCAAAGTGCCGCAAGCAAAGTTTTCCTTTTCTTTTCCAATTTTTTACTCGATCGTTTTCCGTGATAACTCGTTCCTTAAAAGTCAGGGCGATATCATGAACATTCTTCTATTTGGTCATCCCTTGACAAGTTCTCATTCCGGAGAGACAACTATTTCTGTCCAAACTTCAAATCATTATACTTTAGGGCGCAGACCCATCCCTGATTCTTATCGAGTTGCTATATTTGAGTTGCCCACAGAAACGGTAGCTGACCGGATTCGGCAGTGCCACATTAAGAATCCGCAAGCAGCCGCGAATGGCATTATGTCGTTGATTCAAAGCGCAGATGTTTCATTTTCCAAGCAAAAAGCTGAAAGAATGCTTGATTGGTATCGTACCGAAGATGAAGAAACATTCCTTGCAAAGGCACTGATTTCATCGATGGAGTGTGAATATTCTTGCGATGATCCCTTAGACCAAGATGCCATTGCCATCTTAGCATCATACCGAAATCCAACTCATCAACCCACCGTTCCGTCCAAAACTGAAAAAACCGCCCCTGCCGAAGCAGAGACGGAAAGCATAACCGCCGCTATGAAGGCGGATGAGGATATGCCTGAACAAGTTCATATCCGCAAACAAAAAAAGTCTCAAGCGCCGCCCCTTGATGAGAATGCGCCACTCCTACACGGAATCTGGGCTGGGGAAACAACCTCTTCTCCCATGAGCGGCCGCTATTCGGCAAGAGTCCTTAAATATCCGACAGACAGCCAAGAACTGAAAAAGAAGCTACTTTTCATTGAAGGGACGAAAATTGTTCGACCCATTGACGAGGATGACGCCCTGGAGCGAGCGAGATGCTTCCGCGACTCTGAAGGCACCTTTATGATAGAGTATGTCGGCCTGTTGCCTGGTTTGTCCGATGTTCTTCTCCATCGTATAAATGAAAAACAGGCAACACAGATCATTATCCTTAGTGCTACGAATTCTGATGTCGAATATATACGCGCAAAGGAGATACTGAAAAGATATATTCGTCATTGCCTTTCAGATGAGGGTGTTTGCCGGGTTACCCTTGCATTTGATGCCAGGATTCCCAAAGGTGAGTATCGTATGAGGGCTATTTTTTCGCTGAAGGAAATGACGCCATCACAAAGGCAAGCTTGGCACATTGCTGCTGACTCACCCCCTTCCTCGCTTACACCATATAAGAGTTACAAAGGCAGGGTTCCACTGGATCTCTTACCATATGACCCAAATGATTATGATGATGAAGAAGAAAAAGAAAAAAGCGCTTCCACCTACGTCTGATTATCAGAAGGCGGAAGCGCCTTTTTATTTGCCTTTCAGTTAAGAATCCTGCCCTTGATGAAGAACTCATCGGATGACTTGATTATTCTCGGTTCGTACTGTTTATTATATGAACAAAGATGAACCTGTATATGGACAAATCCATCTCTATCTCCAGATTCCTCCAACTCACCCTCATTCGGTTCGGATTCACGGTAAATTTTTATATATCCTTCACCATTTAGGATAAAAATTCCAACCTCACCATTGTGCAGACTCTCGCACTCCTGAACAAAAACAATCTGGCCATTATGGTAGACCGGCTCCATGCTGTCTCCGTTTACCCGTATTGCGAAATTCGCTCCTGGCGGAACAGTACGAGCAGGGAAGGAAACCAATTCATAGTCCCCATTTGTCAAATAATCGCCGGTACCCGCCGATGCCCCCTCATTAAAAACAGGAATTTCAGTTTCTTCTTCCTCATACGCGATTAATTCGGAAGCAGCAGCATATCGGTTACTATTCTCCAACAAATCAATAAACTTGTCCAGGAGAGCAGCACCCTGGGAATTCAGTTTTGAGGGGGTGGGAGGAATATGTCCTGTGAAAAACTCTAATCCGTTCTGTATCCCCAGAACGTAGCACAGAGCAATGAGCTGGTACCCGTTGGGTATCGAGTCCCCATTTTCCCACTTATTGACCGCCGGGGGCTGCACTGAAACGCCATACTGCTCAAGCTTCTCTGCCAGCATTTTCTGGGTGAAATGCGCGGCTTTACGTGCTTCGGCGATTTTCCGTCCAAGATAATTGTTTTGTTTGGCTATGTTTGCCTGGTATCTCGCTTTGGGTTGGAAGGGGACTACATTATTTGCCATTCCGCTTCCTCCTTCCTATGATTTCAATCAAATTATACAGGATAATGACGAAATTGTCAACAATATATTTCCTAACAGGAATATTTTTATATTGCATTGACTTCCTAATAGGATGCGTGATATACTTTGTTCACATCACCCGCCCCGGTGAGTTGCGCGGAAGAACCCCACTCTGGTTCCAAGCAAAATATCACAGACAGGAGGAAGATACGATGATGGATGAACTTGATGAAGATACTTTTACCGATGACCGCCGGGAAGACAACGAAACAGGAACGAAAACAGTTCTCGTTCCCCGTCTGAAAAGCGTGGACTCCAATATCAACGCGAGATCTTACAGTTATCTGGTGCGTTTTTTCAATGAACAATTGCGTGCGGGTGAAATCAGTGCAATGCTGGAAATACCTATCATGACCGAAGAAGCTCCTTTGTCATCATTTTCGCTTCGCCCCTACACCTATTGGCGTCTCAATCGAGCTAACTTGCTCGTTGATATACCTTTTGATGTTACTCTGACTGCGTGCGAAGATGACCAAGACTACAACGCAAAATTCAGTTTCGTTGCCTCTGCCTGGATGGATGCTGAAAACGGATACAAACCAGAATTCCAGGAGATAAGGCCCGCTGAATTACGCGAAGATCGGGGGCTCCAGAAATTTGATCATCATCTTGTTCCGATAATGAGCAATGAACAGGTTGAAGACGCTGCTGAGGAAATATGGCGTATCAAATGCCTGGAAGCCCTCTCTGACCCCAAGCTGCGGAAAGCCGATACCCTTTTGGAAAAATACGGACTCAAGAGCATACAATTAAGGCTGGCAGGGCATGATGGCGAGGACTATGTTCTATTCTACGAGGATGATTATATCCTCGTACAAGATCCAGCTGCGCCTGGAGAAAAGGAGCTTCCACCGCCCAGGAAGCAATTTGTTCCTGCTGATACTGTGGTTCTTAATTTGGCGTATTCCCAAGGTGACTTATATGAACTGGCAAAATATAAAGCTTGCTTCCAATATGAGTTCCATTATCAGTTCTATACGTTGAACGGGTGCAAATCGACAAGTAAAAAGCAGTTCACTTTTCAAAGGATTACGATCCCCAAGAAAAAGAAGGTTAATGATGGGTTCAGATACTTGGAGCCAGCAGCCCAGCGTGGGGGCATGGGCCTCATGATGCCGTATACAATTATGAAAGAAAAGATTCACCGGGAGTATCAAAAAGCCAGCGCAAAGAAGATCAACAACAATTATGAAAACCATGACGGGTTTAGATATACCCAGGTAATCTCCGCGATTTCAGGCAAATTCGGCCTTCCAAGATTCCGCGTGCGGCAGCGCATTGTTGGGCTTGGAAACCTGACCGCAAAGGGCGCAAACAATTATGATCCTGATGCTGAAGGTTATTTTACTCCATTCTGTTTTTCCACCGATGAGGAGATGGTCGCTAAGGATGAGGAATTCTCAATCACCCGCGAATATATGTACAAGCTATATTCTGAAAATTCTCATTTCCGTGCTCTCATGCACTCCGGAGATTTTGCTTTTGTAGATGGACTGGTTTGTGGGAATGATGGAGAGTTCCTGAAGTCAAGCAATGGAGGAACCGTTCTGCAGCCCAGTGCGAATGCAAATGTTCATATGTGCTGCTTACGTTTTGTTAAGGGATATGAGCACGGTGGGAAAACTGTTCAGTTCAACAATGCGCGGTATAGGGAGCATTACGCACCGATAATCGAAAAATGGCGGCTAAAGGCAAAGCAAGAACGTGAAGAATGGAAACAGCAGATTGTCGCTGGGGTTCCCGAATCGTTCCCCGAGGCACTGCGTTACTGCAAGTCGTTCATGGGCAAGGGGAAAATGGGGCTCCGGGAAATTGCTATGCTTGCTGGCCTGGATGAAGTCACCGTTACCAGGTATTTCGGAAAAGAAGGTGTACAATATGAACCTGATGTTCTTCTCAGTATATGTGTTGCCATCGATCTCCCGCCCGGGCTGTCGAATGTGCTGTTTGATAAAGCGGAGTTGAAAATCCCGCGGAAGGGCCAAAAGCGCTACTATGGCTTCATTCTTGACTGTCTGTATTTGGAATCCATGGCTACGATTAAGGTGTTTCTAAAAAAGCACGGCATTCTTGAATTTGAACGTGCCGCAGAAGAATGAAAGGAGTCCAGTTGATGAAAATGATCCAACTTCCATTGTCTTCGTTGATGATTGAATAGGCTGCTAAATCCAGAAATAATCCTGCATCCTGACCAATGATTCTGCCAATCATTTCATCCAGGTGGTAGTCTGATATGATTTTCCGAATGACAATGAATGAACCAATATGAAGGC
>JAFWQM010000005.1 GCA_017509065.1 Clostridia bacterium
CGCCCGGCCTCCGCTAAAAACAATCCACCGGATTGTTTTTCGAGCGCTTCGGCCCCAGTATTCCTGCGGTTTCGTTCCTTGTCTGGAACGATTTCTCATCCCGCATCTGAATTCACGATTCAATTGGGCGAGCAATAATATCACAATAAGCAATTGCCCTGTTATTACTATATTTCCTCATGTCCGAAAAAAATTTTCTGAAAGCCCTTGACTTTAATGCTTTTATGCGTTATGCTTTAAAGCGTTAAAGAAATGATTCGGTGAATCCGATTTCGGCAAACCGAACCGGTTGAAAGGATGGAGAAAACAAATGCTGATCAAAGCGCTGCTGCTGATTGTCTTTTTCGGGGTCATGGTGGGTATCGGCCTGTATTGCCGCAAGCACGCCACCAACGTGGACGGGTTCGTGCTGGGCGGCCGGAACGTGGGTCCCTGGCTGACCGCCTTTGCTTACGGCACCTCTTATTTTTCCGCTGTTATTTTTGTCGGTTACGCGGGCCAGTTCGGCTGGAAGTACGGCATTGCCGCCACCTGGGTGGGAATCGGCAACGCGCTGATCGGGTCGCTCATGGCCTGGGGTGTGCTTGGACGCCGCACCCGCATTATGACCCAGCATTTAAAGAGCGCTACCATGCCCGAATTTTTCGGCAAGCGCTTCGACAGCAAGAGCCTGAAAATCTCGGCCTCCGCGATCATCTTTATTTTCCTGATTCCCTATACCGCCAGCCTGTATAACGGCCTGAGCCGCCTGTTCGGGATGGCCTTCAACATCGACTATTCCGTGTGCGTCATCGTGATGGCCATTCTCACCGGTATTTACGTCATCGCCGGCGGCTACATGGCCACCGCCATCAACGACTTCATTCAGGGCATCATCATGGTGTTCGGTATCGTCGCGGTCATCGCCGCTGTGCTGAACAGCAAGGGCGGCTTCCTGGAAGCGCTGAACGGCTTGGCCCAGGTCAAGGATGAAGCGGTTTCCGCCTCCCCCGGTGTGTTCAACTCCTTCTTCGGCCCCGACCCGCTGAACCTGCTGGGTGTGGTCATCCTGACCTCCCTTGGCACCTGGGGTCTGCCGCAGATGGTGCAAAAATTCTACGCCATCAAGAGCGAGGGCGCCATCAACAAGGGCATGATCATTTCCACCGTATTCGCCTTCATCGTGGCGGGCGGCTGCTACTTCCTGGGCGGCTTCGGCCGGCTGTTCTCCGAAACCATCGGCGTGACGGAAGCCGGAACCCCTGTTGGCGGCTTCGACGCCATCGTGCCTGGCATGCTCTCCGGGTTGCCTGACCTGCTGATCGCCGTGGTGGTCATCCTTGTTCTGTCCGCCTCCATGAGCACGCTGTCTTCCCTGGTGCTGGCTTCCTCCTCCACGCTGACGCTCGACTTCCTCAAGGGCAACATCATCAAGGACATGGATGAAAAGAAACAGGTCAAATGGATGCGCGGCCTAATCGTGGGCTTCATCGCCATCTCTGTGGTCATCGCCATCATACAGTATAAATCCAACGTGACCTTCATCGCCCAGCTCATGGGCGTCAGCTGGGGCGCGCTAGCCGGCGCTTTCCTGGCCCCCTTCCTCTACGGCCTCTACTGGAAGCGCACCACCAAAATCGCCTGCTGGGTCAGCTTCGTGTTTTCCACCGTGGTCATGATCGCCAATATGCTCATCCGGCCCAGCTTCCCGCCCATCCTCCAGTCCCCCATCAACGCCGGCGCGTTCTGCATGCTGGCCGGGCTGGTCATTGTGCCGGTCGTCAGCTTCATCACCCCGAAGCCCGACAAGAAGCTGGTGGAAGACGCCTTCTCCTGCTACAATGTGAAGGTCACTGTGCGCCAGACCGAAGCACTGGGCGATGAGTAATCCAGATTCAGATATTTCTGGGGGAACCGCTCTTTGGAGCCCAAAGAGCGGTTCCCCCAGCCCCCCTCCGAGAAAGGCTGTAGAGAGATAAAGACTTTTGCTGTAAGAAACAACCAACTGTGTTTTTTCCCTTTATGGTTTTCTTGAAAGGGGGGCTGGGGGAAAACTTCTTTGGGGCCGAAGCGTCCGCAAAATATGCCTTTTGGCATATTTTCAGCGGAGGCCGGGCCGGAAGGCCCCGGACAGCAAAGAATGTTTTCCCCCGGATATGTGAATTCCCGTGAATAGCAGACAGCCGACGGATAAACGCCGTCGGCTGTCTCTTTGCGTGATTACAGGTTTTTCAACCGCTTTCTTGCTTCCTGCGCGTCTTTTTCCACCTGCGCCTTCACTTCCTCCAGCGAAGCCATTTTGACGGTGGGCCGGAGAAAATGATACAGCGAAACGGTAATCCGTTTTCCGTACAGATTCCCGTCGAAGTCCAGAAGCATCGTTTCCACGGTAGGCCGCGGGTCGCTGTCCACCGAGGGGCGCAGGCCCACGTTCGTGACGCCGAGATACGTTTTCCTCTCTGGCCCGTCCTCCACCGTTACTGCCGCGGTATACACCCCGAACGGCGGATGCTCCTCTCCCGGTGGGCAGGGCAGGTTCGCCGTGGGCATTCCCACGGTATGGCCCTTGCTCTGCCCATGGGCCACGATTCCCGAAAACTGATAGAGCGGCTGCATAGTTCACTGTCCTTATGTTTTTTCTTGGGGAACCGTTCTTTGGAATTCAAAGAGCGGTTCCCCAAGACCCCTTCCGAGAAAAGCGAATTTATTAAATCATTTTTAGATATCTGCGCTTCTTCGGAAATGGTTTCCCCCAGAATAATCCTTCGTTACTTAATCTTCGCGTGCAGGATAGGTGAAAGCGGCTTGTAGATCAGTCCGGTCACGATGCTGAGCACCACGCCTTTGAGCAGGTTGAAGGGGCCGGTGATGAGCAGTAGCAGCTTCCATTCACTATCCACGCCGCCCACGTTGGCGAATTTCAGGATAGCATCCATGTCCATATGGTACGCGCCCATATAGAAGGGCAGCATAATATATTTGTTCGCCAGCACGCCGATCACCACCATGCACAGCGTCCCGACTGCCATACCGATGATGGCGTTTTTCCGGGTCTTATTGCGGTGGTAGATCACGGCGGCGGGAAGGACGAAAGCCGCACCCATCAGGAAGTCGGCCAGCTCGCCGACGCCCGCGCTGGAGGAGTGCAGCAGGCCGATCAGGCTTTTAAGCGCCAGGATGATGACGCCTGCCAGCGGACCCATGGAGAATGCCCCCAGCAGCACCGGGATATTGCTCAGGTCCAGCTTGTAGAACGCTACCACTGGGATCTCGATCAGGAACAGGATGGACGCCACGGCGGTCAGGATCGCCATGCGGGTCAGGTACGGGGTGGAGAAGATGTTTGCTTTCTTTGCGGTTCCGGACATAAAAATACCTCCTTGCAATCGGCACGCCCCCTTTAAGCATCTTCGCTCTCAGGGACGGAAGCGCCGATCAGGAGGGCGCTGTTTTCCGTTTCTTCTCTCATCCAGACTGTACTGTCGGCATCGGAATTTCACCGAATCGGCTGAACGGATTTCCGTCCAGTTCGCGGGCTGTCACCGCCGGTAGGGAATTTCACCCAACCCCGAAGAAGCTTCAAGTGGCTTGTGCAGTTTTCGAGATTATTATAGCGCGTGAACCGCACCGCGTCAAGGGCAAAACCGGATAAAAACAAAATTGTCGCTTGCATTTGCGGCTTTCTTCCTGTATCATACAAGACGAAAAATAATCAACAGGGGGATCATTCATCCATGAAACCGGAAGAAAAAACGAACGATGTTTTACTGGCTGAGAAGCTGATCGCTTTTATCCATTCCAGCCCCACCAGCTTCCACGCCATCGAAACCATCGAAAAGGAGCTGGAAGGTTTTACTGCCTTATCCGAGCGGGAAGCCTGGCATTTGCAGCCCGGCGGGAAGTATTACGTAACCCGCAACCGCAGCAGCGTCATCGCCTTTACCCTGCCGGAGGGCCCCTTCCGGGCGTTCCAGCTCATCGCCAGCCATTCGGACTCTCCAACCTTCAAGATCAAGGAAAACGCGGAAGTCGTGGTGAAAGACAAGTATGTTCAATTGGATACCGAACGCTACGGCGGCATGATCATGTCCAGTTGGTTTGACCGGCCCCTGTCCGTCGCCGGGCGGGTGATCGTCAAGGACGAAGCGGGCGTTCATACCCTACTTGTAAACCTGGACAGAGACATGACCATCATCCCCAACGTGGCGATCCACATGAACCGGGAGGTCAACAACGGCTACAAGTACAACGCCGCTGTGGACACCTTCCCACTCTGGGGCAGCCAGGAGGCAAAGAACACCTTCAAGGCTGAAATCGCCAAAGCTGCGGGCGTGGAGGAAAAGGATGTGCTGGGCGCTGACCTGTTCTTGTACAACCGCGTACCGGGAACAATTTGGGGCGTGAAGGACGAATACCTGTCCGCGCCGCGCCTGGACGACCTGGAATGCGCCTTCACGTCACTGGAGGCGTTCAAAGCGGCAAAACCGGGTAATCATGTGAATGTCTGCTGCGTGTTCGACAACGAGGAGGTGGGCAGCACCACCAAGCAGGGGGCGCATTCCACGTTCCTCAGCGACACGCTTCGCCGCATCGTCATGTCCCTGGGCGGCAGCGAGGAAGATTATTACGCTGCCCTGGCCGGCAGCTTCATGCTCTCCGCCGACAACGCCCACGCCATGCACCCCAACCACCCGGAGTATTCGGACAGCCAGAACATGACCTTCATGAACCGGGGCATCGTGGTGAAGTTCAACGCCAACCAGAAGTACACCACCGATGCGGTAAGCGAGGCCGTGTTCCATGCCATCTGCGAAAAGGCGGGCGTGCCCGTGCAGCATTACGCCAACCGCTCCGACCTTGCGGGCGGCGGCACTTTAGGCAATATTTCCGGCTCCCACGTGTCCATCAATACGCTCGACATCGGCCTGGCCCAGCTTGCCATGCACAGCTGCTATGAAACCGCCGGGGTCAAAGATGTGGATTACATGATCCGCGGGATGCGGGCGTTCTACGAAACGGAGATCGACTGCGCGAAGGACGGAAGCTATCAGCTGGGATAATACACAAGATTGATGCTGTTGTCAGCGATTTACGAGGACGGAGCAGGGGGCCTCTTCGGCCCCCTAAACCCCTGAACCAAAGGACTTCGTCCTCTGGACACCGTTAGCGGATGCTGCTTGTCAGGATATACCAGCTTTGTCTCCGCTGATACTGTAGAGTAAAAAACAAGCTCGCGACATCACGCTTTCGGCCCGGCGGCTGAAAGCCGCCATCCCGGACGCATAGCGTCCGGGGAAACCCCTGAAAAGCCCCAGGGGAAAGCGAGCTTTCACCTGGGGCTTTTCAGGGGTTTCTTCGGCCAGAAGCCACTAACTTCCGAATCCCTGAATCAACTGGCGAACACTGTCGGTTTTATCCAACGGCGCAATTTCGCCTATTGGATTCCAAAGGGCGAAGTCCTTTGGCGCAGGTCTGGGCGCTCGGAGCGCCCAGCGTCCCTTTGTAAAATTATCGTAATAAGTATGTTTCACTTACCAAATATCATCTGTTCTGTCAAAACTGCCAACAGGATTATTTCTTTTTCAGGTTGAACTTGTTTTCCGTGCCTTTCAGCAGGCGCTGGATATTGGCCTTATGCCGCCAGAAGCAAAGCGCGGATAAAGCAGCGGCCCAAAGGCCGACGGGCCACAGGCCTACGGCGATGATCACGCCGATAGTAAACGACGTGACGCCCACCATGCTGCCCAGGGACACGTATTTCGTCAGCACGATTGTCAGAATCGCCAGCGCGAGCGCGATCAGCAGCACGACCGGATGAATCACCAGCCCCACGCCCAGCAGCGTGGCGACGCCCTTGCCGCCTTTGAAGTCAAAAAACACGGGCCACATATGGCCGATCGCCGCAGCCGCGCCGCCGATCATCGCCCCGGTTTGCCCAGCGATCCACAAGCCGATCAGCGTCGCCAGCACGCCCTTTAAGCTGTCACCCACCAGCGTGATCAGACCTTTGCTGATACCGTGGACGCGGGCCATGTTAGTGGCCCCGGCATTCTTGCTGCCCTGGGTGCGGATGTCCTGGCCCAGGAAACGGGAATACAGGATGCCCGTGGAAATGCTGCCCAGCAGATAGCCGATGACAGCGATCAGCAGATATTTAACGATCATGGGCGTGTATCCTCCTTCTTCTTTTCTCTCAGCAGGAACCGGATGGGCGTGCCTTCAAAACCAAACGCCTTGCGCAGGCAGTTTTCCAGATACCGCTGATAGGAAAAGTGCATCAGTTCCTCGTCGTTCACGAACAGGGCGAAAGTGGGCGGGCAGGTGCCGGTCTGGGTGCCGTAATAGATTTTGAGCTTCCTTCCGCCCATCATAGGGGGCTGCAGGGCGATCTGCGCGTCCCCGAGCACGTCGTTGAGCGCGCCGGTGCCGACGCGGCGGCTGGCCTGCTCCCAGACCTTGTTGACCTCCGGCAAAACGTTTCCGGCCCGCTGGCCGGTCAGGGCGGAGATAAACAGCACCGGGGCGTAGTCCATGAATTTCAGGTTTTCGATCACCTGTTTTTTAAATTTTTCCAGGGTGCCCGTTTCCTTTTCCAGCGCGTCCCACTTGTTCACGATCACCACGGCGGCTTTGCCCTCTTCGTGGATCATCCCGGCGATGCGGGCATCCTGTTCGGTCACGCCTTCCTCAGCGTCAATGAGCAGCAGTGCCACGTCGCAGCGGCGGATGGCGGCGATAGAGCGCAGTACGCTGTAGCGCTCCAGGGATTCTTCCTCGATGGCGCGCTTGCGGCGGATGCCGGCGGTGTCGATGATGTTGTAGGCTGTGCCGTCCGCGCCGGTAAACTCCGTGTCGATGGCGTCCCGAGTGGTGCCGGGGATGTCGGAAACCATGGTGCGCTCCTGGCCCAGCAGGCGGTTGGTAAGGCTGGATTTGCCCACATTGGGTCGGCCCACCACGGCCAGCTGGATCACGTGCTTTTCCTCGTCCAGCTCATCTTCCGTCTGCGGCGGCAGACGCTTCACGATCTCGTCCAGCAAATCGCCCAGGCCCAGCATGTTGGTGCTGGAAATGCCCAGGGGGTCGCCCAGGCCCAAGGCGTAGAACTCGTAAATCACGTCCTGCAGCCCGGAATGATCCTGTTTGTTCACCACCAGGATCACGGGCTTACGGGTCTTTCTGAGCATGGTGGCCACTTCTTCATCGTCCGGGGTCATGCCCGCCCGGGCGTCGGTGAAGAAACAGATCACGTCCGCCATGTCCATGGCGATTTCGGCCTGATGACGCATTTGGGACAAAAGCACGTCATCGCTGCGCGGGTCGATGCCGCCGGTGTCGATGAGGGTAAATTTACGGCCCGTCCATTCCACGTCGGCGTAGATACGGTCGCGCGTAACGCCGGGCACGTCCTCCACAATGGCGATGCGCTGGCCGGATATTTTATTGAAAAATGTGGACTTGCCCACGTTGGGCCGTCCCACGATGGCAACCAAAGGCTTGGCGAAAGGCATATGCATCAGTCCTCCTTATTCAGCGTTTCCCAGCAGCGCCCGAAACAAATCGGCTCCGGTGTTGGGCACAACAGTCAGTTTAGGTTTCAGCGCGGCGCGGACTTCCGAAAGCGTTATATCGTCCAGGAATTTGTCTCCCTGTTCCCGGAGGGTGTTGCCGCACAGGAGGATTTCGTCCTCGTCGGCGTCTTTTAGCTGGTTGATTAAGTCGCCGCCGGTGATCAGGCCGGTCACGGTAACGGTTTCCCCAAAGAAGGTGTTGCGGATAGGCTGGACGGCGACGGTAACGCCACCCGGCCCATACTTTTCCACCCACTCCCGCATGACCGGGGCGATGGACGTGCCGCAGGGGATGCGCACGCGGCGAGGCATGGCAGCTTCCCGGCAGTCCTTCGCCGCGGCGGCCAGGCTGTTTTCAAACTTCCGCAGCAGCCCCACGCCGTTTTCGATCTGGGGATAGCCCTCATATTCTTCCTCTGCGGGCAGTTCCTCCCCCGCAATCAGCACCATTTCATCCGAGGGGAACACGAACCGGGTGCCGATTTCGCGCAGCAGTTTATCCTGAAATTCCCGGGCGATTTCCATCACCGCTTTCGCCCCCGCCCGGTCAAAGGGTTTCAGCGGTTCCAGCCCGTCCCGGAATTTGGTCAGGCCCACGGGCACCAGAGCGGCGGACTGGGCGGCGGGATACATATCGGATAAATCGGTGAGCGTTTTCCGCAGCGCGTCCCCGTCGTTGTAACCGGGACACAGCACGATCTGGCAGTGGAAATGCAGACCCGCGTCAGAAAGGGCGTGGAGCCTGTCCATGATAAAGCGGGCGTTGGGATTTTTCATCATCCTGACCCGCAGCTCCGGGTCCGTGGAATGGATGGAAATGTAAAGCGGGCTTGCCTTGCGCTTTATGATGCGCTGAAATTCTTTATCGTCTACATTGGTGAGGGTGATATAATTGCCCATCATCAGCGACAGTCGCCAGTCGTCGTCCTTCACGTACAGCGTTTCCCGCATGCCGGGGGGCATCTGGTCGATGAAGCAGAACACGCATTTGTTCTTGCATGGATAAGGCTTGCACGCCAGGGTGTCGGCCAGCTGCAAACCCAGCCCCGCTTCCCGCGCCTTGATGATGCGGACATTCTCTTCCCGTCCGTCGGCGCGGCGCACCAGGATATCCAGTTTGGCCCGGTTGGTCAGCGCCTGGTAGTCGATTTCGTCCAGGATGGGTTCGCCGTTGATGGCGATGATGCTGTCGCCAACCCGCAGCCCGCGCCGGTACGCGACCCCGTGAGGCTGCGCCGCCACGATCTCATGCGCCAAAGCGATTCCCTCCCTTCAAACCCAGCGCTTTCTGTTTTTCATTATCCGACAATCCATGAAAAAAGTCAAGTTTTGGCCTCCTCTTCTTTGCTTATCAGCTTAGCCCGCGAAGCCATCCATTGCGGAAATCTTGTCGGAAAGTCACGAAAATTTCTATTTTTTGTTTCTTTTGCGCAAAATCTGTAGACGGGAAAGTGATTGTATTC
>JAFWQM010000045.1 GCA_017509065.1 Clostridia bacterium
ATTCAGATGCGGGATGAGAAATCGTTCCAGACAAGGAACGAAACCGCAGGAATACTGGAGGTATTTCAAGGTTGAGTGACGCAGGATGGACCGATTTATCGCCCGCAGATAATTCATGATTTAGTTGGGCGAGCAATAAATCATGATTTAGTTGGGCGAGCAATAACATGACGAGCAATAAAATAAACACAGCAAGCAGGCTGTAAGTAAGACAGAGAGTCTGCCTTTCAGGCAGGCTGCTCTATCATTTTGGAGTTAATCCTCGTCCAGTTCGGTATGCAGATAGAAGGTTCCGCCCAGAATGAGCACATAACCTTTTTCTTCGTTCTTTTTGTTCTTGGCCCGAATGGGGGTTTTTCCGGAATAAACGGTGTAGCTGCCGTCGAAAATCCGCACGCTGTCCTTGGCGTTGATGCCCCGTTCCTTCGCGTAGATCACGTATTCGCCGCCGCCGAATTTCACGTCGTCATTTCCTGCGATGCCATGCTTGGCGGAAGTGATGATGAGCTTTCCTTCACCGTTGAACACGATATCATCCTTGGAGAAGACCGCGCCGTCCGCCTCGTCGCCCTCGGCAAATCCGGTGCTGGTCAGGGCGTTTTCTGTGCCTTCCGCCAGGGTAATGAACACCTTGTCCGCGTTATTGATCAGGATGCAGGGGCCGTCAGAGCAGGTGATAGACACGCCGTTGAGCACCAGCTGCACCTTGTCATCGCCGGATACTTTCACGATCACTCTGCCGTCAGCGATTGTGCCGGAAAGCACGTAGACGCCTGCTTCGTCAATGGTGATGCTTTCAGAAAGCTCGATCTGACGCGCCTCGTCCTCCTCCCAATCGCCGGCAAGGTCGCGGTTGGTAAAGTAATCCGCGGGATTGACCGCCGCAGCGTTGACCTCGGCGGACGCGAAGAACGCGCAGGACAGGGTAAGGACAGCAGCCAGACAAACTGCAAGGAAACGCTTGAACATTTCAGAATCCTCCTTATTATTTTATCTGCTGAACAGGGCTGCGCCCTGATTCATTCCTCAAAGTGCATCGGTCAGAAGAAACTGGGAATCCATCCATTTGATCCGGTTTTTCAGCCAGATGATGACGTTGTAGGCTGAGCTCACGGCGCTGCCCCGCCAGGCGTTCAGCTCCGTTTTATTGGCTTCCAGTACTTCGATCTCTTCATTCAGACAGCCGATGATCGCGTTGCGCGAAGCCAGCTCCGTCCATTTTTGCTTCACTATATCCCGGAACCATTCCTGCTTGATGAGCACCACGAACCAGGGATTCGTCCGGTCGCCGTTCCGGCCGACGAAGCCTGCCTCGCTGAACGCGCCGGCCCAATAGCGGTCGGTTCGTCCTTCGCAGGTCCAGTTGAAGTCCCAGGGGGAGGTAAACTGCAATCTGGGACACGCGCTGTTCTCGGAAAAATCCACGCACATGTAAAAGCTGCCTTCCCCGACGTCGTAATCGTGCATGATCTCGTACAGCAGATACATATTGACGACGGATTCCACATCCAGCACCGCTTCCACGGCTTCCCGGGCGGAAGAGGCGGAGCCTGTGATCAGATCAAAGCTTCCGTCCAGCGCCAGATACCTGTCCTTTTCGCACGCCTGGTACACGATTTCAAAAACGGAATTCACGTACTGGGCGATAAAACCGATCTGCCCCAGGGTATAAACGTCGCTCTTGACGGTATAGGCGGTTGGAACAAATTCTCTGCGAAGCCCCTCGATATCAGTGATCCAGTGCTTACCGTAGTTCACTTCGAAGGACAGCGGGTATTCCGGATTGTTGTCGATCACCAGGTAGTAGCCGATATCCACGCCTGTATAGCCTTTTTTGGGCTCCGCGATGTTCACGCGGTGTTCGTTTACCTGGCATTGCTCGCAAAGCGTATATACTCCCTGGTATACGTCGTTTACGTAAACGTGAACCAGCGTGGAGTCGGAGCAGAAAGCGTGATCGCCCATGATCGTCCGGCCCAGGCGAAAGGCGAATTCGTTGCGCATCACGTCGTAGCCCGCTTTCAGCAGCACCCAGCTTTTGCACTTGGCTCCGCTGTTCAGCCCCAGCAGATTCGTTTTCTTGTCGAATTTGATCCGATAGGGAACGGGATTGGCTTTGATCTTTTCCACGTCGCCATAATAACCGCTGGAGTTGCCGCGCACGCGGATACCGGCCGACGCTTCGTCCAGCGCCCATTCCTCCGGGCAGTTGAACACGTCGATCACGCAGGAGGAATAATCCGTCCGGGACAGGATGTATTCGCCGCCGTTGGTGGTCACGTAGAGGATGGGCATGTTTTTCCCTTCGGCCGCCATTTCCTCCAACGCTTTTTTCTGTTCTTTATCGAATCCCAGACGTTCATAGGTGGCTTTTTTAGGATTGATGAGCTGTTCGTTTTCGGGCGGCAAGGTTTCCTCACTCTGGAACTGAGGCGGGGTACTGACAGTGGGTCTTACCGATGGGGTTGGCTCCGGCGAGGGCGTCGGGATCGGCGTTTCAGTTTCTCTGATCGCCGGCGTGGCCAGCACAGTTTTCACCTGGACGGATTGCCTGCAGCCCGTGAGCGGCAAGGCGCACAGCAACAGAAGAAGAAAAGGAAGAAGATAGCGGACACAGTTTTTTTTCCGCGCGTTTTCCGTCATTTCCTGGCCATTCCGTTTCTTTCACAATACTTTACCGCGTCGATGAAGCCCTGGTACATCCTCTCGATGCTCACTTCCGCTTCGTATTCCTTTTCGCATTCCTTTTTCATCCGGGCAAGTTCTTTTTCATCGTTCAGCAGGGAGAGCAGCTTTTCCTTGTATTCCGCCTCGTTCTTTGTGATGAAGCCGGTTTTCCCTTCCTTGAGGAAATAAATCTCCGGCGGCTGGAATCCCTCCATGGTCACCACCGGCATCCCCCAGAAAATGGCTTCGTTCACACCCAGACCCACGCTGACGGGAATGGAAAACACATCGCCCATGGCCCAGACTTCTTTTCCTTCCTCGCCATACCGCTGTCCAAGATAATACAGGTTCGGCGCTTCGTCGAATTTCGCCTGCAGTTCCGGGGTCATGCCCGCGCCCATAGCCGCCACGGCGATATCCGGCTGATTGGCCAACGCGTCCAGCAGCACTTCGATGCGCTTGCTTTTTTTCATGCGGCTGACGTACAGCACCACCTTGCTTTCCCGGATGCCGTACTTTTTCCGCAGCGCGGCGGGATCGTAAGCCGATTTGTCGATGTCGTGGCAGTCCACTGTATTGTAGGCCACAAACAGCTTTTTCCGGTTCTTTTCCTGAAAGTTGGCGATCATGTCCGGCGTATAGGTCACGATAGCGCTGCAGCGGTTGTGAATATGATGATAGATCATATTCTTGATTGGGTTATGCGGATCGGTGTCGCTGGTGCCTTTGTTCCAGAAGATCACGGGAATGTTATGCCGGAGGCACCAGTGCATCACCGGGATCTCGATTTTGTCCTTGAGATGCAGGAACAGGATTACGATGTCCGGGCCGATCTCCCGAATTTTCTCGGTATAGCCCTTTACGGAAAAGGGCAGGATATGGGCCTGGAAGCGGTAATCATACCCGGCGTCCTGGTATTCGTCCGCCAGCACGTGGAACGCATAGCCGTCCTTCTCAAAGCGCTCGGCAAAATAGTTGTAGTTCTTCTGCCGGTAATGGAACACGTAGTTGGAAATCAGCAGGATTTTCTTCATGGCTGTCCTCCTTGGCAAAGGAACCGTCAGCCCATGGCTGCGGGGGCGCCGGGACGGCTGGTGGTTTTCTTGCCGTCAAACGCGCCGGTGAAGAATTTTTCATAGCCTTCCAGCAGCGCCTTGCTGGTGTGCTCCCAGCTCAGCTCGTTGATGACCCGGCTGCGGCCGTATTCGCCCATTTTCCTGCGCTTCTCGGGGTCGGCCAGCAGCTCCTGAATCTTCTTCGCCATGTCCACCCCGTCGTTGTTTTTGGCGTAGACGGAGGCTTCCTGTGCGGAGTAGCGGCCCTCGGTCAGGTCGAACTGCACGATGGGCTTGGCCAGCGCCATGTATTCCAGGATCTTGTTCATGGTGCTCTTATCATTCATGCTGTTGTATTTGTCGCTGTTCACGCACACGTCGGCGGTGTTCAGATAATCCAGCAGCTGCTGGTCGGGCACGCGGCCGGTGAACTCCAGGCAGTCGTCCAGCCCCATGTCGCTGGCCTGCTTTTTCAGCGCGTCAAGGTGCGGGCCGCCGCCCACGATGCCCCAGAATACGTTGTTCTCGTGTTCTTTGGTGTACTTGGCCGCTTCCAGGATGTATTCGATTCCCTCCTGCTGGCCGATCACGCCCACGTAGCCGACCATGTACTGGTAGCCCCGCTTGATAGCGGGCACAGGCGGAACGATGCGCATCCGCTCAAGCTTCGGCCCGCTGCGCAGCACAATCACGCGCTCCGGCGGCATTTTGCCGCGCTCAATGGCGATCTTTTTATAGCTCTCATTCGTCACAAAAGCGAACGTGCAGTGCTTGTAGGTCTGCCGCTCAAAGAACAGCTGGCTCCAGTACAGCGGCCCGCCCGCGTGGCCAAACTTGGCCTCGAACAGCTCGGGGCAGATGTCGTGATGGTCGAACACGTATTTGACGCCGTACTTTTTGAATTTGTTCGCCACCAGATAGATATCGTCCGGCGGATTGCAGCCGTGGATCACGTCGAAGCCGATCTGCTGGTAGACCTTCTTCGCCAGCCGCGTTTCTTCCTTGAGCACGTAGGTGTATTCCTGCAGATAGCCGATGGCTCCGTTGCCTTCCACCGGCAGGTCGTGCCGGAAGATATGCACGCCGTCGATGGTTTCTTCCTCTTCCGTATAGCCCTTGCCCTTGGGACAGATAACGGACACGGTGTATCCGTTCGCCACCAGGGTGGTGGCTTCCTGCCATACGCGGGTATCGAATGGCACCGGCAGGTTCTCCACGATGATCAATACTTTTCTGCTGTCGTTTTTCATGCTGCGGCCTCCCTCTCTGGATTCACTGCCCGCCGAAAGCGGTGGTTTTGATCCGGCTGACGGCCCACGCGTATTTCCCTCTGGCCGTCAATTGCACTTCGTCCACGAATTTGATTTCCACATCCAGCAGCCCTTCGCAGCGCCTTTGGATGTATTCCCGCACGCTGGCGATTTCTTCTTCGCTCATGGGCGCATCCTGCACGATGCAAAGATCAGCCTTGCCCGGCTCGTCCTGAACGTACTGATATCGCTTGATCTTTTTCAGTTCTTCCACGTGGAGCGTCATCGCGCCCTTGAACACCTTCTGGCCGTTCTTGCTGATCAGGTGCACTTCGCTGCGCTTATGGCCCACCAGCCGCATCGCCCCGCTTTCGTCGAACTGCACCACGTCGTCGGTGGCGTAGCGGATGAGCGGCATTTTCCTGCTCAGGAATCCGGTGCACACGATGCGGTATTCGTTTGCGTTTTCCGTGGGGATCAGTTCCGTCAGGCCGTAATAATCGTTGAACACGCAGCCGCTGTCCCGGATCTCCGCGAAGCACGCGCGTTCCGTGTGGCCGTAATACGATTCCACCGGGCAGCCCAGCACCCGTTCGATGTATTCCTTTTCCTCCGGGCTGCAGTTTTCCGCGTAATACACCACGCGGTCAAAGCGCATCTTGCGGCCCGCTTTTTCCAGCATCTGGGAGAACAGATAGATGGCGGAGGGATACCCCATCACATAGGTAGCTTTGAATTTCTCAATGTCCTGACAGATGGGTTCTATCTGGTCATCCCTGAACAGTCGGAAGGGCGAAATGACGATTTCGTTTTTCAGCGGAGAATAGTAATAATCCTGATCTTTGTTGTGCCCCCAAAACGCCACCGTCCTGGTGCGGAGCGGATCGTAGCCGAATCTGGAAAGGAAATGGGTCACCACGGCGCGTTCTTTATAAATGGACGCTTTGTCCAGCAGCACGGTCAGCGCCTGTCCGCTGCTGCCGCCCGTGAAGGTTTTATAATACGCTAGGCGCTCATCCGTGCTGTACAGGTCATTGCCCGCGGCGATGGCTTCATGCTTTTCCAGCAGCGGCAGGCGCTTGATGTCCGCCAGGTCTTTCACCTGCTTGGGGTCGAAGCCGCACTGATCGAAAACGCGGCGATAATAGGGCACGTGCTCATAGGCATATATCAGGGTTTCCTTCAGCGCGTTCAGCTGGTATGCTTTCTGTTCGTCTTTACTCATCCGCTCAAACTGATCCAGTTCATTCCACGTCTGGACAAAGGTTTTGTTTTTCACCATGAACCGGATAAACAGGGGAGCGAACGCATATTTTACGCCTTTGGGGATTTTTTCATATACGGTTTTCAGCGTGTCGGTCAGGCCCATATCTGCTTCCTCCTTCACGGGGGTTTATTCAAATTGGATTTCGGCGCTGAGCTGTTTCGTAAAGGTTACGCGGACGCCGGCGGTCTGCTCTTTCAGCCCGTAGGAGGACGAACATTCAAAGGCGTGGGCCTGAATGTTCTCGGGCGGCGCGGAAAAGCTGACCGTCATGTTTCCGGCTGTCAGGCGGGAACCCTCGATTTCCGGATTCAGGTTTGGGCCGAACAGGAAGCTGGCTTCGGCATTGGCCTTGGCGGACAGCTCGTCGATGACGGTCAGCGTCCGTTTTCCGTCAAAAGCAAGGGTGCGCTTATGAACCAGGGGCTGATAACCGTCCTGGGTCATGACCAGGCGCGCGCCGCCGTCCTTTTCCTGATAGTCCTCCAGCGCGGCATTCGCCTTTCTTCCCCACAGGAAAGCGCCCAGCATTTCGGACTGGTTTTTGCCGTCCACGCAGACGGTGTTATGGTTCCGGGTTTCCCGGAAAGCGTTACGGCTGGCCAGGTCGCAGTGATAGATGTATGTGCCTGGGTCGATGAGCATCGGCTTCCCCTCGTAATAAACCTGGAAGCTCAGCGCGTCCGCGTGGCCGTGGGCGCAGATGCTGCCAAAGCCCAGCGCCGCGTGATCGACGCCGATGAGCAGCTTTCTGTCCGCGCTGCGAAGAACGGTATTGCCGCCCTGGCGATAGCAGCAATACTGCGGCTGGGTATACCGTTCTTTTTTCGCCGCCTGCTCCCATTCGTTCGCCGGGAAAAGCCAGCGCAGGGTTTCGCAGTTCAGCGATTTCAGGTCCGTATACTGCTTTTCCAGCAGCAGACTCAGCATTCCCAGTACATAGCGGTAATGAAATGTGTGGTCATATTCCGCGTCCGGCGCGGAGATTCCGTTAAGGTCCAGAACCTTCCCCTCGTCGTCGTCGCCGAAAACCACGATTTCGCCAAAGTCGCCCATGCAGTCCGCCACATAGCGGCACATTTTGTCCAGCATATCGGGCCATGAAGCGGGCACGGAAAGCCCGTTCTTTTTCAGCAGCCGCAGCATCAGGCCCATTGCTTCCATATAGAAGGACTGGTAGTGAAGGGATAATTCCTTATTCACTCCGTCCGGGTAATTTTGCAGGGGGAGCTCCCGGGTCAGAATGCTCACCGACAGATCGATCCACGGCTTGTGATTGAACAGAATCCCGCTGTGCCCGATGGCGCAGGCTTCCACAATCAGATGATTGTTGGCGGAGGAATAACGGGAGTAGTGATTGGCGACATAGTCCGTCATGTTGAGGATGCCGGTCCGCAGCGCGTTCAGCAGCTTTTCCGGGGCGTTCGCGCGCGCCAGAAAGCCATAGGCGTAGATCCAGTTGATGCACCGAATGGCGATTTCCATAGCACTGGTCCAGGATATGCCGTGAAGGAAGGCATTCTTTTCATTCCAGTCCCAAAACAGCTCTTCCAATTCCCGAAGGTAACGTTCATCTCCGCTTGCGGCGTAATCCTTGGCCAGCCGAGAGAACTGGAAATGGCGGTTCAATTCCCAGTTGGTTCTGGCGTCGCCGATTTCGTCCTTCTGCTTGTATTCGAGGCTGTAGGAAAACGTGTCCGGCCAGGTGTTCGCTGTCTGGAATCCGGCGTTCCATTGCTTTTTATACGCTTCGTAATCCGCTCCGGACAGAAGGTGAATGGCCGTATTGCAGGAATAATCGGCATTATCCCAGTTCAGTTTCAGCCTGGCGGCGTCCGGCTTAAGACCGGCCAGGCTCGCATTGAACACCTTTTCGGCGACGGGGCGCGCATGACTTCCAAACGCGGCCTGTTCCTTTTTTTCCAGTGCTTTTTGGGAAATGCGCCACAGCACTTCCGGGATACTCATTGCTTTTAACCGCCTGACCAGCCAGGAAATATTGGGCATGACGCCGCGCCCCCCATTCGATTTTGATAGCGTTTTGAGGCAGGAAGCAGAATAAAGGAGAGTCATCATGATTTTTGCTTTTCCCTTTAAGCAAACATAGGACTCAAAACAGCAAAATTGACTTTCTGTCTCCTGCTTCCTGCCTTATTGCCTCAGAATTCCGTGGTCGCCATATCCCGCTCCTGCTTCATGTTCTGAGCGGCGTTATGGTTGATGTTGCCCCAGCTGATGCCCTCGTAGTTGCCCTCATAGTCCACTTCCTTGAACTGGCGCACCAGATCGACGATGCATTTTTTGGGGTACTTTTCAGGAACGCCGGCGAATTCCTTTTCTTTATTGGTAATCACCAGCACGTCGCAGGACTGGCATACGGCGTCCAGGTCGTCGGTGATGATTTCATGCAGATGCGGCAGCTTGGCGGCGATGAAGTCCGCGTTGGTACCGGTCAGCTGGGACACGCGCACGTTCTTATCGTAAATATGAATTTCGTAGCCCTTGCCGTACAGCACCTGCACCACGTCCACGATGGGGCTGTTGCGCAAGTCGTCGGTGCCTGCCTTGAAGCTCAGGCCCAGGATGCCGATCTTCCGGCGGCCTTTGCTTTCGATGATGTCCACGGCGATCTTCTTCTGGGTTTCATTGGAGTCGTTGATGGCGTTGATGACCGGCGTGCTCACATACAGATCGTGGGCCAGGGTGCGCAGGGCTTTGGAGTCCTTGGGCAGGCAGGAGCCGCCGTAGGCGAAGCCGGGCTTGAAGTAGTAGGGAGAAATGTTGAGCTGCTTGTCCTTGCAGAAGATTTCCATGACCTTGTGGCTGTCGATGTTCAGCTTCTTGCAGATATTGCCCACCTCGTTGCCGAAGACGATTTTCAGGGCGTGGAAGGTGTTGTTCACATACTTCATGATCTCGGCCACTTCAATGTCTGTGCAGATGAATTCGCCGGGAATATCCTTGTACAGCTCGCGGAACTTGGCTTCGGCGATTTCGCTGTCCGTGCCGATCAGGGTGAGCGGGGGATGCATGTAGTCCTCCACCGAGGTGCCTTCGCGCAGGAATTCGGGATTGGATACCACGGTAAAGTCCTTGCCCCGCTCCTTGCCGGAGGCTTCGGCGATGATCTCGCCGACCCTTTTGTTCGTGCCGGGCAATACGGTGCTGCGGATGGCCACGATGTGGAATTCGTTTTTATCCCGCATCGCCTCGCCAATCTGTTTGGCGACGCCGTAAATGTAATTCAGGTTCAGATGGCCTTCCTTGCTGCTTGGCGTGCCGACCACGATGAAGGAAACCTCTGAATTGTGCACAGCGTAATGGTAGTCCATGGTGGCTTCCAGCAGTCCCTTGTCGTGGGCTTCCTTGACAAGCTCCTCAATGTCCGCCTCGATGATCGTGGGCTTTCCCTGGTTGATCAGGTTTACCTTGTTTTCCGAGATATCGTTGCCGATCACGTGATGGCCCAGCTTCGCGCAGCAGGCCGCGCCGACGCAGCCGACATAACCCAAACCGAAGATGCTGATATTCATTGCGTTTTCCCCCTGTATTATATTTTTATTTCATGAATGACTGCGGCAGTGGATACACGGTTTTGTCTTTGGCGGAGATTTCCTGGCCCACCTGCACCTCGATGGCGTGCATTTCCGTATCGGCGATGACGATATGCTTGCTGCCGGCGGGGATGGTGATGGTATTGCCCGGGCTGAGCCGCTGCTCCACGCCGCCCAGGATGATCCGCCCTTCGCCGGATATGACGGTGAAGATTTCCTGCCGCATTTCGTGGGCGTGATACGTCATCCGTTTTCCGGCTTTCAGGTGAACCTTGATCGTCATGGCGTGGGGCTGGGCGTCGATCACCGTGTAGGTGCCCCATGATTTTTCGGCGAACCGCGCTTCCTTATCGATCTGCTCCACATAGGGCTTCATGGCGCCGCTGCGCTCCTTGTCGGACACCAGGATACCGTCGCCGCTGGCGGCCACCACCATGTCTTTGCAGCCCATGACGAGGATCGGGATTTCCAGTTCGTTGACCACGTTCACGTTTTCGCAGGTTTCGTCCACGATCACGTCGCCCATGGTGGGATCGGCCATTACCTCGGCCATCATGTTCCAGCTGCCCACGTCCTTCCATTCGCCCGCGTAGCGCATCACCTGGATGGAAGGCTCCTTTTCCACCACCGCGTAGTCGAAGGAGATTTTGGTCAGGGTTTCATACTTGGAGAACAGATCCTGGTAGTCGGTGAAATCGATCATGCTGTGGGCCTTATCGACGAGGTATTTCAGTTTGAACGCGAAAATACCCGCGTTCCACAGCGCGCCCTGGGCGATATACAGTTTCGCGGTTTCCTTGTCCGGCTTTTCCTTGAAAGCCTTGACGGGGCTCACCCGCTCCGCGCTTTGCGGGATAATGTAGCCGTATTTCTTGCTGGGCACGGTGGGCTCGATGCCCATCAGGGTCAGGTTCGCCCCGCCCTCCCGGGCCAGCGCGTCCAGGCGGAAAACGGCCTCGAAGTAGCTGTTATCCACATACGGGTCAACCGGGCATACCACGACGGGCTCCTCCAGCCCCACCCCCTGCTTGTCCTTGAGGAACATGGCCGCCAGGGCGATGGCGGGAAACGTGTCCCGCCGGGCGGGCTCGACGCAGATGGAGACCGCGTCGCCCAGCTGGTTTCGGATGGCGGACACCTGGGTTTTGCTGGTGGCTACCGTGACCTTCGCTTCCGAATCCACATTGGTGATCTGGCGGTACACCCGCTGCACCATGGATTCGTAGTTGCCCTGCGCGTCCCGGAAGATGCGGATGAACTGCTTGGAGCGCACGTCGTTGGACAGAGGCCAAAGCCGCTTGCCGGAGCCGCCGGACAGAAGAATGATATTCATTTCTTTTCTCCTTTCCTTAATTATATTCAAGCGGAATCGCTCCGTCCACTTATTTTCTGTTCTTTTTTACATTCCGGTTTTTGCTGAAAATCCGAAGATATGTTTTCACCGTATTTTTGAAGCCGAATTTGGACAGGCGGTCCATTCCCTTTTGCAACTTGCCCTTGATCCTTTGCAGCTTGTTTTTCTTTTCCTTTACCGCGTAAGGGATTCCCCGGATGCCCTCAAAGGCGAAGGACGCGATATTCGCTTCATACGCTTTGGTGATCCTTTCTTCCCGGGGGAAGCGGCTCAGCAGCGTAAGCAGATAGCGGCAGTTGGCCGGGTGCAGGCTTTGGCAGCCGTCCATCAGGTCGAATCCGTTTTCGATCGCGCCCATCCAGCAGCCTTCCCGCTGATCCCAGAAAAAAGCGTCGGCAGGGCGTAAACCTGTTTGCGGATGGCTGCGCATCCACGCCAGGTATTCCTCCAGGGATTCCTTTTCCAGCGTCCCGTCGCCTATGCCGAACCATTCATAGAACACGTCGTTGGGCCCGTATTCATCGAAAGCGGCTGCGTAGCGCTCCGCCAGCGTACCCCAGATGGCGCTACGCAGGAACACGCATTTCCCGTTTTGCTTCACCAGCTCCTGATACTGCCCGCGGGCGTAGAACAGGCGGTCGGCGTCCCAGATGAGGCCGGAGGTAAAGGCGATATATTCGTCCTCCTTTTCTTTCTGAAAAGGAGCGCAGTCGCTTGGCACAAAGGTGTATTCAACGCCCGCCCGCTCGCTCAGCACGGGAGGAAGGGTCTTGTCTGCCTCCGAAATGCGGTCGTGCCCCAGGGTAAAGGTGCCGAAATGAACGCCTGAATGCTTCAGCAGGCCCAGCAAGGCCCGGGAATCATACCCGCCGGTAAGCGCGGCAAGCAGTTTCCAGCCCTTCAGCTCCCTTTCCATATTCCGGAAAGACTCGTCGAAGCAGCGCACGGTCTGCTCAATCAGCGCATCCCGCTCCGTCAGGGCGGGGTCGACAGGGGAAAGGAGCTGACGGCTTTCAATTTTGCCTGTTGCCAGGTCATAGATCTGGCTGGGCAGGCACTGCCGGATTTCGGGATATTGCGTGCGGGGGCCGGGCATCCAATTCAGAGAAGCGCTTTGCGGTGTGTAGACGGATGCTTTCAGCCCGCAAACGGCCGCCAGCAGGGAAAGATTCCCGCAAATGCCTTCGTGGGAGTAGTACACCGCCATTTTGCCCGTGGCGTCCATGAAAACGAACGATCCTGAGATCAGCGCGTACCGGCCGCACCAGGTTTCCTCCATCCGTTCGACGGCGTCCATGGGGATATCGCCGCTTTCGCCGGGCACGAGGGCCTCCATTTCTTCCCGGGGAGATTTCCTGCCCGGCATGACCTGCCAGGCGACGCCCAGCAGCAGCAGCCGTTTTTCGGGCATGCAAAGGACGGGCAGGCTGGGATGATACTGCAGGATCAGTCCATTCCACAAATCCATCCGCTGGAATCCGGGCAAGTCCGCCAGCTGACGGAGAATCACGAACTGTCTGTTGTAATGCATAGGCCGCTTCCCTCTTTCCTTCGCTCAGCGCCGAGCCACAGTCCGGTAAATCTCCGCCAGCGCGGCGGCGGATACGGACCAGCTGTATTTCGTTTTGCAGATAGTGCGGATGTTTTCTTTCATGACCGCTTTTTCCGCTTCGGAAAGATCCGTGAAGCGCCGGATAGCTTCCGCAAGCCCGCCCTCCTGCGCGGGGTCGTACAGCAGGCCGGTTTTGCCGCCGTCCGTTTCTTCCACGAACGTGGGGATGCCGCTGGCCAGCACGGGCTTTTCAAAGGAATATGCCATCAGCAGTGCGCCGCTGCCGTAAATCTCCGTATAGGGGAACAGGCAGCAGTCCGCCTGATTGAAATAATCCGGCACCTGCTCATCCGGGACGCGGGCGGGCTTGAACGTAACGAAATCGCCCAGACCGTATTCCTCCAGCATGGCCCGATAGTCCGTATCATCCAAATCCTTGCGCTGATTCCCGGCAATCACGATCCTGATTTTGTTCCTATATTCTTCCGGCAGCTGGGCGGCGGCCTTGAGCAGATCGCTGATCCCCTTGTATTTCCGGATCATGCCGAACTGCAGGAAAACCGTTTTTTCGTGGGGCTGCTCTTTGGCGAAGGCGGAAAACTCACTGTATGTGCCATGCGGTACCACATGGATTTTTTCCGCGACGGACGGTTCAAAATCAATCAGCACTTTCCTGCTGTGCTCATTATGGACGATGATGGCGTCGCACAGCTGATACCACTTTTTCAGCCGCTCCGCTTCCTTTGGCCCGCCGCTTTCATGGGGCAGGATATTATGGGCGGTATATACCAGCTTCTTGCGCGTCAGCCGGCGCGCCAGGCTGAAAGCGGGCGTTTCCAGGCGCTGCTTCTTAAATGCCTGCACATGAAGAACGTCGTACCGGCCGAACAGCGCCGCGCCGTACAGGGACAGCAGCCCACGCAGATAAGAAGGAAACCCCAGCTTTTTTTCTTTGACCTTGCTTTCCAGCACGTTTTGGCATCGGAACGGTTCCCGCTGCGGCTGGTAATACCGCGTGGTCATCAGCGTCAGGCTGACCTGTCCGCTCAGCGGCCGGGCCAATTCGAGCGCATAGGTCTGGCCGGGAAGCCATTGATCAATCATCAGTACCTTCATTTTATCCTCCTCCTGCGCGGAGTCAGTTCTTGGCAAGCATATTATGTATGCGATGATTCCTGAAGGTTTCGCTTTATTCCTGATCGTCAAACTCCCTGAGCAGGGATTCCAGCTTGTTGATGCTTTCTTTCGGTTCCTGCTTGCGGGTCCGCCGGTGCACGGGCGCCTGAGACGTGTGTTTTTCGGCGGCGCCCTGCTCGGCGATGTTGCTGAATCGCCGCTGGAAAGCCGCCAGATCGGAGCCGGAATCCCTGTCGCGTTCCGTCAGCAGACTCGATTGGTTCCCATCGTCCACATATACCCGCGCTTTTTTTCGCTTGTTGATCCGATACTGGTATTTTGCCTGGTACATCATAGCCAGCACCACAAAGGCCCCCAGGGCGTACATGCTGGAGGGATTGGACTGCCGCTCCGTCAGGGAGCGGACGGTAAACATGACCAGGTAGCAGCTGGAAAACAGATACTGGTCTTCCTTCAGATGCTTCACGCCGCTTCCCGCCACCACGAACATGAGGAAATAAATGCTCAGTCCCAGCAAGCCGATATTGCACCAGGTTTCGACCAGCATATTGTGCGTGCTTGCGGCGGAAGTGGCGGCCCAGGAGTTTTCGTCGAAGCCTGCTTTGAAGGCTCTTACGGCGGACGGCGTTTTCCAGAACATTTCCAGGCCGTACCCCGTCACGGTATGGCTTCTCTGCATTACTGCGATCGACTGTTTCCATATGGGAACGCGGCCTGTCAGGGAGGCGTCCTTGCCAAGAGAATTCAGAAATGGCTCCAGAGCCTGCAAAACCGTCAGCGCGAAGAACAGAAATCCGACCGTAACAACTACGAACAGAATCCCCAGGGGGAGTCTTTTGGCTTTTTTCTTCCTGTTTTTGTTTTGCAGACTGTAATAAATCACGTATCCGATACAGGCAAAGGTGATCATGAGCGCGCCCATGTTCTTCGTCAGCAGCATAAAGATAAACTGGACGGCGACCGTGACAATGAACAGAATAGAAATTCTTTCCTTTTTTTCCAATTTCATACGCAAAAGAATGAGCTGAACGATAATGCCAAAAGACAGCTGCGTGCCGCATTCGTTCTTTGTGGCGAACAGGCCGCGGAACGTGTTGGAGCCCTGATAGCGGTAAAACGTGATTCTGGAAAAGAGGACGGTGCTGATCAGCGTGATGGCGATAAAGAGGAATTGCGCGTTGTAGAACAGATTCATCAGTTCTTCCATGTCAAACTGTTCCACCAGCCACAGGGCGAACATAACGGTCAGCACCAGATGCAGCAGGGTCATGACTACTGTTTTTCTGTCATTCGTGACCAGCAGGGAATCCGCGACCACATAAACCACATACAGGTAAGGAAGCCAGTAAGCGGGCTGCAGATTGACCAGCTTGATGCTCATCACATCGTTGCCGGTGGCCAGCATGACCAGCACGAACTGAAGGCCGAACGCAAGGTATTCCAGGATCTTGGAAACGCCGCTGCCCACTACCTTGCTCAGTGTCCCCGGAAAGCCAAGGAAAACCAGCAGCACAAAAATGACCATCAGATTCCGTATTGCCTTAAAGCTGGCAAGCTGCGCTTCAGCCGCGGTCTGCACCGGCCGCCGTCCGCTGACCCTTGTATCCATGCGCAAAACCTCCTTCCCCGTACATTATAATGAAAAGATTGAGTCGGAAAGCGGAGCTATTCCGCTTCCTCCGCTTCTTCATCGTCGTCGTCAAGATCGGCGTCTCTGACAAATATGAGGGCATAAACCTTGTACAGCAGCACGCCGATCACCGCGCCGGCGGTGTTGGCGGCGATATCCTCCACGTCGCACTGACCGATCATCAGGAACATCTGGGTCGCCTCAATGATGGTGGACAGCATCAGCCCCAGGGTGCCCACATAGACGATTTTTCCCAGGCGGGAGGGATAGATGAGGGGAAACAGGATACCGATCGGAATGAACATCAGTCCGTTAAGCAGCACATGCTGCAGCGGTTCCAGCGATTTTCCCCGGATAGCGTCCCGCACAGAATCAAACCGAAGCAGGATCGCCCGACTGTGCCCTTCTTCGCGGTTAAAAATCGTAAAGTAAGACACCACCAAAATATACAGCAGAAACAGCACAAGCATCCCTTTGTTCAGTTCGCTGAAATACTTGAGCATGCCATATACCAGCACGAACAGTACCACGCTGGACAGCAGCAGCAGCACCGCCAGCAGCACAAAACTGGAACTGCCCATCTGATTCAGAATCATCAGCAGGGGAACGACCAGCGCGGCGTATACAAGAAACACGACGATGCCCAGCAGGGGCAGCGACTTCCTGTTGGTGATGCGGCTGGATATGGAGTGGAGGAGGAAGATGTAGCCGCACACAAGCAGGACCCCGATCAGGAAATAGGTCATGATATCAATGTTCATTCAGTTCAGCATTCCTTTCTTTAAAGATGGGAAGTGCGGACTACAGGTCGTCAAACGGGCTTTTCTTTCCACTCCTGGGCTGATTTACGCTTTTTCCTTTGTCTGCTGCCTGATCCCAGCTGCCGTCCAGGCCCATGCGCAGCAGTTCCTCCATCATTTCATCGTCGGATTTGGCGGTCGGTTCCAGCGGGCCTTCATCCATCAGATCATCAAACACATTTCTTCTTTTGGTAATGACCGCGGGCTCTGATTTGATCGATTCAAAGGGATCCTTTTCCTTCTGTTTTTTCTTGCCCCATGGCAGGAAGCCGGACTTTTTCTCCGTTTCCTCTTTGACCTTACTCTTTTTCTTCGGGCTGCCGGCTTCGATCACCAGAGACTCTTCATCGGCAGGCGGGGCTTTCTTCTTCGCATTTGCGGCGGGCTTTTTGGGCGCTGCCGGAGTTTTGGGTTTTCTGCTGAAAAGACCTTGCTTCTTTTTCGGTTCCTTCACCAGTTCGGGCGTGGGCTCCAAAGGCAGCGGGAACGGTTCGTCCGCTGGGGGCAGCGGCTCGCTGAGGATCACGCCGACAGTCTGAAGGGGCTGATCCGGTTCCTGCTCCGGTGCGGGGGAGAGAACGGGCTCCAGAGGAACCAATTCCTGCTGTTCCGGCTCCTGGCTGATCTCAGGCTGCGGGGCTTCCAGGTCAGCTTGTTTCGGCTGATCCACGCCGACGGTGGTATCAAACCCGGAAAAATCGGGATAGGCGTCGGACGTCCGCGCAGTATCTTCCACGGGGGAGAGGACGGAGGCTGCCGGGGGCGTTTCCGGCGCTTCCACAGGGACGAAGCCGGAGTCCACAGAAGGAGGAGTTTCCGGCGTTTCCACTGAGACGAAGCCGGAGTCCACTGTGCGCGTTTCCGGCGCTTCCACGGGGACGAAATCGGAGACCGCCGGAGGAGCTTCCGGTGTCTTCTCCGCAGGCGGTTCGGCGGGAGTTTCAGCCAGATCCGCAAAGAGATCCGTTTTGCGCGGCTGTTCAGGAGTACTGGACTGGGCCGATTTCCCCGTCCGCGCCAAAGATTTCTTTTTCTTCCCGGCGACCAAGTCTTTCCGGGCATCTTCGCTATCTTGCGTTTCCTCTTTTTTGGTTCCGGGCAGAGCTTTTTTCTTTTTCTTTGCGGCAGGCTTCTTGGCGTTTTTCCCGCCGCTGCCTCCGGAGCCGCCCAGCAGGACGTTTTTGGAAGATTTGAGGCCGTTGACGATGCAGCCCAGTATCCGGATGCCGGATTTATCCAGCTTTTCCAGGGTAGCCTGGATTTCGGGGATGGAAGCCGTATCGTATCGGACGACGAACAGCACGGTATTGGCCACCTGGTTCAGGCTCAGCGTTTCAGATTCCTTGCCGACAGGCGGCGCGTCGATAATGATATACTGGTACTGTTCGCGCAGCTGCGATATCATGTCGATGATGGTGCTGTCCAGGTATATCAGGTTGTGCTCCATCACCATGGGCAGAATATCCAGGTAGCCCGTCAGGGTGGTGATGGCGTCGGCCATGGTGATTTCTCCGCGGTACAGCGCGTTCAGGGAATGGCTGTAATCCAGATTGTTCAGAAACAGCGAGCCCAGCATGGGGTTTTTATAGTCATAGTCAATCAGCAGGGTATGGCGCTCCATATCGGAAAGCTGAATGGCCAGATTAGCCGCTGCCGAGGTACGGCCCTCGTGGCCGGTGGTCGACGTAATATAAAAGCAGTGGCACTTTTCCTTGAGGCCGATTCTGTTGCGCAGGATATACGCCGAGGAAGAATAGTTCTGCGTCACCTCCGACGAAGATTTTTCATCCGACACCAGCAGAGAGATTTTGTTGGAAAAATACGCTGGATCGTAAGGAATGATGCCGATCGTTTCCAGCCCGAACACTGTTTCCACGTCTTTCACGTTGATCAGCGTGGGCCGCATCATCAGTTCGATGATGGCGAAGCCCATTCCCGCGCCGAAGCCCAGCACGGGAAGGACCATCCAGGTTTTGATATTGGCCGAGCTGGATCGAATCAGCGTGGACTCCGGTTCGTTAAAAATCTGCAGCCTGCCTACCTGTACAATCTCGGGCAGCAGGCTGTTGGCTTTGTCAATCAGGGCCTGCCACAGATTCATTCCTTCCTCGCCGTTGTCCCAGGTCAGCCGCATGGTGATGATGTTGGTGTCGTTATACTGGGAGATGGACAGTCCGTTGCGGATATCGGAAGCGGACACGCCCAGCATCTGTTCATCGTTGATGATCCGGTACAGCAGCCGGTCGCTCCGCAGCAGATAATAGACCGTATCATACAGATCGGTAGCCAGGGTCATATCGGTTTTACTGGGAGCGATGCTGTTGCCGGAGTAGCGGCCCTGGCTGTTCACGGCGTTGATGACGAAGGAGCCGTTGATCTGATAGGTCTGCACCGCTGACTGCACATAGTTCATGCCGGACAGCAGCACGCCGAACACTCCGCCTAAAAAAGTAAGAGAAACGATGATTTTCCAACGTTTCTGCACCGCGAACAGCAGATCGCTGATTCGCAATTGAATGCCGATCGAATTCAAATCCTCGTCTCCCTTCTTTTTTATTTTGTCTGATCAAAATGCCTGTGAACGGTGAAAGCGCTTTGTATGATTCACCGCGTCATCCGCTGGGTGAAACGGGTCCTTTACTCTTCCGCGCGCCTTTTTCTTCTCCTCCTCCTGACGATCAGGATCACAGCCACCGCCGTCACGATCAGGATCAGGGCAGCCACACCGCCCATGATCAGGTAACGCAGCAGGTAGGATGTCTGCATGTTGATATACTGTACCTCGGTCGTGTCATAGACCTGGATATCAAAGCGCATCGACGTGTCCGCTTCCCGAATGATGTAGTAGAAGCCCGGCTCCAGATTGTTGAACATCAGCGGAGCGCCGGTTGTGGTCCAGGTGCGGACCAGGGTGCCGCCGGCGTCATACAGGGCAAGATTCACGTCCGCCACCTGAATATCGCTGAATTCATCCGTGATGCCGATCGCGACGCGGATCATATGATTGAACGCCTCAATCGACGCTTCCGTCTCCCCGTCGATCCGTCCGTCCGCGCTCACGGTCAGGGAGTATGTCTGGCTGTCGATCCTGTAATTCTCTTCCGAACTGATCTGCGTGATGCGGTAGACCGTGCCCTTTTCCAGCGAATCGAGCAGGATGCTGCCCGAGGAATTGGTGGTATACTCCTGCGCCGGTTCGCCGCTGCCCACGGCCTGAACGGAGAACACAGCGCCCCCGATTCCTCTTGTGGGATAGAGCTCATCCTTCAGCGATATTGAAATCTTTGTGCGCGTACTGGTCAGAGAGAACTGCGGAGGCAGCGTGCCGCTTTTCTTTTCCACGGAGGCTTCAATATCGGTTTCCTGCCCGACGTAGTAATCCGGGATGATCCGCTGCCGGATCAGGTACTCGCCCAGATATATCTCTTCGCTTTCGCCGATGCCGCTTTCATCGCATACGATGGAGCTTACCACCTGCCCGATCCTGTAGCGCAGCGTGCCGTCGCTGGTGATGATGTTTTCAGCCGCGACCACGTCAAACTCAGCGCCGGACAGGGGTCTTCCCGTTTCCTCGTCGGTCATTTTCAGGCGGATGATATTCCGCGAAGGATACAGCGGCACCCGAACCACCAGGGGTTCGGACCAGTCAAAAGTCTCGTTGAGATCAAACTCGATATTGGAGGAGGCGTCGTAGCCCTCGGGCTCCGTCAGCTCGTGCAGCTCATAAAGGCCCAGCTGAAGCTTTTCGGGCAGATAGAACACGCCGGTTTCCGTCGTTTCAAACATGCGGAACGAAATGCGTTCCGGATAGTAGGTGTTCAGGATCAGCAGGGAATGATTGTCGCCGTACAGCTCAAACTGCACGCCGGCTTCCTTGATGCCCCGGCCCGTGTCCGCGTCCACCAGCATCACATAGACCGCGGATTTCAGGCCCGCGTCCGGGATCTCTCCCGGGCCTTCGCCCGCGCCTTCGCCGCCGCCGGTACCGCCGCCGCCGCCGGCCGCTCCCGCGCCGGGAAGATCCGGGGTCGGGCTCACGGTCGGGGTAGGCGACGGCGAGGGCGTTTCACCGTCAGGATACGTGGGATGCGAGGATTCGTTGCCACCTCCGGGGAACCAGAAAAAAGCGGTGGGCTCCGGGGTCTCAGTATGCTTGCCGTCGCCATTGTCCGAATCGGCGTAGGTATTTCCGGCGTCGGGGTCTTTCAGATTGTATTCCGGGATATGAACGATATAAAGACCGAGCAGCAGAATCACGAGCATCAAAATCAGCAGCATCGCGCTGAACATGTCGGATGCCGGCTGCCAGAAATTCAGCTCATCATCATGCTTGCCCTGCTTTTTCTTTCTGTTCATTTCCCCGCTTCTCCGCTTATCACAGATTCAAAATCCTGCACGGATATGGGTTTTGACAGGTAGAAGCCCTGCCCTTCTGTGCAGCCGCATTTCCGCAGCATGCCCATTTGCTCCATATTCTCGATGCCTTCCGACGCCAGCGTCATCTGCAGGCTTCTTGCCTGATCGAAAATGGAATTCAATATCCCCTGGTTGATATTGCCGCGCAGCCGCCTCAAGTCCAGCTTCAGAATGTCAGCCGAGATGTTTTCGATCGCGTTCAAGGCGATATAATCCCCGTCAAAGCCGTCCATGACCACGCGGAAACCGTTCTGCCGCAGCTTTGCTTCCGTTTCCAGCGTGGCGTGGTTGGAGAGCATATAGGCGTTTTCGGCGATTTCGATTTCCAGATAGCGCGGCGGGATGCGGTATTTTTTCAGCATGCCGTCAAAAAACTCGGCGATATCGATGGCCAGAATATCCGTTTTCGTCACGTTGATGGAAAGCGGAACGGGCCGGATATTGGAATCAATCCAGCGGCGGATGGTCATGCACACCTGTTCCCAGATGTACTGGTCCAATTTGGTAATGTATCCGTTGCTTTCAAGCACGGGAATAAACACGGCGGGGGAAACCATGCCCAGCTTGCCGTGGTTCCAGCGCACCAGGGCTTCCGCGCCGACCACCTTGCGGGTATTCAGGTCAAAGCGCGGCTGCAGATAGAAAACAAATTCCCCGTCCCGCAGACCCTGCAGAATCTGCGGCATCAGGATCTGTTCGTTGCTGGTGTTCTGCGCCTGAATCGCGGGGCTGCTGCCGCCCGACACCGAAAACTGCCCGCTCTTGGGAAGCCGCTCCAGCAGCTCCGTAATCTGCTTCATTTCTCTCCGCTCACGGTAGCGGATTTGTTCCTCCACCGTCGGGATCACGTCTTTATGGAAATGATCGACGAACAGCCCCAGATTCCTGATCATCATGTTCCATGTGACGCGGTAGGTGATATTGAACACCAGCGACAGGATAACGCCCGCGATGGACGTATAGAAAGCAACGCGGATACCGGCCAGCAGCGTCTGCACGCTGGACAGCGCCGCGTTCACGCTGCTGAACCCGATCCCCTGGATACCGATGATCAAGCCGATGAAGGTGCCTAAGATGCCAAGACCGGTCAATGTGCCCGGTATCTGGGCGACAACGTTCTGCCAGCTTTTCAGGCCGAGGATGTCATCGTTGAAATAATCTTCAATGTCGGCCAGCACCTGGCCGGAATCGCGCTGGGCCTGCACCTTCTCCTGGTATTCACGGAACAGGTCGTCCATGGTATTCTGATGAAAGAAATCGTCAATCTGCACCATGACCGACCAGGTGGAACTGGTCTGAACCTCCAGGGCCCGGTCAATGTTTTCCAGGCCCTCCTGAAATGCGCGGGAAAACTGTATGACGGGGAAAACGCCAAACAGCACCCCAATAAACACGATCACTTCCATTATCACGATGAAGATCGTGGAAATTTCATCCGGCGCGTAAGCGGTCAGGATGATGCCGCCTATCAGGACGAAAATGATCATGAAGTAAACCAGCCTTTGCATCTACTTCTCCTCACTTAACTCATATAAAGCGGAAAAGCCGCAATCAGCGTTTTTAACAATCCCGCGTAAGCTTTTGTTTCAAAGCGGCCCACATAACAGGGCATCAAAGATACAACAATAATGAAAATCTCTTTTTTCCGGCGTTATTCACAACATAAAGACTTTCACAATGTGTACTTGAATAAACACGTAGTGAAAAAACTATACCTACGCAACATAATTATATCACAATAGTTCGTGTATGAAAAGTCAGAATTCAAAAAAGTCATGTATGGAATGTACCGGAATGATTGGCAGGATGAAGTTTTTGGTGAAGCTGGGCAGTGAAATGCCGTTCTGAAATCCCTCAGTCCTCATGAAACGGGAGCTTGAATGCTTTTCATATTGAGCATAGAAAAAAACGCAAAGCCTTGTCCTGTATGGCTTTGCGGGTTTTATGATTCTATATGGTCAGAATAACAAATTAAAACAAAAAATAAACAAATGTCATCTCGACCGGAGCAAAGCGGAGTGGAGAGACCTAAGCTGCGCAATAAACCAACGCCTGCATCATTCCTCCCGCTTGGGCAGCACCACGCCGATGCGGGTGCCGATTTCCTCGCGGGAATACACGTCAAAGTAACCCTTATGCCGCTCCACGATCCATTTGGCGATGCTCAGGCCCAGGCCGGTGCCGCCGGTGGCGCGGGTGCGGGCAGGGTCGGAGCGGAAGAAGCGGTCAAAGATGTGTTCCAAATCCTCCTGCTTGATGCCGATGCCGTTGTCCTGCACCTCGAAGCAGGGGGAGCCGTCCTTATAACGGGTACGCAGGGAAATGAGCGCGCCGGAGCCGGTATATTTCACCGCGTTGTCGGTGAGGATGCGGGCGGTCTGCTTGAGCATATCGGCATCGCCGTTCACCATCACGGGTTCGGGCGCGTCCAGACGCCAGGCGCGGTCGGGGTGGATCATCTGTGATTCTTCAAAAACTTCGGTGATCATCTGGGACAAATCAAAATCCTCGAACACCAGCTGATTCCGCCCGTTATCGCCGCGGGCCAGGAACAAAAGCTGCTCGATCAGCTTTTTCATATGAGCGGACTCGGTCTGGATGGCGGTGATGCCTTCATCCAGCACCTTTTCGTCGGATTTGCCCCACCGCTGGAGCATGTCGGCGTAGCCCTGGATCACGGCGATGGGCGTGCGCAGTTCGTGGGACGCGTCAGACACGAAGCGGGTCTGCTCGCGGTAGGATTCCTGGGTGCGGTTCAGCAGGTCGTTGATGGCTGATTCCAGGCCTTGCAGCTCTTTGTCGCCCGTGATGACATGGGCGTCAGGAGACAGAGGGATCACCGTGCCGATGGCGTCCTCCAGGTGGTGCAGCTTTTCCGGGTCAAACCGGGTCTGGCTCAGTTCCTGAGCGGTGAGGGCGATGCGCTCCAGCGGCTCCATCAGCCGTTTGGCCTTCTCCTTGCCTACCCGGTATTGCAGCGTCGCCAGCGCAACTTCCGCAACCGACAGGACGGGCCAGAATACTTCCGCCCGCACGGTGAGCCAGCTTGCGGCGATCATCGTGCCCAATACCGCGTCAAGCAGGCCCATCAAAAGCAGCGTGCGCCGCGTCCAATAGGCGTTGATGCGCTTGGCGATGGAAGAAACTCTTTTTTCGTCTTTCATGCGTCGTCCCTCAGCACGTAACCCACCCCGCGCACGGTCTGCAGCAATTTGGGCTCAAAGCCCTCATCGACCTTGCCGCGCAGGTAGCGCACGTACACGTCCACCACGTTGGTTTCGCCGAGATAGTCGTAGCCCCACACTTTTTCCAGAAGCTGGTCGCGGGAGAGCACGATGGTTTTGTTTTCCATGAAAAACTGGAGCAGGGAAAATTCCCGGCCCGTCAGCTCGATTTCCTTGCCGCCGCGCGTCACCCGATGGCGGGACACGTCCACGGTCAGGTCAGCGCAGATAAGCAGATCGCCCTCTTTTTTCTGGGTGATCTGCTTGCGAAGAGCCGCGCGGATGCGGGCGAGGAGTTCCTCGATGGAGAAGGGTTTCGTAACGTAATCGTCCGCGCCCATGTCCAGGCCCGTCACCTTATCCATCACCGCGTCCCGGGCGGTGAGCATGATGACCGGCACGGCGCTGCCTTCTTTCCGCAAGCGGCGCAGCACCTCCAGCCCGTTCAGCCCCGGCAGCATGATGTCCAGCAGCAGCAGGTCAAACCCGCCCTTCTCCGCCAGCTCCAGGCCGGTTCGCCCGTCGAATGCTTTCTCCACCTGATACCCCTCGTGGGTCAATTCCAGCTCCACGAACCGGGCCAGCTTTTCTTCGTCCTCCACCAGCAGAATGCGGGTCATGGTATTTCCCCCTTGTTGGATATTTTAGGGAATAGGGATCAGGGATTAGGTTAGTAGCCCAAAGCCTTCCCCTTGAGGGGGGCCGAAGCGCCCGGAAAATGATCCAGGGGATCGTTTTCAGCGTAGGCCGGGCGGCAGCCCCGGATGGTGCCCCCGAAGGGGGGCGAATGAGGTGAAACGCTATTGCCTAATCCCTATTGCCTAATCCCTTATACTCACTCTACCTTGTTTTCGTCGTTCTTCTCCACGTGGATTTCCACGACGGACGCGGCCTTGTTCTGCGCCTTGTCCATCACATCGTTCACGTTGCTGTTGATGTTGGGGCCGCGGAAGGAATACCGGGCGCCAAGGAAGAGGCCCACGAACAGCACGATCAGGGAGAAGGGCCAGAACACAACCATCAGGATCGCCATCACCGTGATGGGCATGGACACCAGCTCGTCGCCGTTGCGGCGGATGACGAACTGATTGCCGTTGCCAAGGGTGAACATCTTCTTGATCCAGGCCCACAGCTTGCTCAGACCATCGGAAACCTTCGCTTTGGTTTCGGGGGTGTTCCACTGCGCCTTGGTTTCGGGCTTTTCCTGGGTGGTGTATTCAGCCTTGGTTTCGCCGCTGCTGACCTTGCCTTCGCTTTCCAGCAGCACCAGCGCGTCCAGGATGTCCCAGTCGCTGGCTTCCAGAGCAGCCTTCGCCTCTTCGTAGGATACGTTCGCCTTCGTGCGCAGCTTTTCTACCATTTCAAAATGATCCATCTTTATTTCCTCCTTGGCGTCTTGCGCCGCTTTCTTTGTTTTCTGTTCCCCTTGGAACGGTTATAGAATAAACCAGGAAAATGATAAGAACATGGGGAAATTCATTAGAAAATCATGAGAATATGAGAACAGTCTTCTTTGTTTTCCTTTATTTCTTCTCATATACGATGCTCATGCTGACGCTCGGCTCTTCTTGCCCGTTCGGTGTGAAGGAAAGCTGACCGTCGCGCAGGGCGATGATGCCGGTGGAGCCTTTGACCTCGCCCTTTTCGAACAGGAGCTTCACGATTTTTTCATTCAGCGCCGGCCCGCCGCCGCGCTTTAAGCCGTCCTTCCACAGCGTGAAATGGCATCCCTCCCGCCAGCCGGAGCAGCCGAAGGCCTTTGTGTTTTCCTGGACGGGCTTTCCGCAGAGGGGGCACTTCACACCCTCGATGGGCTGGACAGAAGTAGTTTTTCTTTTGGACGCGCCCTTCTTCCCCCGGCGCATTTCCTCGGGAAAGCTCGCTTCCGTCTTGGTGTCCCGGGCGTATTCCACCAGGAAGGTGGAAAGGCGGCGGATGCCCTCCATGAAGCGCTGGGTATCCCGCTGGTTCCTGGCGATTTCGTCCAGGGCCAACTCCCATTTGCCGGTGGTTTCCGGGGAGGCGATTTCCGCCGGCGCGATGGCGATGAGACACACGCCCTTTTCCGTGGCGCTGATGGCGCGGCCGCGGCGGGAGGCATAACCCACCTGAATCAAGCGCTCGATGATGGCGGCGCGGGTGGCGGGGGTGCCCAGACCGCTGCCCTTCATCTGCTCCCGCAGTTTTTCGTCCTCTAATTCCCTTCCCGCGTTTTCCATGGCGGCCAGCAGGGAAGCGTCCGTGTGCGGAGCCGGGGGCTTGGTGGTTTCCTTCTTCACTGTCGCCTTGCTGACTGTGCGCCCGTCGCCCTCGTTCAGGGCGGGCAGGGCGGGTTCTTCCTCCTTGTCGGAGGGGTACACATCCTTCCACCCGTTCACCCGCACCGTTCGGCCCGTGGTTTTGAACAGATGTCCCTGGCTCTCTGTAATCACTTTAATGGCGTCGTACTCGTGCGCGGGATAGAACACCGCGACCAGCCGCCGTGCGATCATATCGAACAGCTTCTGCGCATCAGCGGGCAGCTTGTCCATCGGCGCAGTTTGGGGTGTGGGGATAATGGCGTGATGGTCAGAGATTTTTTCGTTGTCGAAAATCCGCCGGGACATGGGCAGCTTGCCGCCGTCCTTCCAAGGAATATTTTCCACGTATTCCCGGTACTGCTCCGGCAGTTTATGCAGCGTCTGCACGGTTCTGCCGATCATATCCATTGGCAGATAGCGGCTGTCCGTGCGCGGATAGGTGATGGCCTTCCATTTTTCGTATAATTCCTGGGCGATTTTCAGCGTCTTGTCGGCGGTGAAGCCCAGCTTGCGGTTGGCTTCACGCTGCAAGGAAGTCAGGTCGTACAGTTGCGGCGGCAGTTCCTTTTTCGCCTCGGAGGTCACGCTTTGCACCCGCGCGGCCTTCCCTTTGACCGCTTTGGCGATTTCGTCCGCCTGTTCCTTGGTGGGGATGCGGTTGGCTTTCTTTTCGTCCTCCGTCTTGGGGTCGAACCACTGGCCGGAATAATCGCCGAAGTCCGCTGTGACGGTGAAATAATCCTCCGGCTTGAAATCGGCGATTTCGTGATAGCGCTTGACCAAAATCGCCAGGGTCGGTGTCTGCACCCGCCCGATGGACAAAAGCGCGTCAAAGCGCAGGGTGAACGCCCGGCTGGCGTTCATCCCCACCAGCCAGTCCGCTTCCGAGCGGCAGGTGGCGCTGCGGTAGAGCCCGTCGTACTCCTGAGCGGGCTTTAATGAAGCAAAACCTTCTTTAATGGCCTCGTCGGTCATGGAGGAAATCCACAGCCTGTCCACCGGCTTTTTGCACTTGGCCTGGTTGTAGATCAGGCGGAAGATCAGCTCCCCCTCCCGCCCGGCGTCGGTAGCGCAGATGAGCTTTTCGGTGTCCTTGTCATTGATGATCTTTTTCACCAGGCTGAACTGGGACTTTGTTTTCGATATAACCTTGGTAGGAATAGATTCCGGCAGGATGGGCAGATCGTCCATCCGCCATTTTTTATATTTTTCGTCGATCTCGTCCGGCTCGCAGAGCGTGACCAGATGGCCCACCGCCCAGGTGACCAGATAGTTTTCGCCCTTTAAAAAGCCCTCGCCTTTTTCCCGGCATCCCAACACGCGGGCGATGTCCCGCCCCACGCTGGGCTTTTCCGCTACCACCACGATCATGGCGTTCCCTCGCTTTCACCGCCTATCTTACCACAAATATTCAAAAAAAGCGAGAACCGGGAACGGGATAGAAAAGGTTTTCCAGAAAAGCAGGGCGGAAAAAGGAAAAACAGTTCTTCGTGTCGAATAAACCAAGGGTCTTCGACATGGAACAAATTGGGAAAAGGGGAGCGGATATGCAATCACTTTGGGAATTGTACATCACCTTCGTGCAAATCGGATGCGTCACCTTTGGCGGCGGCTACGCCATGCTGCCGATCCTGGAACGGGAGCTGGTGGACAAGCGCCATTGGACGACCATGGACGACCTCAGGGATTATTTCTCCATCGGCCAATGCACGCCGGGCGTGATCGCCATGAACGTGAGCACCTTTATCGGCCAGAAGAAGGACGGCGTGAAAGGCGCGCTGGCCGCGGGCCTGGGCTTTCTGACCGGGCCGCTGGTCATCATCACGCTGATCGCGGCGTTCCTGCAGAACTTCGCGCAGTATCCCGTCGTACAGCACGCCTTCGCGGGCATCCGCGTATGTGTGTGCGTGCTGATTTTGCAGGCGGTGCTTCGGCTGTGGAAAAAATCCGTGGTGGATGGGATCGCCCTGGCGATTTACCTAACGGTGTTCGCGCTGAACGCCTTCTCTCCCGTGCTGCCGGTGAAGATCCCCGCCGCCGTGCTGGTGATTTTAGCGGGCTGCGTGGGCATATTCATTTCCGTGCGCCGTGAGAACGCGGCGAAAAACGCGGAAGGAGGCGGCAAAGTATGATCTTTCTGCGCCTGTTCTTTGAGTTTTTCAAGACCGGCCTGTTCTCCGTTGGCGGCGGTCTGGCCACGCTGCCCTTCCTGTATGAAATGAGCAACAACACCGGCTGGTTTTCCACCGCAGACATCGCCGACATGATTGCCGTGTCCGAGTCCACGCCCGGCCCTATCGGCATCAACATGTCCACCTACGCGGGCTTTACCACCGCCGGGGTGCTGGGCGGCGTGATCGCGTCCGTCGGCCTCGCCGCGCCGTCGGTCATCATCATTCTGATCATCGCCAAGTTCCTGGAAAAGTTCCGGAACAACCGCTTTGTGGAAGGCGCGTTCTACGGCCTGCGCCCCGCGTCCATCGCCATGATCACCGCCGCGGGGCTGAATGTGGCGCGGGTGGCGCTGGTGAACATGGACGCGCTCGCCGCGGGCGATTACGGCGGCTTCTTCCTCTGGAAAGCGATCCTGCTTGGCGCGGCCATATTCATCGGCCAGCGGAAGCTGAAATGGAGCCCGGTCATCTTCATCGCCATCGCCGCCGTGGTCGGCATCGTATTCCAATTCTGATTTGTTTCGTTGACAAGTACATCAAAGCGCCGCCCGCGGGCGGCGCTTTGATGTTTGGAGATGAATCGTTATTTCGCGGTCAGTATAGCGATGCCGGATTCGACGCTTCCGGCACCGTTCGTCACCACGCACTTATACTTGTATTTGTTGTGACGCGGTTCTACCTTCAGCGTATAGGTGGCCGACGTGCCATCGACTGTTACCTTGTACCAGGTGGTGTCACCCGGCTTCTGGTAATACCACTGATAGCTCACCGCGCCGGTGGCAACTACCCTGAAGGTGGCTTTTCCCCCCGGCCCCACGGATACGTCGGAAGGCTGGCTTGTGATGACGGGCTTGAGATTCAGCGTCAAAGTAACGACATCCGACCAGACAAATCCCCTGCTGTTGGATACTTTTACCTTATACTGATAGCCGTTGTGCCGCGCCGCTGTGTGCAGATTGTAAGTAGCACTTGTGCCGTTGCTGCTCACAGCGGTCCAATTGGCTCTTTTGTCCTTCAGATAATACCACTGATACTCGGTCGCGCCGGTGGCGACCACCTTGAACGTCGCTAATACTCCTTCGTTCACATGCTGGCTGGTGGGTTGCGTGGTGATGACAGGTATAACACTGATTTTCAGTGTAACGGTGTTCGACCAGACTTCTCCCGCGCTGTTGGACACCTTTACGCGATACTTGTATCCATTGTGACGCGATTGTGTGGTCAGGGTATAGGTTGCGGAAGTGCCGTTGCTGCTCACCGCGTACCACGTGTCGTCGTCCGGTTTCTGGTAATACCACTTATAGCTGTCGGCATCGGTGGCGACCACTGTAAACGTTGCCTTCTTGCCTGCGGTCACCGTCTGGTTCGTGGGCTGGGTGGTAATGACCGGTTTGACAACCACGGTCAGCGTGACGTCGTTCGACAAGACAAAGCCTGCGGCGTTGGATACCTTGACGTGGTATTTGTATCCGTTGTGCCGCGTCGCCGCGGTCAGGGAACAGGTGGCCGAAGTGCCGTTGTTGCTCACCGCGTACCACGTGGCGTCATTCGGCTTCTGGTAATACCACTGGAAGCTTTCCCCGCCGGTGGCGACGACTGTGAACGTCGCGGTTGCGCCTTCGTTCACTTTTTGATCGACGGGCTGGGTGGTGATGACCGGTTTGACAAGCACGGTCAGCGTGACGTCCTTCGACCAGACAGCGCCGGCGGCGTTGGATACCTTGACGTGATATTTATATCCGTTGTGCCGCGCCGCGGTGGTCAGGGTATAGGTCGCCGAAGTGCCGTTGCTGCTCACTGCGTACCACGTGGCGTCATTCGGCTTCTGGTAATACCACTGGAAGTTCTCCCCGCCGGTGGCGACCACCTTGAACGTCGCCTTCGCGCCCTCGTCCACGGTCACATTGACCGGCTGGGTGGTGATGATGGGCTTCAAATTCACCGTCAGTTTGGCGGCGCTGGAATCGACGGAGCCCACGTCGTTCTGCACCGTACACCGATACTGATACCCGTTGTGCCGCGCCGCCGCGGTCAGGCTGCAGGTTTCGGTCGCGCCGTTATTGTTCACCGGATTCCACGTACTTTCTCCCGGCTTCTGATAAGACCACCTGTATCCCGTCGCGCCGGTAGCAACCACCGTGAACGTCGCCGTCTCGCCTTCGTTCACGGTGACGCTCACGGGCTGGGATGTGATGACGGGCTTCGACTTGACCGTCAGCGTGACGTCGTTCGACCAGACAGAGCCGGCGGTGTTGGATACCTTGACGTGATATTTGTATCCGTTGTGCCGCGCCGCGGTGGTCAGGGTATAGGTCGCCGAAGTGCCGTTGCTGCTCACCGCGAACCAGGTGGCGTCATTCGGTTTCTGGTAATACCACTGGAAGCTCTCCCCGCCGGTAGCTTCCACCGTAAACGTCGCCATCGCGCCTTCGTTCACGGTCACATTGACCGGCTGGGTGGTGATGACGGGCTTCAGCCTGACCGTCAGCATGGCGGTTTGAGACGTGGCGGAACCCATGATATTTTCCACCACGCAGTAATACTTATACCCATTGTGACGCGGTTTGGCGGAGTTTAAGGTGTAGGTTTCGGACGTGCCGCCGGAGGAGATCTTTGTTCCGGTTGTTTCGCCCGGCTTGTAGTAGTACCACTGATAGCTCGTCGCGTTCTCAGCCGCCACGGTAAAGGATGCCGATTTATCCTCGTTCACGGTGATGCTGACGGGCTGGGCGGTGATGGCGGGCGGGGGATCGAGGAACACGATGCCAAAGCCATTGTCTATGGCGTGCGTATGCGCGGCCGAGCCGTACCAGCAATGCACGGTCAGGATTTCGCAGCCCTCGAAAGCGGCATGGTGAATGTTCGTCACGCTTACGGGAATGGTGATGTTCTGCAGATTATAACAGGCGGAGAAAGCGCTCTCGGCGATGCTGGTCACGCTGTCCGGCACGGTGAAGCTTTCCAGGCCGGTCAAAGAGAACCAGTATGGGCCGATCGCGGTGATGTTTTTCGGCAGCGTGACGGTTTTCAAATTCGCGCAGGAGGTAAACACCAAATCGCCGATGCTGGTCACGCTGTCCGGCAGGGTGATGGACGCGATGCCGGTGAAGGCCAGGGCGGCTTCACCGATGGTTGTCAGCCCGGACGGCAGGCTGATCGACGTCAGGCTTTCGCAGCCGTCAAAGGCGGATTGGCCGATGGCGGTCAGGCCGGACGGGAGGCTGACACTTTCGAGCGACGCGCAGCCATAGAAAGCATACGCGCCGACAGTGGTCACATTATTCCCGAATCTGACCGTCTCCACGCCCGTGCCCCACGGCGCGGGATTGTCGTAACATACATAATCCGCCATGGCCCCCGTGCCCTGGATGGCCAGGGTGCCGTCCTCATACAGCTTCCAGGTCAGGTTGCCGCCATTCGCGCCGCAGTTTCCGCTGCCGGAGACGGTCATTTCTTGGGTCTCCGTGTGCTGCGCGCTGTTCGCGCAGACGCGGATTTTCACCATTCTGAAGTGTGCAGCATCCCACACGGGATCGCCCCAATCGCCCCAGGCGTGGCTCCCTTCGCAGGAAATGCCGTTGGCCTCCGCCCAGACGTACGCCGCGTCCGTGCAGTTCACCGCGTGGATGACCAGGGAATCGCTGCATAGCGAAAAAGCGAAATCACCGATACTGGTCACGCTGCTTGGGATCGTGACGCTTTCCAGGCTGGAGCAGGAGTAGAAAGCTGACGACGGAATGGTTTCCATGCCGGAGGGAATGGCGATCGACGTCAGGCTGCTGCAGCCGATGAAAGCAGATTCGCCAAGCGTCTGAAGGCCGTTCGGGAGGATGATGCCGTTCAGTTCCTCACACACACTGAAACAGTAATTGCCGATTTCTTCCAGCTTACTGCCGCTGCCGAAGGCCACGCTTTCAAGCGCCGAGCAGCCATGGAAAGCGCTGTTATCAATCGTTGTCACGCTGGCTGGAATTTCGATGATCGAAAGGCTGGAGCAGTTCTGGAAAGCATGCTCTCCAATACTGGTCAGTTCGCTTCCGCTCGCGAAGGTCACGCTTTCAAGCGAGGAGCAGCCATAGAAAGCATACTCCTCGATACTGGTCACGCCGCTGGGAATGGTCACGTCCGTCAGGTTGGAGCAGTTGTCAAAAGCAGAATTACCAATGCTTTCCAGGCTGCTCCCGTTTCCAAAGGTGACGGTCTCCAGCCCGGTGCAGCCGATGAAAGCGGCCTCGCCGATGCTGGTCACGCCGGCGGGGATGGTGATGGCTGAAAGGCTGCTGCAGTTGTAAAAAGTGTACCCCTCTATAGCCGTTATGCCGATCCCTTCTTCGAACGTTATGCTTGCAAGATAAGCGTCATTCTCAAAAATATTCGTGCTCATGCTTGTCACGCTGGAAGGGATGGTGATGCTTTGCAGGCTGGTGTAAGAAAAAGCATTGTGACCAATCGTTTCCAGCCCGTTCGCGAGCGTGACGGACGCCAGAGAGGAGCAGCCACGGAAAGCGCCGTAATCAATCGTTGTCACGCTGCCCGGGATGGAGATGCTTTGCAGGCTGGTACAACCACTAAAAGCACTATACCCAATGGTGTACACCCCGCCGTACTCCCCGGTTTCGAGCGTTACGGTCTCCAGGGATGCGCATTGGTAGAAAGCCATTTCACCAATCGTTCCCACCATGCCGGTGATGGTGACGTTTTCCAGGCCGGTATATTCACGGAAAGCTGCATTGGGAATCTCGATTTTAATATATCTTTCCTCTTCATCATCATACCCAAAAGTTTCTTCCCAATCAACCGTGAGGGTCCGGATGGAAGCTGGATCAAAGGACTCTGCCGGATCGGGCTCATACATCGTGCTACCACTGCCGGTTACGGCCAGCTCCGTGCCATGATTGCTCAGCCGCCAGATGGTAATATCACGACCGCAGTCGAATGCGCCGCTTCCTATGGACGTTACGCTGGCCGGGATGACGACGCTGTGCAGGCTTCCACAGGCGGAGAACGCTTCCTCTCCAATGGAGGTCAGCGTGGAAGGGAGGGCGATCGACGACAGTTCTCCGCAAAGCGCAAAAGCGCCGTCGCCGATGGAGTTCAGATGGGCCGGGAGCGCGACGCTTTCAAGGCAGTCGCAGTAATAGAAAGTATATTCGCCGATCTCGGTCACGCCGTCGGGGATCACGATTTCCGTAATGCTGCATTCATAGAAAGCGCTGTCGCCAATGGCGGTCAGGTCGTCCGGGAGATCAATGCTTTCGAGTGACCCGCAGTTAGCGAACGAGTTGTCGCCGATGGTTGTCACGGTGGACGGCAGGGAGACTGACGCCACGTTGCCTTGTCCGGAGAAAGCGTAATCGCCGATGCTGGTTACGCCTTCTTCGACCACGATCGCGTCCACGCTTATGCTGTAACAATACCCCCACGGGGCGATATTGTCAGCTGACTCATAGTTTGCCATGGCCCCCGTGCCGGAAATGGTCAGGGTATTGTTTGTTAATTCCCAGGTCAGGTTGGTGCCATTCCCCTCCCCGCCGCAGTAGCCGCTTGTTGGGGCCGCAGTCGCCCTCGCCGCCAGCGGCAGCGCCAGGGCGATGAGGGCCATAAGCGCAAGAACCAAATATCTCCTTTTCATGCAAGTTCCCCCTGTATGTATTTCAGTCCAAACTGTTCATTTTGCCGTATCGAAGAGGATTTTTTCTCATTCTGAATTTTAGCATTATTTGCCTGCCTGTGTCAATTGTTTCGTTGCTGTGAATCATGGCGGAACACACGGATGGTAAGGCGGGGGAGGGGGCAGCATAAGAAAAAAACAACAAAGAAATCGACAAAGAGCATCAATAAGCATACCGCTATGTCATCCCGACCGAAGTGAAGCGAGAGCGGAACGGAGTGGAGGGACCTGAAAGCAAGGCATTATGTTGCTTGATTGATGTTGTTGCTCTCAGGTCCCTCGACTACGGTTCGCGTTCCGCTCGCCTCCGCTGGGGATGACATCGTTTGTTGTTTGTTCTAGAGTTACTTGGCAGATATTATTTCACCTTAAGTTGACGGCCTTCTGCGATGGGAAAGCTTTTTGGAAAGCTTTTTTATTTGTCTTTTTAAATCATGCGTTCGCCCTGTGCGGCCGGAAAAAACGTGTTGACTGATCAGGATGATTGTTATAATATTGAAGCAGAAGCGATAAGGGGAGGGCATCCATAGGAAGGTACTGCTCATCGGCGGAAGCCCGGACGGAAAAGAGCAGTTTGGCAGGCCCGATGTGAAGCATACACAATTCAAGCATTTTATTCGGTGAGCGTAAGGAGGAAACGAAATGAATCTTTTGACCCCGCCCATGGGCTGGAACAGCTGGAACACGTTCGGCGCGAATATCTCGGATTCGCTGATCCGGGAAACCGCCAAGGTAATGAAGGAAAAGGGCTATCTGGAAGCCGGATACAATTACATCGTGATCGACGACTGCTGGAGCCTGAAGGAGCGCGACAGCGAAGGCCGCCTGGTGCCCGACCCGGAAAAGTTTCCGCACGGCATGAAGGATTTGGCGGATTATGTTCACTCCCTCGGGTTTAAGTTCGGCATGTATTCCTGCGCCGGGGTGCAGACCTGCGCGGGCTATCCCTCCTCCTATGACCATGAATTCGTCGACGCGCGGACGTTCGCGGACTGGGGCGTGGACTATCTGAAATACGACTTCTGCAATTTCCCGGCCAGCGGCGACGGCAAAAACCGCTACGCAACCATGTCCATGGCGCTGCGGGCCACGGGCCGGGACATTCTGTTCGCCGCCTGCAACTGGGGCACCGACGCGCCCTGGCAGTGGATGAAGTCCATCGGCGCGCACATGTACCGCTCCACCGGGGACATTCAGGACAATTTCAAGTCCTTCTCCAATATCGCCCGCTCCCAGCTGGACAACTTCTGCATGAGCGGCCCGCAGTGCTTCAACGATATCGACATGCTCACCGTGGGCATGTACGGCAAGGGCAACGTGGCTCTGGGCGAAGCCTGCACCGACACGGACTACCAGACCCAGTTCGCCCTGTGGTGCATGCTCGGCGCGCCGCTGATGCTGGGCGGCGATGTCAGGAACATGAGCGAGTTTTCCGAAAAGTTAGTGCTGAATCCCGGCCTCCTGCGCGTCAGCCAGGACGCGGAATGCCGTGTGCCGTACCCCGTCTACCGCGGCCGGGTGCTGAACACGGAATACGACCCGGAAACCAATACCTGGTGGCACGATTACCCCGACGCGGGCCTGACCCTGTTCAAGCACATGAGCGGCGGGGAGTTCGCCGTGGGTTACTTCAATTTCGCGCCTAAGTCCGGCGAGCTGCCCTTCATCTTCGCCGACGCGGGCCTGCCTTACGGAAGCGGCCTGGGCCTGCAATTGACCGACGCCATCACCGGCGAGAACTTGGGCGTGCACCGGGATTATTTCCATGTGAAGCTCCCCGGCCACGGCAGCCGCGTGCTGCTGGCGAAGATCGTGAAAGCATGATATCAGTTTGCGTATCCTGCGGAAAACCCGTTACCCGGGATGAAATCGCCGTGACGAAGAAGCTGATCAACCGGGGAACGACGGAATATTACTGCGTTCCCTGTCTCGCCGCGTATTTTGAGGTGAAGCCGGAAGATATTCTCGAACGCATCCGCTATTTTCGTCAGACCGGCTGCACGCTCTTTGACAAGGATGAGGAAAAGGCAAACAAAAGCAGAACATGATGAAAAGGAGATTGGGACTTATGGATTTTACTGAATTGACGGCGTATCTGGACTCTATTCCCGCCCTCGGCGTGCCGGGGTGCGACATGGCCGTGTACAAAGACCATGCACTGATTTACCGCCACAGCGCGGGCTTCCGCGACGCGGAAAAGAAGCAGGCCGTGCGGCCGGACGATACGTATTGGCTCTTTTCCTGCACCAAGCTCTTCACCACCTGCGCGGCGATGAAGCTGATCGGGCAGGGCAAAATCAACCTGGACGACCCTGTCAGCGACTACCTGCCCGCCTACGCGAAAATGACCGTGAAGGACGGGGACGGCATGCGGCCCGCCAAACGGGTCATGACCATCCGCCATTTGATGAGCATGCAGAGCGGCCTGAATTACGACCTGAACCTGCCGAGCGTGGTGGAAGCGAAAAAGAAATACGGCGAAAGCGCCACAACCCGTCAGCTGGTGGACGCGCTGGCGAAGGAGCCGCTTGAATTCGACCCCGGCGCGGATTTCCTCTACAGCCTCGGCCACGACGTGCTGGCGGCGGTGATCGAAGTGGTGTCCGGCAAAAAGTTCTCTGAATATTTGGAGGAAAACATTTTCGCGCCGCTGGGCCTGAAGCCCCTGTCCTTTACCCTGACGGAAGAACTGAGAAAGCGCCAGGCCGTGCAGGTGATGCACCACGAGGACGATACCTTCACCCCCATGGACCCGGACGACAACTGGTTCCACCTGGCCCCGGCCTACGAGAGCGGCGGCGCGGGCCTGATCGGCGACGTGCAGAGCCTGATCACCTTCCTGGACGCCGTCGCCTGCGAGGGAAAAACGGCGGACGGAAAACAGATCGTTTCTCCCGAGATGATCCAGCTTTGGAGCGCGAACCAGCTCGGGCACAGAAGCCGGGCCTCCTTCGACGCCTGGAACCGCAAAGGCTATTCCTACGGCTTGGGCGTGCGCACTCGCGTGACCGCGCTGCCCCTGGGCGGACGGGGCCAGATGGGTGAATTCGGCTGGGACGGCGCGGCGGGCTCCTGGGCCATGATCGACCCCGTCAACCACCTGTCCGCGTTCTACGCCATGCACGTGCGCTCCTTCGGCTACGCCTACGACGTGATTCATCCCAAGCTGCGGGATTTGATCTATAAAGGACTGGAATAATGCCAACAGAACGGTTGTATTACGACGACGCTTACCTGACGGAGTTTGATGCGGAGGTCGCGGCGGTGCGGGAGGGCGGCTGGGCTGCGCTGGACCGCTCGGCGTTTTATCCCACGTCCGGGGGCCAGCCCTTTGACACGGGCACGCTGACCGTCGGGGAGCGCGTCCTCCATGTCACCGATGTGGAAGTGGAGGACGGCGTGGTCTGGCATAAGCTGAGCGGGCCGGTCAGCGCGGGGGAAAGGGCACACGGAAAAATCGACTGGGCGCGGCGCTTTGACCACATGCAGCAGCACGCGGCGGATCACATGCTGGCGGGCGCGGCCTGGCAGCTGTACGGCGGCGTGACCATCGGCCTGCACCTGGGCAGGGAAAACAGCACCATCGATATGACCCTTCCCGACGGACGCACGCATCTGACCCCTGAGGAAATCGAAACGCTGGAGGATACGGTGAACCGCCGCGTCCAGCAGGATAACCCCATCCGCTGCTGGTTCCCTTCCGCGGAAGAACTGGAAACCCTGCCCGTGCGCAAGCGGCCTACGGTCAGCGAGCACGTGCGGATCGTGGCGATGGGGGACTATGAAATGGTGCCCTGCGGCGGCACGCACCCAGGCACGACCGGCCAGATCGGGCCGATCAAAATCATTTCCTGCACGCCTTCCCGGGGCAATATGCGCCTGTGCTTCGCGGCGGGGATGCGGGCGGTGAAGCTGTTCCGGCAGGCGTATCAGTGCGCCGGGGATATGGCGGCGGCGGTGTCGGCGGACTTTGACGGAGCGCCTGACGCGCTGAAGCGCGAACGGGAAGCGGCGCTCGCGCAGCGAAAAGAGCTGAAGGATCGCTTGACCCTGGCCGCGCTAGATGTGCTTCGGGCAAAAAAACAGGGCAGCGTATACGCCGCCCATCTGCCATTTGCCGATCATGACACGCTGCTGAAAGCCGCGTCTGAACTGACGAGAGACCCGGAAGCCATTGTCCTGCTCTCCTGCCCCAAGGGAGAGGGCCGGATGCTGGTTTTTGCCCGCGGCGCTTCCGCGTCTCCCGACATGGCCCGGTTACTTCGCTCTACCGGCGCGCGCGGCGGCGGCAAGCCCGATATGGCGCAGGGCAGCGATTCCGACGGGGAAGCCATTCAAAAAGCCGTTCAGGCGCTTGGTGAATAAACAAGGTGGGATTGTATCATTTTTTCACAAGGTGGGATTGTATCATTTTTTCATATATAAATTGACAAAATAGAAAAGCCAGCAAGTAAAAGTCATCCCGACCGGAGCGGAGCTTCAATCGAGATGACTTTTGTTTATTGTTTTTTTGACTTGCTATTGCTCGCCCAATTGAATCGTGAATTCAGATGCGGGATGAGAAATCGTTCCAGACAAGGAACGAAACCGCAGGAATACTGGGGCCGAAGCGCTCGAAAAACAATCCGGTGGATTGTTTTTAGCGGAGGCCGGGCGGCA
>JAFWQM010000046.1 GCA_017509065.1 Clostridia bacterium
AGGAACGAAACCGCAGGAATACTGGGGCCGAAGCGCTCGAAAAACAATCCGGTGGATTGTTTTTAGCGGAGGCCGGGCGGCAGCCCAGGGCCGAAGGATATTTCAAGGTTGAGTGACGCAGGATGGATCGATTTATCGCCTGCAGATAATTCATGTTTTAGTTGGGCGAGCAATAATATCAATCGTATACACCAGCTCACCTGAAAGGTTTTGGTTATATCCCAGCTGTTCCTTCTTCCCCGATGAACTGACAACAAAAAACAGAGAAAAACAATGAAATAGTGAGAAATAATTAAAAATAGTTAGAATGAGTGAGATAAATGAATAAAGGTCAAAGAATATCAGGAGTTTTAAATGCTTTTGAATTTGACTATCTTTGACTATTGTTATATACTACAGTCACCGAACAGGGAAAGGAGATCGAAAGAAATCCTCCCCTGCCGGCAAAGAAAGAACAGAGAGCCCGAAACCGCCAGTCGGCGTAAGGCGCATTGAAATGGAGGTTTGACTTATGAGTACTTATCTTCCTACTGTATTTGGAGAAAACCTGATGGATGTTTTTGACGATTTTGACCGCGCTTTCTTCCGCGGCTTCCCGCAGACCGACCGCATGCTGTACGGCAAAAACGCCGGCCGCATGATGAAGACCGACGTGAAGGAAACCGACGAGGGCTATGAACTGGACGTGGAGCTGCCCGGCTTCAAGAAGGATGAAATCAAGCTGGAGCTGAACAACGGGTATCTTACCATCTCCACCGAAAAGAGCCTGGAAAAGGAAGAGAAGAACCAGAAGGGCAAGGTGCTGCGTCAGGAGCGCTATTCCGGCGCTATGCAGCGCAGCTTCTACGTGGGCGGCAATCTGACCGAGGAAGATGTCAAAGCGAAATACGAAAACGGCGTTCTCAGCCTGACTGTGCCCAAGAAGGAAGCCAGAAAGGTTCCCGAAAAGAAGCAGATTCTGATCGAGGGCTAAATACAATCAACAGCGCAAGCCCGCCGGAGCGATCCGACGGGCTTGCTTTACTTTTGTATTTCGGATATCATTGCTCGGAACAAAACGAAGCATGACCTGTCACAATCCCTCATATCCCTGACTTCCCAGGCTTACCTCCCCGGTACGGAGGACATAGGAACCGCTTTCGTCCGCAATCATCAGTCCGCCGTCATTGGCAACGCCCGTGACGCGGGCGTTTTTTTCCTGTCCGTCCTGGGTGTAGCGGATTTCCCTGCCGATGAGGGGCATGTGGGCGCGGTAATAGGTGATAGCTTCGTCGGTATCCAGCTTTTCCATCCCGTCCAGAAAATGGTCGGCTATTGTCCCAGCCAAGGCGAAGCGGTCAACGTCCTGATCCAGCGCCCCGGCAATGGCGGCTTCGAGGGGAAAACCGCCCGGCGGCGTTTTCAGGTTCACGCCGATGCCGACCACCACGCTGTTTTCAATGCGCTCCGCCAGAATACCGCAAACCTTTTTCCCGTTCAGGAACAGGTCGTTCACCCATTTGATTTTGGGCTGCAAGCCGGTCAGTTCCGCAATGGCTTTGCACACCGCTACGGCCGCTAATACGGTGATCTTCCCCGCGTCCGTGTCCTTCGGCGGGTCAACGAGCAGGCTCATATACAGCCCCGTTCCCGGCGGCGATACGAACCGCCTGCCCAGCCGCCCCCGGCCCGCTGTCTGGCTGTCCGCGGTCAGTACATAAGGCGCGGCAATCCTTCCTTCCCGCGCCCACTCCTTGAGCCGGGTGTTGGTGGAGTCCGTTTCGGACAGGGCCTGCACAGGAACGTCCGCCCAACGGGAGCCCATGCTTTCATGAATGATTTCTTCCAAGTGGTTCATGTTTCTGTTCCATCAATTGAATTATTGGGCACTTTAATACACTTGGGGGCTACGCTGGGGCTGTTCGCCCCAGACCCCAACCAGGGTCCTGAGGACCCTGGACCCGCACCTGGCGAAATAACGTTGTTGGGAATATCAACGGCCTCCGCCTGCCGCGCTGGGGCAACGAAAAGTTTGAGGGCTTCTGGCCCAAGAAAGCCTGGGAAAATCCGAGGGGGAAAGTAAACTTTCCCCTGCGGATTATTCCCTGGCTTTCTCCGGATGCAAAGCATCCGGGTTGGCGGCTTCGCCGCCGGGCCAGAAGCACAACGGCGTCAAGTCAGACTTCCGCGTTCCTCTATGCATCAGCGGGAACCAAGCTGTTTTATACAATCATGCTGCTTCCGCTATTGAGGTCCAGGAGATGAAATCTCCTGGTGCAGGTGCACGAGGGCCGCATAGGCCCTCGCCCCGTAGTGTATTAAAGTGCCCTTTAAAAATGTTTCCTTCACACCTGCGGCAAGCTTGCTGCTGCCACACTCTGGCCGACGCGGCGGCTCTTTTCATCGGGGATATGGAGCTTGACCTTCGCGGCCAGCTCGGGGAATTCCTTGTCCAGCACTTCCTGGGCCTTTTGCAGGATGATAGGCCCGCCGTCGCCGGAGGTAACGCGGCCCATGATGAGGATGTGGTCGATGTCGTAGAAGCGGCAGTACCAGGCCAGGGTGTAGCCGAAGTACGCGCCGATGGTCTCATAGATTTTCGCGGCTTCGGGATTGCCGGCAGCCATTTCCTTCTGCACGATTTTCAGCTTTTCAGCGGGGGACAGGCTTTCGTCCAAGTGAATCCCGGCGGCGGGGGCCAGCTTGATCACGCTGTCCTGGCTGAAATACTTGACGCCGCAGCCCCAGTCGCCGCTCCACTCGTCGGCCATGGAAGCGGGATTCGCGTCCACAGGGGCGAAGGCCAGCTCGTTCAGCCAGCCCGTGATGTTCATGTCCTTATCCACGTAGCCCGCGGCCTCGCTGGTGCCCATGGCGACGCCGAACACGTTGCCCGCGTTCAGTTCCATGGCCCCGGCCAGGGCGGTCACGTCGCCGTCGTTGGCCACCTCCAGCGGCGCGCCGATTTCCTTGGCCACGTCGATGTACATGGTCTTGACTTTTCGATTGAAGTCCTCCTTCGGCACTTTCAGGAACAGGGAGGCCACCATCACTTTGTTGTCGATGTACACGCCCGCGCTGGATACGCCGATGGCGTCCACCCGGGGCATGTGCTCGGCGGCGGTTTTCATGGCGGCCAGGATGCCGTCGTAGTGGTACTGGGGGTCGGAATTGGTCTTGGGGAACCAGACCACTTCCTCGGAGTAGATTGGCTCACCGTCGATCACGGCGGACACCTTACGGTCGCTGCCGCCCGCGTCAAAGCCGATACGGCAGCCGTCCAGGTGGCGGCCCACGCTGTTCGCGGAAGAGCGGGTGATCAAAACATCTTCAATCTTCGCCGCCTGCTCCACCTCGAAGGGGCGCTCGTACACGGTGGCCATGAAGTCCGCGTCAAAAGCGCGCTCGCCGCCCGCCCGGTACGCGGTTTTCAGGTGGTCGTGGACTTCCTGGGAACCAAAGGTCACGATCTTCCAGCCGCCCCAGGCCCAGAGCAGGGTTTTCACCAGCCTGTCCAGCAGGGGTACGGTGCGCTCGTCTTTGCCGTCGGGGAAAATGCTCATTTGGTAATGCTCGCAGAAGCCCTGGTTCCGCAGGATCATCACTGCGAACGGCACGGCCAGGCCGCTGGCGGCCAGGTCTTTTTCATAGGCGCGGAGTTCCACTTCCAGGGGGCGGTAGCCGGGGTCGAGAGGCGCGGGGACTTTGAGTGTGTACATGGGGAGACCTCCTTTTTTGCATTTCTGAAAAAATGAACAGCGAAAAAAATATAAATGTATGCAGTGGGAACCTTCCAAAAGCCTTCCCCTTGAGGGGAAGGTGTCACGCGAAGCGTGACGAATGAGGTGATGAAGCAAATCGACTTGGAAGTAACTTGGTTTACACCCAGCTTATCACCTCATCAGTCAGGCGCGAATTGGCTCTGTGTTTCTCTCCATCTTGGTTCCGCGCCTGACAGCTTCCCCTCAAGGGGAAGCCTTTTGGTTACTCCTTTTCTTTTACACCTTTTTTGCAATTTTTTTACAGTAAGTAACTGAGCAACTACCACCCATCATCGTAAATCTGGGTTTATCCAAATGACTGCTCGTTAAAATAACATTCTTCAATCGTTCCATCCAATGCGTTGAGGTATACGGAATAATAATTGATCCTTGAATCTTCACCGGGGCAGAAAGTAACAATGTAATAACTGGACCTCAGATCATTAAAATTTGCATTGAAGATGACAACACAATGAAGTGCATTCTGATTGAGATTCGGAAATTTTCTTTGCAGCGCTTCTGCTGCGATTTCAACAGCCTTTTCTTCTGAAACCATGTTTATGATGGCGGGAGAATGGGAATCTGAAACCATTTCTCCGGTTGTCAGCCCAATTCCATATTGATCGCGGAACAGAAACCCCTTGTTTATTCTTCCTAATAAACAAAGTATTGTGTTTTTGTCAATCGTTTGATGTTCGTCAACGCCGCTTTCATCATCTTCTGCCGAATATCGCTGCGTATCATGAAATGGATGCCCTTTCAAGAAGCAATCGTCCGTTGGATCGAAAGGAAGCTGATCGGTTATATGAGCGGTAAGAAAGTAGTATGTTTCGCCTGAAATAGAAATGGAACTGATTTCAGGATTCATGGTCAGCTGATCAGGATTCAGCTGGAATCCATTCAGAAGGAAATAATATGTGTGTCCCTGCTGCCGACATTCTTCCATCGACAGATACAGTTTTGTTTCAAAGGATTGTTCATTCCAAATATACAATGGAGTTGAAGAGACTGTTTGGGCTTGGGATATGATACACAGGCACAGGATAACGAAAAGACTCCTTAGCAGGATACGTTTCCTCATTACATCAAATTCCTTCCTTCAATGTGCAGATTGATATGCCATTCCATGATCTATCAGTTAAACCCAAAAATCTTCTGCGCCACCTTATATCCCCCGATGATGAAGGCGCGTCCGCCCTTGCCGGGGAGGTTGACCAGGCGGCCCATGAGGCGGCGGCGAAGGGTGTTGTAGACCTTGGGATTCTGTTCTTGAATATAATGCCAGAGTTCTTCTTTCTTTTTCAGGTTTTCGTCCGTGCCGCTCTTGATGAGCAGGATAGAAGAAACGGTGGTGACGATTTCCAGGTAATTGAGCATATACTTGCGCTTGTGGATGTCCTGGACGGCGTAGGGGTCGGCCTCGCTGACCAGCAGGCGGTTCACCTGCAGCGCCTGGTCGATGCGGCGGATCATTACCTGCTCCTGCACGGACTGGTCGTCGCGGCCGATGAAGTAGTGGTAGAAATTGACGTTCAGATAGTACATCTTTTCCACGTTTTTGAGGGGAATATACACGTACAGCTCGTCCACGTAGAAGGTGTGTTTTGGCAGCGTCATGCCGCAGTCCCGCAGAAGCTGGGTGCGGTAGATGACCGAGTGCATCAGCATATACTGCCCCTTGCGGAAATGCCTTGTTTCCTCCCAGCCGAACACCCGGTGCTGGGGCAGGGCGTGATGGTAGCTCATGGTGTGCTTGTGCAGGGCGTCCACCTTGTCGTAGATGTAGTTGCTTACCAGCATGTCGATCTGTTTTTCCGGCGCGGCGAACCCCCGCAGACATTCCATCACCTTGGGATACGCCTCAGCATCCACCCAGTCGTCGGAGTCCACGACCTTGAAATACAGGCCGGTTGCGTTTTGCAGGCCGGTCATCACCGCGTCGCCGTGGCCGCCGTTTTCCTTGTGGATGGCCCGCACGATGCCGGGATATTTCCGCTCGAATTCGTCGGCGATCTTCGCGGTATCGTCCTTTGAGCCGTCGTCCACGATCAGGATCTCTACCTCGTCCCCGCCCGGCAGCAGGGATTCCACCGCATGATGCAAATAGTCCTGGGAATTGTAGCTGGGAATGGCGATGGACAACAGCTTCATAGCATCATCTCCCGTATACAGTTCTCATCATATTATACACTATTTCTAATCAAGTTTGAAGATACTTTTTCATTTTCCTCTCATAATTACGCATTGAAAAGGAAGGATAAATGTGGTATACTGTTTCCCGAACGAAAAGGCGGCGAAATGTCGCTTTGAGCGGCGAAAACGTATGATTCGGCAAAGACATGTTGCGTTTCATCCCGAATTTGCTATACTTTTCCCGCAGTCAATCGAAAGGGGGAGGAAACAATGCAGCAGAACAGGAAGAACGACACCAAGGCTTATGTGATCTCCTTTATCGCCATGGGCGCCGTGGTCGCGCTGTATTCCCTGATTTTTCCCATGTACCGCTGGCAGCATTATCTGATCGTGGCGGGCATCGCCCTGCTGGTAGGCCGGGTCGTGTTTATTATGGCGCAGGGCTTGGACACCTCCAAGGAAGCGCCCGTGCAGCAGCCCATTCCCAAGACAGGCGACAGCGCCGTGGACAGCCTGGTGGAAAAGGGACAGGAAATGCTGGCTGAGATCAGGAAGGAAAACGACCTGATTCCCGACGCCCAGCTGACCGATCAGATGAATCAGCTGGATAAGGTGTCGAACCAGATTTTCCATACCGTGGCCGAGCATCCCGAGAAAGCGCCGCAGATTCGCCGGTTTATGGATTATTACCTGCCCACCACCCTGAAAATGCTGACCGGCTACCGCAAGATGGACGAGCGGGAGGTCAAAGGCGCGAATGCCAACGAAACCCGCGCGCAGATCCGCGACGCCATGAACACCGTGCTGAAAGCCTTCGACAAGCAGCTGGACGCTCTGTACCAGGATGAAATGCTGGACATTTCCACCGACATCGACGTGATGGAAACCATGCTGCGCCAAGACGGGCTGATCGAGAACGGCGTGAAAAGCCAAGCTCAAGCGAAATAAGCTTCCACAACTATAGGGGATGAATAGGAAACAACAAAGCACTATTTCCTATTTGGCTTTCTCGGAAGGGGGTCTGGGGGAAACCTCTCATAGCTATGCGGCTTTAGACGCATAGCGTGATGGCTACCCAGTAAGAGAAAACCACAGCGCGGGCAAGCCGATTTCGGCGCAGGCCGTGCGAAGAAACTACAAAGAGAGGTTTCCCCCAGAAAACTTTATGAATTGATTGCGAAAGGAGCGTCCCCTGATGACTGAAAACAACATGGCCGAAGCGCAGGCCCACGCCGCGCCGATCCTGACCCTCCATTCCGACGCGGAAGACAAGCTGCAGGTGGAGCAGGCGGTGGAAAAGCTTGATGAACTGAACGCCCAGGCTCCGCAGGCGCCGGACGCCGCGGAAGCGGTGGCGACGCTGGAAAGCTCGCTGACCGAGGAAGAAAAGAAACAGGTAGCTGAATTTTCCAAAACCATCGACCTGACGAATCCCGACCATGTGATGCTGTACGGCGCGGACGCTCAGAAGAAGATTTCCGGCTTCGCGGACACGGTGCTGTCCAACGTCAAGACCGGCGACACCGGCGAAGTGGGCGATATGCTGACCAAGCTGGTCACGGAGCTCAAAGGCTTCAACGCCGCGGGCGAAAAGCCCAAGGGGCTAAAGGGCCTGTTCTTCGGGGCGAAGCAGCAGATTTCCACCATCCAGGCCAAGTATGAGGACGTTTCCAAGAACGTGGAAGGCATCGCGGGCAACCTGGAAGAGCACCAGGTGCAGCTGCTGAAGGATGTGGCGATGTTCAATAAACTCTATGATATGAACCTGGCGTATTTCCATGAGCTGACCATGTATATCGTGGCGGGGGAACAGCGGCTGAAAGAAGTGCGCGAAACCGACCTCTCGCGGCTCCAGGCAGTCGCAGCCATGAGCGGCGACGCCATGGACGCCCAGAAGGCCAACGACCTGGCCGCCCAGTGCGACCGGTTTGAAAAGAAGCTGCATGACTTAAAGCTGACCCGGCAGATTTCCATGCAGATGGCGCCCCAGATTCGCCTGCTGCAAAACAACAATTCCCTGCTGGTGGAGCGCATCCAGTCCACGCTGGTGAACACCCTGCCCCTGTGGAAAAACCAGATGGTGCTGGCCCTGGGCCTGCACCACAGCCAGCAGGCCATGCAGGCCCAGCGCGCCGTGACCAACATGACAAACGACCTGCTTCGCAAGAACGCCGAGACCCTCAAAATGGGCACCATCGAAACGGCCAAGGAATCCGAGCGCGGCATCATCGATATGGAAACCCTCATCGCCACCAACCAGTCTTTGATCGACACGATCAACGAAGTCTCCCGCATCCAGGCGGAAGGCCGCCAGAAGCGGGCTGAGGCTGAAAAGACCCTGGTGGCGATGGAAAAGAACCTGAAAGAAAAACTGTTGACGATGTGACCCAAAAGGCTTCCCCTTGAGGGGAAGCTGTCACCGAAGGTGACTGATGAGGTGATTGTCACCTCATCCGAGCCGCTTCGCGGCCCACCTTCCCCTCAAGGGGAAGGCTTCATAAAGGAGGCCAACAATGAAACTCAAGACAGGCACCGCATTTGTGATTATGATCGTGCTGATCATTGGCAGCGTGCTGTTCGGCGCGTACAAGGGCTGGACGAACGAAAAAGCCCATGTGGACGCCACCTACGCGGGCCTGGAAAGTATGCTGCAAACCCGGGTGGAAACCGCCTACAATATCCTGGCGGTCGCGAGGCGCCACGTGCCGGAAACGGACGAAGCCTATCAGCGCGTGTCCATGGATTTGAGCCAGCTGGACAATCAGTACAGCGATCTGAGCCGCAAAGCCGAAGCCAACGACGCTCTGGGCCGGGACGCTGCCGCGCTGCTGAAAGCCCTGTCCGAGCTGGATTCCGTGAAGAAAGACAGCCGGGATGCCATGTATGTGGACAACTACCTGCCGCAGATGCTTTCCGAAAGCGAGCAGATGACCGTAGGCGCCACCTACAATCAGGCTGCCGCGGAGTTCAACGGCCGCATCAACCGCACGTTCAGCGGCTTCCTGGCCAAGCTCATGGGCGTCAGCCCAGCGGAAGTCTTTAACGCTCAGTAAGAAAGGGGGAGGAAGAAATGCGTATGACCCGTATCTTTGCGCTTGTGCTGACGCTGATGCTGTGCGTCGGGCTGGCCGTTCCCGCGTTCGCGGAAACCAAGTATCCTCCCCGCCCCCAGGGCACGGCGGCTGATTTGGCCGCGGTGCTGGGAGAGCAGACGATTTCCGATCTGGAAACCCTGAACAGCCGGCTGAATACTGCCGTGGGCGGTCAGGTGTATGTGCTCACCCGCCACTTCCTCGGCGGCGTAAACGCAAGCAATTACGCCAAAAAGGTGTTCGATGTGTGGGGCCTGGGCGATAACGACGCCCTGCTGCTGATGGTCATCGGCGAAGAAACCTACGCGCTGGCCCTGGGCAGTGATGCCGAAAAAGCTCTGCCTAATGATACCCAGATCAGCCTGCTGGCCAACCACTTCCGCACGGCCTTCCTGGACCGGCGATACGATGAAGCTCTGGCTGACACGGCCGCACAGCTGGGCCAGAGCCTGGCGAAAGCCAAGAATAAGACCTTGGATGTGACCGGCCTCTTCGGCCAGGCCGCCATCCAGTCCACCCCCCAGCCCCAGACCACCGACGACTGGTGGTACGGTATGTTCGCTCAGGACGACTACGACGCCCGGGAAGACAGCGACAACAAATTCTGGAAGGACTGGCAGAACCAATGGAACTCTGAGGAAACCCGGATCAACTGGCGCAGTGTCATCATCTGGGGCCTGGTGATCTACTTCCTCTTCTTCCGCAAAAAGCGCCGCCGGAGGGGATAAATAAATGCGTCTTTGCATGATTTCCCTGGATGCGGTGGCGCAGCCCGACGCGGGCAGGCTTCTTGGCCTGCCCGCTCTTTCCGCTTTGGCGGAAAACGGCGTGTTCTGCGACAACGTGAAAACGGTGTACCCTACACTGACTTACCCCATCCACACATCGCTGATCACCGGCTGCTATCCCCGCACCCACGGCATCGGCCACAACCAGCCCTTCCAGCCCGATACCCCGCCGAACATGCGGGCGTGGTACTGGTCGGTGAAAGATATAAAAGTAAAGACACTGTATCAGGCGGCAAAAGAAAAAGGGATGGATGTGGCATCCATCCTCTGGCCGGTGAGCGGCATGAACCGCTTCGCGCGGCGGAACTTTCCCGAAGTACTGCCCCTGCCGGGGGAAAACGCGGCGCTTAAAATGTTCCGGTACGGCTCGGCGGCGTGGATCTTACACATGGAAGCGCTGTACGGCAAAACGCGAAAGAGCATTCACCAGCCCGACCTGGACGATTACGCCGCGCTGCTGTGCGAAAGACTGTATGCTTCCCGCCGCCCGCCGGACGTGCTGACCGTGCATTTAGTGGACTGCGACGCCATGCGCCATCAGTACGGCGTGGAAAGCACCGAAGCCCACGCCGCCATGGAACGGCTGGCCAATCGGGTGGGCCGCATCATCGACGCGGTGCGGAAAGCGAATCTGCTGGACGACATGCTCTTCTGCGTGGTCAGCGACCATGGCCAGCAGGACGCGCCAAACGGGATTTTGCTGGACAAGGAGCTGCAAACCGCCTGCGGAGTCCGGGCGCAGAGCCTGGGCATGGGCGCGTACATCTTTGGGCCTGACCTCACCGCCGCCAGAAGCGTGCTGGAAGCGCGTCAGGCGGACTGGGGCATAAAAAGGATTTTGGGTGAAGAAGAATTACAAGCCCTTCGAGCCCCCGGACATGTGCGCCTCGCTGTGGACGCGCTGCCGGGCTATTGTTTCATTGACCGTCCCGAGGAAACCTTCGGCGAGCACGGCTTTGGCCTGGACTGCCCTGAGGCCCGGACGCTGCTGTGGCTTTCCGGCCCCGGCATCCGCATCGGACGCAGGCTCCCGGAAGCAAATCTGGTGGATATCGCGCCGACCCTGGCCAGCGCTTTGGGCCTGAGCCTGCCTGACGCGGAAGGAAGGATACTGAAAGAAGCATTCATTCCGCGCTGATCGCAAAATTTGAGGCGGCGTATTTCATTTTTTTTGCTTGACGGGAGAATATGTCAGGAGTATAATACCCCAGGTTACGGGATGTAACAATAAACAAAAAGGAGTTCAAACCCAAATGAAAAAAATGATTGCCATGCTGGCGCTGGTGTGTGTCGCGCTGCTGCCCTTCTCCGTAATGGCGGAAACTACCGCTATCACCTGGGATGAAATTGGCGCTCCCGTGGTGGAAGCCGCCGAAATCGAAGGCGATTTCTATTCCATCGAAGAGCTGGGCCTGGCCGTATGGCTGCCCGCCGGCCTGAACGCCGTGGAGATTTCTGAGGAAGACGCCGCCGCCGGCCGTATGTACCTGCTGATGGACGACGAGCAGTCCTGCGCTTTCATCATCGACGCCGTGCATGTGGACGGCATGACCCTGGATCAGGCTTATGAAAACGCTGTGGCAAGCGGCATGACCGAGCCCGAAATCGTGAACATCAACGGTCTGGACGCCCTCAGCTACAAGAACGCGGCCATCAACGCCGGCTGCGTCGTGCTGGTGGACACCAACAGCAACATGATCATCTTCTCCTTCACGCCTATCGAAGGCGAAAACGCGGAGATGGTCTGCGCCCTGATCATGTCCTCCATCATGCCCCTGGAATAATGACTGTTCCTTCCCTCCCGGCTCTGCCGGGAGTTTTTTTATTCCTTACAATTATCCGCCCGCAGCGTCAGCTCCACGGGGCAATGGTCGGAGCCGAAGATTTCGGGATGGATACAGGCGCTTTCCAGCCGGGGACGCAGAGCTTCGGAGGTAATGAAGTAGTCGATGCGCCAGCCCGCGTTGTGTTCGCGGGCGCGGAAGCGGTAGCTCCACCAGCTGTACGCCCCGGTTTCGTCGGGATGAAACAGGCGGAAGGTGTCGATGAATCCATTGCTAAGCAGGGCGCTCATCTTGTCGCGTTCTTCCTGGGTGAAGCCCGCGTTGCGGATGTTGGCCTTGGGATTCTTGATGTCGATTTCCTTGTGCGCCACGTTCAGGTCGCCGCAGAAGACCACCGGCTTTTCCTGTTCCAGCGTTTTGAGGTAAGCCAGGAAAGCGTCCTCCCATTGCATCCGGTACGGCAGGCGGGCCAGGCCGTCCTGGGAATTGGGGGTGTACACGGTAATAAAGAAGAAGTCCGGGAACTCCAGCGTGATCACCCGGCCTTCATGGTCGAACTCATCCACGCCGATGCCGTACCGAACCGAGAGCGGTTCCTGTTTTGTGAAGATTGCCGTTCCGGAGTAGCCCTTCTTTTCGGCGTAGTTCCAGTATTGGTGATAGCCGGGCAGGTCCATCTGAATCTGGCCCTCTTGCAGCTTGGTTTCCTGGAGGCAGAAAATGTCCGCGTCCAGGGCGGCGAAAGCGTCCATGAAGCCCTTGCCCATCGCGGCCCGCAGGCCGTTCACGTTCCAGGAAATCAGTTTCATTTGCGTGTCTCCTTTGTGTATTTGTGGTTTTTGTTCAGCAGCTTTCCTTAAAGAACACTTTAAGTGATTAACAAGGGGTTACGCTGGGGCTGTTCGCCCCAGACCCGAACCAGGGGCCTGAGGCCCCTGGACCCGCATTAGCGAAAGTTACTACGTTGGTAGAGCAGACTTTGCTTCCGCTGAAGCTTGAGAGAAACAGGCAATCTTTTAACGCTGTGCTTCTGGCCCGACAGGCGAAGAAAGTTGGGAATAACCACCGGTGTAATTTCGCCAGGAGCAGAGTCCAGAGGGATCATCCCTCTGGTCAGGTGCAGGGGTGAAACCCCTGCCGGAGTCTGAGGCAGAGCCTCAGGTTTACAGTATTGGTTTGTGACTTAAAGTGTTCAATAATTCATCTGTCATGCCTCAAATTTCAGCGTGATCTTCATCCCGTCCGTGCCGCAGACAGCGTCCGGGAAGTATGCCCGGGCGTTTTCAATATGGTCTTCCGGGTTTTCGATCATCTGGGAATAGTGGGCCAGCCAGAGGCGCTTCACGTTTGTTTCGGAAGCAAGTCGGGCGGCCTGAGCAAAGGTCATATGGCCGTGATCTGTCGCGGTTTCCGCCTGTTCGTTTTCGCCGTAGGTGGCCTCGCTGATGAGCAGGTCAGCGTCCTGCGCGGCGGCTTTCAGCCCGTCGCAGGCAGTGGTGTCGCCGGAGAGAACGAATTTCAGGCCCTTCCGCGGCAGGCCCCGCACTTCATTCGGCTGCACTGTACGGCCGTCAAAGGACACGGCCTCTCCGTGCTGCAGAATCTTCCAGTACTGCACCGGCACACCCAGCGCTTTTGCTTTCTGCGGCAGGAATTCCGGCGGACGGCTGAGCGTGAAAGTGTAGCACTGGCTTGGGACGCGGTGCTCCGTGGGAGAACAGCTGAGCGCTGCTTCCTTCGGCCAGGCGCTATTTAACGTTTGCATTTGCAGCCCTTCCGGCGGTAATTCCATCAGCGTGACGGGATACGGCAGCCAGCCAGTTAATTGCATGATAGGAGAAAGCTCCGCCTGAATGTCAGCGGGGCCGATGATGGTCAGCGGCTCTGTCCGCCCCTGCATCCCCATGGTCTGCAGCAGGCCGGGCAGACCGAAAATATGGTCACCGTGGTAATGGGTGAGGGCGATCAGGTCAGCGCTCATCAGGCTGACGCCGGCCTTCCGCGCGGCGGTCTGGGTGCCTTCGCCGCAGTCAAACAAAATAGAGCGCCCCGCGCAGGCCAATACGGCGGCGGTCAGCGCTCGTTCGGGGATGGGCATCAGGGCGGCGGTGCCCAGCAAAGTAATGTCCAGCACATAAATCACACCTTTCATAAGCCGTATGTACAGCGTTTTATTCTTTTCTGAGTTCCGGATACCCGATTGAGAACTCGGGGTTATTATAACCTATTGTGATCATTGCTTCAATGTCTTTTCAGGCTAATTTCCCCGTGAACTCATCTTCTTTTTCCTGAAACCGCCTATCCTGATTTCAGCTGTATATTTTCGGCTTATCGGCGTGGAATGGAAAAAACTATATCTGTCCTACAGCCAGCAGGTTATCCTTCCCCATACCGCAGACATATGGATTGGAATCGAACCGATAGCAGAAATCAAGGAAGTCTTTCTTCTGCTCCGGGTCGTTCATAAGCTTCACCAATATTTCCCGGGGAATTGTGCGCCCGTACGCGCCGGGACCGGACAGCTGAATGTTTCTGACGCCGTATCTTTGCAAAATTTTTTCCAGTTCATCCGGCAAAAACGTGTAGGTGATGCACCACGGCGCGCCGCCTTTTTCATACTCGTCGATCTCCTGCTGCCCGCCCATCAGGCCGTCCGAAAGCACCTGCTCAGCCTGTTCTTTGCTGAACCTGAAATGGCTGACCATGTTCTCCCGGTTCATTACGCACCACCGCACGAACGGGTCATCCGCCTGCTCGTCCAGGATGAACTGGTTTTTCTGAATGGGATTGCACAGGTACGGCAGCGTCCCCAGGCGGCTTGAAACGCTGAACAAGACCCGTTTCCGGGCGATGCGTACAAGCTCGCCGATGACGCGCTCCTGGTTCGGCCAGGTATAGGAAATCGGCGCGTCGAAGGAAATCACCAGGTCAAAGGAGCGGTCGGCGTAATCGCTCAAATCCTCCAGCGCACCCTTCACAAAGGTGATGCGGTCGAGCACACCCTCTTTCTCCGCCGTTTCCCGCGCTTTGTCGATCATGGGCTGGGAAATGTCATAGTGCGTCACGCGGCAGCCTCTTTTCGCCAGCAGGATGGAAAAGCGTCCGCTGCCCGCGCCGCCGTCAAACACCGTCTCAATCTCGTCCAGGTTTTCCAGCAGCTTTCTTTGCAGGTGGTCTTTCTGAATGATGTCATCGATGTAGGTTTCTTCCCGGCGGCTTTCCAGCTCCCCTTTGTCCGGCAGGTTCCATTGCCGCTCCGCAATCTTCCGGCTGTAATCCATCGTGACCTCCATAATCGAGGAGTTTTCTGGGGGAACCGCTCTTTGGAGGCCAAAGAGCGGTTCCACCCAGACCACCTTCCGAGAAAGCCGTAAAAGGCTTTCTGATTATCTCCATCTTGCGAAAACTATCACTTATAAATGGCCTAAGCTATTTGCAGTACGCCACCGCGTCCGCCTGGAACAGCAGGCCGTTTTCTCCGCCCACGTGGGCGAAGTTGGTCTGGATGGACTTGCGGGCGGGGTATTTGCCGTGGAACCTTTCTTTGATGACCTTTTCCATCACTGGAATGTTCCACACGTCCCGGAACAGGCAGTCCATCTGCACCACGTTTTCCAGCGTCAAACCCACCAGCGAAAGCCTTTTTTCCATATGGTCGAACACGCCGTTCACCTGTTCCTCCATCGTCCCGCCGATGTTGCCAACGCAGTAGCTGAGATAGTAAAAGTCCCCTGCCTTCACGATCCCCGAATGGGCCCATTGCTCGCTTACGTCATACCGTTCAATTGTACTCATTGTCATATTCTCCTTGATAAAAGTTGCATTCGCCCGGCACTGGGCAGTATTTCAAAGCAGCGGCACGATCCAGGCTGTCCACATCCAGCTGATCGGCCAGACCAGCAGCATGGCGGGAATCATATCCGCAATGGGAAAATCTTTTACCTTGGCGATGCGCAGGCCGGTCGCCAGCAGGATCAATCCGCCGCAGGCTTTAAAATCGTTGATCATGGCGGGCGTGGTCAGGGGGTAAATGACCTTTGCGAGCAGGAACAGCAGCAGGAAAATAATGAATTGCGGGATGGCGATGGCGGATACCACCATGCCCAGGGAGCAGGCGAAAATCATGGCAGTAAATAAATCCAGGATGGATTTGGCCAGCAGGATGCTGTGATCACCGCTGATGCCCGAAACGATGGAGCCGTAAATACCTGAACCGCTGGCGCAGAATAAAACAATCGTTGTCACCAGCAGGGCGGTGTCCTGATTGCTTCCCTTGCTTGGAAACAGGCTTGCCATCCGCTTTCCCCCGCGTTCCAGCCATGTTCCCAGATGGGTCACGATGCCGACAATGGTGCCCAATATCAGGGAGAGGATCACCGCGGGCAGATTTTGCAGCAGCACGATGGAAGTGATCCCAATACCCATGGCGCATACGCCGAAAATCTGATTCAGTTTTTCCTTGAATTCCTGAGACAGCTTGCTGCCCCAAATCGCTCCAGCGACGCCGCCAACGGCAATGGACAGCGTGTTCACAATCACGCCGATGGGCATAGCGATCCTCTCCTTAGCCCCACTGTATTTCTTCCAGCTTATTCGCGATAACTTCCGCTGTGGGCGGGCAGCCCATCACGCACTGCTCCGCGCCTTTGCAGCACCTGCCGATGCCCAGGCCGTCCAGCGTTTTCCCCTGCCAGCCCTGGCCGATATAGATCTGTTCCTTTTCTCCGCAGCGGCTGGCGTGCAAAGCCCGCACCAAGGCGGCAAAGCAGGCGGAGCACGCCTGGTTTTCATGCACGTTTTTTGTCAGCCGTCCCACCGTTCCGCTGGGGCGGGGATAGGAGGCGCTGTCGCTCGGGTGGTTCAGTTCGGTCACGTCATCCTCTGACCAGGACGCGCTGCCGCCGCCGTATTCCTCGCACAGCTCAATGTAGGGCACTTCCTCCGGGTTCAGGCCCATGAGGGAGCGCCCATAGGCGTCCAGCTGCACCGCGTCGGTTCCCAGGTACATGCGGTTGGTCTGCACGGGCGTGCCGCCTTCTTCAAAGTCCAGGTCGCCGCAGATGCTGTCCACCACGATCAGGCGCGGTTTGAGGGCCGCGCCAAGGGCGGCAATGGGCTTTTGCAGACCCATGGCGTGGAAGTGCCGCTTTTCCCTGTCCGGCAAGCAACCCTTCAGATTCTTTAACGCGCAGGTCATGACCGTTTGGCAGTGGCCTTTCAGCACAGGCAAATCCACCAGCAGCCCCGCGTCCAAGGCGCGGCAGCAGATGTCGATGGGGCCAATAGCGGTTTTCACCGTGCGTGTCTTATCCTTTTTCAAATCAAAGAAGGGCACGCCGTATTTTTCACATACCTTGTCGTACCCCGCGCGGCGCATGGCGCGCATGGTTTCGTCCCCGACCCAGCTGCCTTCGATGACGCTGATGTCCTTCACGCCGTGTTCCCGGAAGTATTCGATGCACCCGCTGAGCACGCCCGCATGAGTGGTGGCCCCGCTTTCGGGCGTGCCCGCAATGACCAGGTTGGGCTTGAGCGCAACAGAGCCGCCGGAAGGCACCAGACGGTATGCGTCGGATGCCTCCAGCAGCTTAACTGTCATATCATGGGCGTCCTGTCCGTAGATTTGATAAATCTTTGACATAATTTCTCATGCTTTCAGTCAGTTGTTATAATATACCCGCAATCCCTTTTATGCTTTTCTCGGAAGGGGGTTTGGGGGGAACCGCTCTTTGATGCCCAAAGAGCGCTTCCCCCCAGAGAAAAATCAATCCTTCGCCTCCATGTATTGCACCATGGCGGCGGCGGCGTTCTTCGCATCGTTCACGGCGTGCACCACGGTGAGGGAACCATGCACCACGTCGCCGGCGGCGAAGACGCCGGGGCGGGTGGTCATGTTGTTTTCGTCCACGATCAGCAGGCCGCGCGGGTTCGCTTCCAGGCCGTGGGTAGTGTTCACCAGTTTGTCCTTGGGCCGTTGGTTGATGGCGATGATGGTGGTGTCGGCGAGCACAAGCTCATCCTCGCCTTCCACGCCGATGGGCCGGCCGTCCTCGTTCAGCACGGAATTTTTGAATACCGGGCCCTGGGGCGTGATGCGTTGGATGGACTTGCCGAAGAAGAACTCCGCGCCGTCCAGCCGCGCGTATTCCATTTCATGGTCGCTGGCCGGGGATTTGCTGCCCCGCTGGAACAGCATCACGCGCTGCGCGCCGTGGCGGAAGGCGGTGCGGGCCACGTCCATGGCCACGTTGCCCATGCCGATGACGGCCACGGTCTGGCCCACGGTATAGGAAATGGGCCGGGCCAGATAGGAAATGCCAAAGTGTACGTTGGCTAATGTTTCGCCTTCAATGCCCAGGGTGGAGGGACGCCATACGCCGGTACCGATGAACACGGAAGAATAACCGTCGCGGAACAGGTTGTCGATCATCAGGTCGCCGCCCATGACTACGTGCGGGCGAATCTTCACGCCCAGCTCCAGCAGTCGGGCCTTGTACCGGTCCAGGATGGTTTTCGGCAGGCAGAAATCCGGGATGCCGTATTGCAGCATGCCGCCGATCCTGTCCTTCTCCTCAAAGATGGTCACGCCATAGCCCTTTTGCGCCAGTGCGAAGGCCACCGTCATGCCTGCGGGTCCGCTGCCGATCACGGCGGCGGTCTTGCCGTTGAAGGGCGCTTTTTCCAGGATCATACGGTCCAGATACGCGTCGGAAATGAACTTCTCGATCTCGTAAAACTGCACGGGCTGGCCCTTGTGATTCAGTACGCAATGGCCGTAACACTGCCCCGCGTGGTGGCATACCATGGCGCATACCAGGCTCATGGGATTGTTTTCAAACAGCATCTGCCCTGCTTCCATCAGCCTGTGTTCCTTGAAGAGGGCGATCACCTGCGGGATGGGCGTATGCGCCGGGCAACCCTGCTGGCATAGCGGCTTTTTGCATTGCAGGCAGCGGTTCGCTTCATTTTCGATATGCAGGGGCATGGGGGTTCCTCCTTTGGTGGAAATCAAACCTTTACAAATTTCGTGATTCCTTTATGCCTTTCTTGGAAGGGAGTCTGGGGGAAACCATTCTTTGGGTCCCAAAGAATGATTTCCCTCAGAAAAATTTTTAAGTAATTGGCGCGGGATTGAAGATGCACAGATAGTTGTGCATCCGGTATTTCTCGGCGAAGGGCTGATCCTTGCCGCTGGCGCAGGCGATGATCTTGTTGAAGATTTCCGTGCCGACCTCCGCGATGGTCTTTTCCCCGGTGGCGACGGCGCCCGCGCTGATGTCGATAATGTCCGGCCACTGCTCCTTGAGTTCATTCCGGGAACATACCTTGATGACGGGCACGGCAGCCAGGTTGTAGGGCGTACCGCGGCCGGTCATGAACACCTGCAGCCCGATACCGCTGGCCATCTGGCAGGGGCCGCACACGATGTCGCTGGCCGGGGTGGCCGCGAAGATTTCTCCGTGCTTGGTGGGCCGCTCGGCGGGAGAGAGCACTTCCACAATGGGGGACGTACCGGACTTAGCGATGCTGCCCATGGCCTTTTCCACAATGTTGGATAAGCCGCCCTTTTTGTTGCCGGGGGTGGGATTGGCGCTGCGGTCCACGTTAGCGTCGGAAAGGTACTTGTCATACCAGCGCATTTCCGCTGCCAGCTTATCCCGCACTTCCTCGCTGACGCAGCGCTGGGCGATGAAATGCACGCCGTCCCGCACTTCGGTGACTTCGCTGAACAGTACGGTGGCTCCGCCCTGCACCAGCATGTCCGCCGCGTAACCGGCGGAAGGATTCGCGGAAACACCGGAGAAGGCGTCACTGCCGCCGCACTGCATGCCGATGAGCAGTTCGGACAGGGGCAGTTCTTCGCGCCTGCGCTGATTCAGAATGGCCAGCTTTTTATCCGCCATGTCCATGAGGGCCTTCATGCAGCCCTCAAAACCGTGGCATTCCTGCAAAACCACCACGTTTTCGGGCGTGTTGTTTTCCGGGCCCACCAGCATGTCCACCGTCAGCTTTTCGCAGCCCAGGGAAACCACCATGAGCTGGCCGCCGAAATTGGGATGGTGGGCGATGTTCCGCAAAGCGCGGATGGGCACTTTGGCTTCCGGCGCGTTGATGGCAACGCCGCAGCCGTAGGCGTGGTTGATTGCCACCACGTCGTCCACGTTAGGATACTTGGGCAGCAATTCTTTCCGAATGCGCTCCAGGGCCACGTTCAGGGTGCCTTCCACGCACTGCACAGTGGTCTGAATGCCCAGCATGTTCCGGGTGCCCGCGTAGCCGCCCTCGGGATTGCGGAAACCCCACCAGGTTTTCACCGGCGGTTCGGGCAGGTCGGTTTTAATGTTCGTGCCCCAGGGCATGTCGTCCAGGGAGGGAGGCGTGGGTAGGCGGAGCATATGCTCGTTGATCCAGGAGCCCTTGGGAATGTAATCCAGGGCGTAGCCCAGGGTCACGCCGTAGCGGATGATGTCCGCATCCTTGGGAATATCGTGGAGGGCGATCTTGTGAGCCTGGGGAATGTCGTCCAGCGTGACCAGCCCGGGCATGATCTCCGTGCCTTTTTTGATTTCCTGCACGGCGATGGCTACGTTGTCCTCCGGCTTGATTTGTACGTATGTGCGCATAATTTCTCTCCTATATTTCAGGCTGTCATTCCATACTATTCACAAAACTTCAATGTAAGGCTGACAGTGTTGCTGTTGCACTTTATAGCATCTCGATTGATTTTTTACTAACAAGTAAGTTTTTCCCTTTATGGCTTTCTCGGAAGGAGGTGTGGGGGGAACCGCTCTTTGGGCTCCAAAGAGCGGTTCCCCCCACAGTATTTCCTGCTTACCGTACCAGGCAGGGCTTCTTATTGTCGAATTTCCAGCCGGGGATCAGGTACTGCATGCCCTTGGCGTCGTCGCGGGCGCCCAGGCAGTATTCATTATAAATCTTGTTGGCCTTTTTGATCTGATCCAGGTCGGCGTCAATGCCGAGGCCGGGC
>JAFWQM010000047.1 GCA_017509065.1 Clostridia bacterium
AGCATAAAGACCGGTATTCCGCATAGTCCATGGCGGTACGGTATATCGCCGAGCTGGAGGAGCAGCGGAAGAAACGCCTGCTGCAGCCCGGCAGTCCGTGCGTCGGCGTGGTCAGTATTTTGTAAGGAGGAGCAGTATGGGATGGTTTCAAAGATAGCGCGGCGCGGTGCAGCCCAGGGATGAACCCCAGCCACCGCCGCTCAAGGAGGTAGCGGTAGGCGCCAGGGACGACGGACAGTCCAAAATGACCTACAACGATAAATCCATTACCTTTACCGGCGATCTGGCCAGCTATGATTACGACAGCATCCTGCGGGACAAGCAGCGGTATGTCAACAGCCTGTATGAGCTGAGCGATTATTTTGTAGACGCCGATCCCATTTACCGGGGCATCATCAAGGGTGTGTATACTCCCTTTGCCTTGGCGGACGACTGGCGGTAGATCGGGGCCAACGAGCAGACCAAGCAGAAGTACGAGGAATACTATGACCGGATCGGGCTCAAGGACCGAATGCGGAGCATCTTCCTCCAATACTTCAAGTACGCCAACGTATACATTTACCTCATGGAGGACGGCAGCCTGATCACCTTCCCGGTTCACCTAATCCGTATTTCCAACGTCATGATCGGCGGGGAGCCGGTTTAGGAATTCAACTGCAAAAGCGTAAGGGATGACCTGCGGCAGCAGGGAACGAAGGCCCAGAAGGATTATCTGGAGGACGAGGATCTGGATGTGCGGCTGGAGGGATTTCCGCCCGAGGTGGCGGACGCGCTGAAGAAGGGCAGCGACTGGGTGCAGTAGAACCCGGAAAACACCTTTGTTTTGCAGGATATCAAGGAGGACTGGGCGCGGTACGCCGTTCCCATGGTGGCCGCCTGCCTGAGCGCCTTTAAGCGAAAGGCCCTGATCAGCCAGTACGAATCCGCCTTATAGAACCTGGGAGCGCATAGCTTCGTGCATGTGACCTATGGCGACTCCAAATCGGACATCATGCCTGACATCACGGCCCTGAACGCGGTAAACGCTTTGTTCCGGCGGGCGATGACCGGCTCCGCGCTGGCAACGACCAATCACCTTTGCAAAGCGACTGTGGTACAGCCGGACACCAAGGAAATGTTCGACGACGACAAATACCGGGACGTGAACGCCGAGATCCTTTCGGCGGGCGGCATTTCCGGCATCATCGTCAGCGGCCGGGCGGAAGACGGCAGCAATTTCGCCTCCGCCCAGGTATCCATGCAGACGGCGGCCATCCGTATCCGGCAGGCGCGGGATAACTTCTGCGAGCTCATGAACAAGATCAACCTCCGTCTGAACGGCGCGGGCAGAAAGGGTGTGACCCACAGCAGGCCGGAAAACGTACCACTGTTCACCTTCCCGCCCGTGGATCTGGCAGGGAGCCAGAAGTTCCAGGAGGTATGCCGCGGGCTGTGGGAAAAGGGCGTGGTGTCTACCAAGACCATGCTACAGAATCATGGGTACGACATGGATCAGGAGCAGGAACGGATGAAGGCGGAACCCAAACGGGAAACCCCTTCTGCCAAGGAACAAGCAGTTCCTTCCGATGGAGAAAAGAAAACCGGCCGACCCGCCTTGGACGATAGTGAGAAAAAGTCCGACCCGGCCAAGGGGTTATCTGGGAGACAGCCAAAGCCCTCAAATCCTGAAGGCAGCTTATAATGGCAGTCTGTGAAAAAAACAAGTAGGAGGTGATGCCCATCCAGAAAATCGTATTTCAGGCTTCCCAGGTGGAGCTGAGCGAGGTACAGTCCAATGAGATTTATATGTCCGTGCTCATGCGGATGTTTTCCACCCGGGTCAACCGAAACGGCTTTGCGGTGAGCGAGGCGTTTATCGATCAGATCATCGCCAACGCCGCGAAGTACACCTGCCTGCCCCTGTGCGCGGACGCCAACCGCCTGCGCTTAGGCGTGGAGCAGGGATAGACCCATATGCAGGACATGGAGACAGGATTATTTGAGAGCGAGCAGATCGGCTCGTTCTTTTCTTTTGCCAAAGCCCAGGATGAATTCGGCGTCAGCCTGATCGGCGAAGCCCGGATCCCCAAGCGGAATCCCATCCTGTGCGAAACGATCCAGGCGCTGTATCAGAAGGGCCGGTAGAATTTCTCCTTTGAGATTCTGGTGAACCGACTCAAGGAAATGAACGGCGTCTGTCTGATCGACGCGGAGGAAGGGAACGAGCTGATCGGCATGGCCATGGTCTCCGTGCCCGCGTACCCGGAAGCGACGGCCCTGCGGCTGGTCGCGGAACAACAGAAAAGAGAGGATGATGACAGGATGGATGAAAACCAGAAAAAGGTCGCTGAACTGGAAGCCAAGCTGATGCTAGCGGAACAGAAGAGCGAGAACGACGAAGAGCTGCGCAAAAAGGACGAGGCGCTGCGCGGCAAGGAACAGGAGCTGGAGCAGGCCCAGGCAAAGTGCCAACAGGCTGAGGCAGAACTGAGTGCGGCGCAGGCTCAGCGCCAGCAGGCCGAGGCTGATCTGACCGCAGCCCAGACCCAGCTTGCCGATAAGGACGCGGTGATCGCAGAGCGCGACGCGGCCATTGTAGTCAAGGACGCCCGCATCGCGGAGCTGGAAGCCCAGGTGGCGGAGCTGACGCCCTATAAGGAGCAGGCCGAAGCACTGAAACAGGAAAAGGCCGCCGCGGAGCTGAACGCCAAGCAGCAGGAACTGCGGCACTTTGCGGAAGCCCAGGGCCTGGACACCGGCGCGGAAGCGGTGGCCAACGCCATTGCCCAGGTGGACTATGCCGCCCTGATCGCCCAGGTCAATCAAAAGCAGCCCGGCGCGCCCAGGGCTGTGACAGCGAGCTATGCGCTTGGCGGCATCAGCGCCAAGGGCGAATATGACGATCTGCTTGCGAAAGCCTGATCGGAACAAGAGGAGGAATGTGAAATGGCCGGATATGTAACCAAGCTGGCAGGCCACGTATACGATGGGGCCAACCTGTCCGGCGAAGCGCTGATCAACGGCGTCTTCGCGGAAATCACCGCCAACGGCGTCAAAAAGGTCACCGCCGTCAAGGATACGCTCCTGCGGGTGGAGGAAAAGACCGAGCTGTGGGGCAATCCCGCCCTGCGGTAGAACGTGACCGCGGTGGGCACGGATGAAGTGTACTTCGTGGAAAACGAATGGGAAGTGGACGAGAACGCCGAGTGGAACGAAGCGGACTACACCCTGCCCACCGGCAAGTATGTGCGCATGAAGAGGCTGCTTCCCGGCGAGCAGGTCATCATGACCGTGGACAGCACGCTGTTTGCCGCCCTTTCCGCCGGCGATACCGTACAGCCCTCTTCCGGCGGCACCGTCGCCAAGAAAACGAACTGAGGTGATGCAGAATGAATCCCATTGAGATCCGGAATGATTCCAAGCTGGTAAAGCTCATTGCGGCCCAGGCCCACGGCGAGCGCGTGGACAGCGATCAGGCGGAAAAGGCTGGCAGACTGATCGCTGAATAGGCCGCCGATCCCACGCCCCACAA
>JAFWQM010000048.1 GCA_017509065.1 Clostridia bacterium
AAGGCCAGCTCCTTCGGCGGCGCCACCACCTACAACGGCGGCCACTACATCGTGGAAGCCGAAGGCATCTATGTGGGCTACAAGTATTTTGAAACCCGCTATTACGACGCCATCATGAATCCCGATTACAAGGCCGCTTCCGCCGTAGGCGCGACCCAGGGCGAAGCGTGGGACTACAACGCGGAAGTGCTGTACTCCTTCGGCCACGGACTCTCCTACCTGGATTACACCCAGACCTTGAAGAGCGTGAACGTGGATGTGTCCGAAAACGGCAATATCACCGCCGTGATCGAAATCAAGAACAACAGCGACAAGGACGGCCTGTTCCTGGCCCAGCTGTACGTGCAGCAGCCCTACACCGATTACGACCGGGAAAATCTGGTGGAAAAATCTGCCGTCATGTTCCTGAACTCCGGCAAGGCCCAGGTGAAGGCGGGCGGCACCGCCGACGTGACCCTGACCGTGCCCACCAAGTACCTTGCCAGCTATGATTACAAGCAGGCCAAGACCTGGATCCTGGACGCGGGGGATTACCTGTTCACCGCCGCCGCCGGTTCCCACGCGGCCGTCAACAACTTCCTGGCCCAGCAGGGCAAGACCGTGGCGGACGGCATGGACGCGGAAGCGGCCGGCGCGGTTGTGACCTGGAACCTTGCCTCCCTGGATAACAAGACCTTCTCCATCGCCAACGGCCATACTGTGACCAATGTGGCGGACGACGCGGACCTGAACTACTGGACCGGCACCGATACCGTGACCTACCTCTCCCGTCAGGATTGGGAAGGCACCTATCCCATCAATTACAATGAAGTAGAAATCAAGCTTGCGGACAGCCCCAGGAAGGACGAATGGATCGCCGAACTCCAGGGCAAAACCTACACCGTCAAGACCGATTCCCCCGCCGCCGAAGGCGCGGACAAGGGCGTCCGCTTCAACGCCGCCAGCATCCAGGACGAACAGCGGGACGATATCAATAACGCCTACTGGGATGATCTGGTGCATGAAATCACCATCGACGAGGCCGTCGGCGCGGTCATCCATGGCGGCAGCACCTCTGACACCCTGACCAACGTAGATAACCCCGTGGTGGTGCAGAACGAAGGCGTCAGCGGCTTCACATCCGGCTATACCGACGAAGCCACCGGCAAGACCTACAAATTCAACGTCCATTCCCAGACGCTGATCGGCTCCTCCTTCAACCCCGAACTGGCCTACGCATGGGGCCTGATCGAAGGCAACAGCGGCCTGTGGCTGAACCGTTTCGACCTGTGGGGCACGGGCCTGACTCAGCGTCGCACTCCCTACAATGGCCGCAACTATGAATACATCTCCGAAGACCCCATGCTGACCAACCGCATCGGCTACGCCATCCTGAAGGGCTGCGCCGAAAAGGGCATCATGAACGGCCCCAAGCATATGGGCTTCAACGACCAAGAGCATAACCGCGGCGGCGTTTCCGCGTACATGACGGAACAGAAATTCCGCGAAACCGACCTGCGGGGCTTCCAGGGCGGTTTAAGCGACGCCCATGGCCTGGCGGTCATGATCGCCTTCAACCGCATCGGCGCCACCAACGCGGCCCATCACGCGGGCATGCTCACCACCATCCTGCGGGATGAATGGGGCTATACCGGCCTCATCTCCACCGACATGATGAACAACAAGTATTACTTCAACGCTGAATCCATGGTCATGAGCGGCATCACCCAGGTGGCCGACTTCGCCCAGAGCGACAACCACATCAACCAGGGCGAAAACGGCGTGGACAAGACCTGGGCATACCTCTCCGTGGACGCGGTGAAGAACGATTCCGCGCTGGTGGAAAAGGCCCGTGAAAACCTGAAGTATCAGCTGTACACCTTCGCCAACAGCGCCGTGCTGAACGTGACCACCGAGCGGGTAAACACCTGGTGGGATAACGCCATCTCCACGGTAAAGACCGTCAGCATGGTCTGCGCCTGCGTAAGCTGCGCTGCATGGCTGGCCTTGACCCTGATTGCCAAGAAAAAGGAGGGCTAATCGTATGAAGAAAATATCTGTCGGCGCATGGATCACCTGCTTCGCGGTTCTGCTGGCTGTGGTGGCGTTCATCGCGTACAGCGCCAACATCGGCGGTGAAGGGTATTATAAGGACGCTTCCGTGAACAATTTCGCCCTGGTGATTTGGGGAGCGGTCGCCTGCCTGATTGCCGCTGTGGCCCTGTATCTGTTCAAAGGCGGCAAAATCGTGGAAATCGTCACCGGCGTACTGCGCATAGCTGCGCCTGCCCTGATGGCCTTCGGCCTCATGAACCTGATCGCGGGCCGCGTGGACGGCCTGGGCTACATCTACTTCTCCAACGCTGACGTGGCGAAGGAAGTGCAGACAGCGGCCAACCTGGGCTCTGCTCAGACTGCTATCTGGAGCATGGTGCTTTTAGGCGTGGCAATACTCATCGCCGTGATTGCCGCCTTCTTCTCCCTGCGGAAGAAAGAAGCCTGATTTCTCCTATTCCCCGCGGACGGTCAGAGGGCCAAGCTTCTGGCCGTCCGCTTTCTTCATTCGCTGAAAGGAGGTACAACCATGCTGACCCTGCTGACAGCACTGTGTGCGCTGCTTGCCTTGGCCGCGCTGGTCCTGACGGCGGCTGGTGTGTGGAAAGCCTCCTTTCGTTTGGGCCGGATAGGCGGCGCGTGCTTCATGCTGGCGGCAGCGGCCGCGCTGGTGCTGGGGCTGGAAGGAAAGTATATCCTGCTTGCGTCCCTGATCCTGCTGTGCGCCGCGCAAATCGGAAGGAGAAACGGCCATGAGCTTTGACACGCCGGGCTATGTGCTGTTTCTTTGCGCGGTGGTATTGCTGTACCGCGTCTGCCCCCGGCGGTTCCGCTGGGCGCTCCTGCTGGCATCCAGCCTGTTCTTTTACGCCTGCTGGTCTCTTCCTTTGACGCTGGTGATTGCAGGGGTTGTTCTGCTGACCTACGGCTGCGCTCATTGTATCCAACATGCAAAAAGCATCCTGGGCCGGAGGTTAGGGCTGTCTGCCGCCATCGCGGGCTGTGTGGGCCTGCTGTTTTGGTTCAAGTATTTCAATTTCCTGGCGGACGCCCTGTTCCGCCTGTTTGGCGGTTCCTGGTCACCCTGGAACATCCTGCTTCCCGTGGGCTGCTCCTTCTATACCTTCCAGGCCATGTCCTACGTCATCGACGTGTACCGGAGCAGGCTTCCGGCGGTGCGGCACCTGGGCCGTTACGCTCTGTACATTTGCTTCTTTCCCCAATTGGTCGCCGGGCCCATCGAACGGGCAGACGCGCTGCTGCCCCAACTGACGGATACGCCGGACCCCGCGGGAAAAGACACGAGATGGGGACTCAAATTGCTTCTGTCCGGCTTTTTCCGAAAGCTGGTGATTGCGGACATGGTCGCGCCCATCGTGAACCGCGTGTTCGCCCTGGCAAACCCGGACGGCAGCGCGGTCTTCCTGGGAACGCTGCTGTTCTCCTTCCAAATCTACTGCGACTTCGCGGGTTATTCGGAAATCGCCCGGGGCAGCGCGCTGCTGCTCGGGATTCACCTGCGGCGAAATTTTGACCGGCCTTATCTGTCCCGCACGGTGCGGGGATTTTGGCGGCGGTGGCACATGTCGTTGACAGCGTGGTTCACGGATTACGTCTATATCCCCCTGGGCGGCAGCCGCAAAGGAAAAATCCAGCAGATCGCCGCCACGCTGGCCGTGTTTTTGCTCAGCGGGCTTTGGCACGGGGCCAACTGGACGTTCGTCCTTTGGGGCCTGTACCACGGGTTACTGTGCGCTGTGGAAATCCTGCTGGGACGGAAGGAAAACAAAGCGGATGGCTGGCGTCTTTCGGATTGGGTCAATTGGTTCATCACAGGCGCGCTGGTGCTGTTTTCCTGGCTGCTGTTCCGGGCGGAAAGCCTGGGGCAGGCGGGAGCGCTGCTTGCTTCCCTGGTTTCCGGCTGGGATGTGCAAACGGGCATCGCGCAGGCAGCCATGGGGTGGAAGGAAGCGGCTTGCCTGACGCTGGCGCTGATGCAGCTGCCGCTGCTGAACCGCCTGTCCCATCATGAAAAGGTATGGGATTTGACCTATGTTTTTTTGACCGTCTGCATCCTGGCGGCCTGGTTTGTGCGGGCGGCGGGACACGGGGCTAGCGCGTTCATTTATTTCCAGTTTTGATTTTGGTCCGGAAAGGAGGTAAAAGCATGCGTGGGAAAAAGCGGGCTGTCTGTCTGGCTGTTTTGCTGCTGATCGTGCCCGTGCTGCTCCTGTGCTTTGCCTTTTGCCTGCCCGCCCAATACGGCAAAACCTACCTGGCGGCGCTGACC
>JAFWQM010000049.1 GCA_017509065.1 Clostridia bacterium
ATCCTTTTGTTCGGCACATTGGTTCTGATGACCCCGGAAGTGACCGATCAGACCGTGATGCCGGGACAATCGCTGACGCTTCAGAACGGCACAACAGTTCTCTGCGAATCCTTCCACATTCAGGATGAAACGGGGAAGCTGGACTACGCAAGCGTGTTGACCGTCACCAGCGCTGACGGGAGCCAGACTAAAACCCAGGAGATCCGGGTGAACGAACCGCTTCGGTTTGGGGAGTATAAGATTTATCAGCAAACCTATGGCACCGCCGGGCGCATCCGCATCACCAATGAGAGCAACGGCGCTGAGGAAGTGATGTATCTGACGGAGCCCTCCTTCCTTTCCATCGACCGCCAAAACGGCATTTTCTTTGACGCGCTGTACCCCGGCTACTATCAGGATGAGGAAGGTAACTACACCCTCATCACCAGTACAGACCGCAGCTTCCCCGACCCGGTGTACCGCGTCCAATCCATTGTGGATGGCATGTCCACCGCTGTGCTGGCCTTTCCCGATGAGGAAATCCACATTGGGAATATCACCTTTACCTTCCTGACCCCCGCCGAATACCCTGGGCTTCGTATCAAGCATATTTCGTCCTGGCTGTTCGGCGGTCTGTATTTCAGCTTCGGCCTGATGGTCGTTGCTCTGTACCTTTGCTTCTTTACCGTTCCCGTATGCGTGCGGGTAGAATCGGAGGGCTTTGCGGTTTGTTCCCCGAAGTCCGCCCAGGGATTATGGATCGACCTGGAAGCTGAATTGCGTGCGGATGAAAAAGAAAAAGCGTAAACATGGAGGATGGGAAACATGGATATTTGTTTTTTCGCCGGTCTGGTGGTTTATTTTATAGCCATGATGATGCAGTTCGTTGCTTCCGCCATGAAAAAAGAAAGCGTCCACAAAGCCGCCTGGATCGCGTTTCTCGTGGGCTTCGGGCTGCATACGGCTTATTCGGTCTGGCGGGGCATTGCAGCCGGACGGCTGCCGCTGGCCAATCAATTCGAGTTCGCCTCCGGCTTTGCCTGGGCCATTGCGGTGCTGGGCTTTGTTTTGTTCGCAAGGCTGAAACAGGAGTGGGTGATGACCGCGGCCATGCCCATGACGTTTCTGATCCTCAGCTACGCGGCTTTCCAGCCCATGCAGATCAAGGACATCATGCCCGCTCTGCGTTCCACTTGGTTTGCCCTGCATATCGGTTCCGCAGCCTTTTCCTATGCCGCCTTCGCCATTGCCGCGGGGCTGGGCGCAGGGTATCTGATCCAGCTGAAGAAGGGAAAAGAAGAAAATGACAGCAAAATGCGGCAGATGGATTATATGGGCTATCGGGTCGTCAGCTTGGGCTTCCTGCTGCTGACCGTGGTGATTTTTTCCGGGGCCATTTGGGCGGAGCAGGCGTGGAGTACCTGGTGGAGTTGGGACCCCAAGGAGACCTGGGCGCTCATCACCTGGATATTCTACGCCATTTATCTCCACCAGCGGCTGCGCCTGAAATGGCAGGGCAAGCGCATGGCCTGGCTGGCCATCATTGCTTTTATTCTGGTGATCTTTACCTTCGCCGGGGTCAACCTGCTGCTCCCCGGGCTGCATTCTTACGCAAGCGCGTAAAACGATCATCTCGTCTTAATGCCTTATTGGAAGGCTCCGCGTTTTGTGATCAGCGCCTTTGTTTTGATACAGATAAGGAAAAACAGCGTGTACTGAAACCCGTCTCGTCTCTTTTTCTCTTCCTCATCGAAAAGGAAGCAAAAAGGGCACAAGGCGAGCAACACTATTTCAGTTTTTTTCTCTACGCCATCACTTATTGCTTTGCCGGATTTTAAAGCAGGCAATATGCTCTCTTCATTTTCACGTACACCATCTCTTTTTCTCACATAAATTGCCTAAACACCGGCTTTTTGAATATGGTTTTTTTCTTACTCGATTTGTGTAACCGCCGCTACTTCCCAGAAACATCATCCATTTGTATTAATTTGTCGTAAATTTGACTGATTTATAAATTTCAACGATTCTCCTATAAAATTTAATTTTTCTCCCCCAAAAAAAGGCAGGGGTACTCAAATATGGCGGCGAATTAAAAAGTGCGAAAATCCACTTCTCAGAGCAAAAAACGGCGATTTTTGCATACCCCATACCCAGGAACCCTTATATTTCAACGGCTTCACAGTCTATGATTTAATTTTTCTTTGTATCAAAATCAGCTACTACATAGATGACGGTTATACCGGCACCAACTTTGACCGCCCCGCCATGCAGGAATTGCTTTCTTTGGTGGAATCCAGTCAGGTAGGAACGGTCATCGTCAAAGACCTGAGCCGGTTTGGACCGGACTATCTGCAAGTTGGCAAGTACCTGGAAATGGAATTCCCCATGCAGAACGTTCGCTTCATCGCCATCAACGATGGCGTTGATTCCGCCAAGGGAGAGGATGATTTCACGCCGATCCGCAGCCTGTTCAACGATTTCTATGCGCGCGACACCAGCCGGAAAGTGCGGGCTGTGATACAGGCCAAGGGAAAAAGTGGCCAGCATCTTAACTGTCCCATGTATGGGTATTGGGATTCGCCGGTAGCAAAAGGCGCATGGATCATTGACGAAGAATACGCGCCTGTCGTCAAGCGGATGTTCGCTTTGGCTATAGACGGAAAGGGGACAAGGCAGATCGCGGAACTGCTGGAAGCGGAAAAAGTGTTCAACCCGTCGGCGGTAAACGACCTTCGCCATGGCAGGACGCCCAAGAAAGAGCCGTACCGGTGGAACAACAATTCAGTTCGGAAGATTTTGCGGAGCAAAGAGTACACGGGCTGCACGATCAACTTTAAGGCCTATTCCAAGTCTTATAAGCTGAAAAAACGCCTGCTGAACGCGCCGGAAAACACCCTCGAAATCCCGAATACGCAAGAAGCAATCATTCCGCTTGCGCAATGGGAACGGGTGCAGGAACTGCTGGACGAGAAGTGCCGCCCGACGAAGGAACCGAATCGACAGGGCATGTTTTCCGGCCTGCTGTTCTGCGCCGACTGCGGAACAAGGCTGTATTACCGGGCCGATCCCAGGGGAAAGACCAACAGGGACAGCTATTACTGCGGGAAATACGCCTTGGGACGCGGGGATTGCAGCGCCCACTATATCCGGGAAGCGGTTTTGAAAGCCATCGTCCTGGAACAGATCGTGTACATGACTTCGTATGTGGCGGCGGAAGCGGTGGATTTTGCCGGTGGATGGAAGCAGAGCCAACACAAACGGCAGGAAAAAGAGCTCCAGCAGGCACAGAAGCGGATGGAGCAGGCAAAGAAACGGAGCGATGAGATCGACCATCTTCTGACGCGCGCCTATGAGGATTACGCCAAAGGCATCCTCACGCTTGAACGCTACCAGAAGATGTCCGCCAAGTACGAGCAGGAGCAGCAAGAATTGACCGATGAAATCTCCACGCTGGACAAAATCGTCCGACGTCAGGAGGAAACCAACGATCATTTCACCCAGTTCATGAATCTGCTGCGCAAGTATGTTGGCGCGGGCATTGCGGAACTGACCCCCACCATTGTGAACGAATTTGTAAAGAAGATTATCGTCCACGAGGCGGACAACTCTTCTGGCAAGCGTGTCCAGAAGATTGAGATCATCTTCAACTTCATCGGCGAGCTTGACTTTCCCGCAATCAACCAACCGATTACCGTGGTTAAAGGCTTGAACGAAAAAACTGCATGACCAGACCGATCACGCAATCTTTCAGAAAAAGGTTCTTTATCAACAATTGCCCAAGGGCAGGTTTTCCGGGCGTTTCGGCCCCTCATGGCGTACATGCCGCCGCTGCGGATTACAGTTAAGGGGTGTTCCCCTTAACAATCCCCCGTTGACGCCGTTTCTTCGCTGGTCCTCCAGTCACATCAAAGCAGTTACATCTCCCTCCAGCAGATTAGGCGGGCAAACCTGTTTACGAAGAATAAACGCTATCAAGCGAAAGGCCCATACGCGCCGGACGATTTGACCTGTCCGAAGCGTATGAGCCCATTCATTCTGGTTGTTTATGGTGCTGCGTCCTCTGTTGCGCTGATTGCGCGTCAGCTGCCGGACGAGGACGAAGACGAGGAGGAAGAAGTCCTGACGGCGGCTCTGTCCTGCATGATATGCTGAAGAGTGATCAGGATGGCGATCACGGTGGGTTCTTCCTCCGGGCGGTAGATGTCGATGCAGTATTTATCGTGCAGGGAAAACATTTTCTGGCTGATGACAGCGATCACGCTGTCGCTCTGATCGTATAGCTGGAAGTTCAGCCCGATAATATTGCCCCGAAGCTGCCAGCCAAGGCCTTCGATATTGATGATATCCTTCACCAAATGCCAGAACTCCGTGGCTATCTCGAACTGTTTTCCGTCCGCCATTGTGATAAAATGACGGTTATGCAGGGTGAAAAACTTTCGCTCGATGTGCGCCACCTGGCTGCCGGAAGCGTCGGTAATGTCTGTTTTGTCATGCAGGGATGGGAATTTGGTATTCGCCTGATAGACGATGTTCTCATCGCCGTCCGTGATGTCGATATGATGATGGAGCGTGAACACCTTGGTGGTGGTGAACAGGGAGCGCGCGGGCACTCCGTACTGCTCCACGTTGACTGCATTGGCCTCCTGGCCTGCTTCACGATAGCGGTGATACTTTGATAAAACGCCCATGCTGAGCCCTCCTCTATGATTGTTTCCTACGCTTGTTCGGCGGGACGTTCACTTTGACTTCCATGTAAAGATTATACCACAAACGAACAGATTTTTGCAACATATCATTCTTTATTTTGCTATCGCTTTTCAGGAGAACAACCCTTTCTTTTCTTCTTGCAAAACCAGCGCCTTTCCTGTATAATGGAAATGAAAATACTAAGAAAAAAGGGGAGTCGATTCCAATGAAAATTTTGATCGTGAACGCCGGTTCTTCTTCTCTGAAATACCAGCTCATCGACATGGACGATGAATCCACCCTGGCCAAGGGCCTGGTGGAGCGCATCGGCATGGGCGTGGACGGCCACGCCAACATGAAGGTGGACGACAAGACCGTGTGCGACGTGGTGGAGCCCATTCCCGATCACGTGAAGGCCTGCCACCTGATGCTGGGCTTCCTGACCGATCCCGAAAAGGGCGTGGTCAAGGACATGAGCGAAATCGGCGCTGTGGGCCATCGCGTGCTGCATGGCGGCAACAAGTTCTCCGAATCCGTCATCATCAATGACGACGTGCTGGCCGCCATCGAGGAATTCATTCCCCTGGGTCCGCTGCACAACCCCGCCAACCTGATGGGCATCAAGGCCTGCCAGGAAGTCATGCCCGGCACCCCCATGGTGGCCGTGTTCGACACCGCCTTCCACCAGACCATGCCGCCCAAGGCCTACATGTACGGCGTGCCCTATGAATACTACGAGCGCCTCCATGTGCGCCGCTACGGCTTCCATGGCACCAGCCACCGGTTCGTCAGCAAGCACGCCGCCGAATTCATGGGCAAGAAGCCCGAGGACGTGCGCATCATCACCTGCCACCTGGGCAACGGCTCCTCCCTGGCCGCCGTGGCTTACGGCAAGTGCGTGGACACCTCCATGGGCATCACGCCTTTGGAAGGTATGATCATGGGCACCCGCTCCGGCGTGATGGACCCCGCTGTGGTCCAGTATATCTGCAATAACGACCACATTTCCGTGGACGAAATGCTGAATATCTGCAATAAAAAATCCGGCCTGCTGGGTATTTCCGGCCTCAGCAACGACATGCGCGACATCGAAAAGGCCACTTTCGTGGATAAGAATCCCCGCGCCAAGCTGGCCTGGGATATGCTGATTTATGAAATCACCAAGTACATCGGTTCCTACATTGCGGGCATGAACGGCGTGGAAGCCATCGTGTTCACCGGCGGCATCGGTGAAAACACCAACCGGCTGCGCGAGCAGGTGATCGACGGCCTCTCCTGGATGGGCATCGCCATCGACCACGAAAAGAATGCCGCCATGAAGCCCGGCCATGCCGAGGATACCGACCTGACCGCCGAGGGCAGCCGGGTGAAGATCTTAGTGATCCCTACCAACGAAGAAATCGCCATCGCCCGGGATACCTTAGAACTGGTGACCAAGTAACTTTTCCGTTTGCGATTCTGCCCCAAGGGATGCTGTCCCTTGGGGTTTTTGGCAAAGAAAGAGAGAAACGCCATGAAAACAGCCGTTGTGTATTATTCCCTGACCGGCAACGCGGATTTCGCCGCAAAGCGGATAGCGGAAAAATTGGACGCTGATCTCATTCGATTGGAGCCGGAAAAGGCCTACCCGGATTCCGGCTTCCGCAAATTCTTCTGGGGCGGGAAAAGCGCTGTGATGGGGGAAACGCCCGCACTGACGAACCAGCCCTTTCAGCTTGCGGATTACGATTGCGTGATTTTGGGCACCCCCGTCTGGGCAGGCACCTTCGCGCCGCCCCTGCGCACCCTGATCCGGGAAAACGCGGGCCAATGGAAGGAAAAGCGCGTCGCCGCTTTTATCTGTTCCGGCGGCGGTCCGGGCAAGGCGCTGGATAAGCTGAAAATGGAACTGGGTATTCCGGCCTTTGCCGCATCTCTCAGCCTGATCGATCCCAAGGACAGGCCCAATCAGGAAAACGACGGGAAGATCGCGGAATTCTGCGCCAGCATAGAGAAAGCCTGACATAAAAAAGCCTCCCGACAGAAGTCCATCGGGAGGCGTTCGCAAAGCTTACTGCTGCCCTAAATGGGTTTGCAGGGTTTGCAGATGGGACAGCAGGGTGGAGCGGGCGTCCAAGGTGGGGGAAGTGGATTGCAGGATCAGTTCCTCCAATGTTTCCAGATCGCTGTACAGGGTGGGGAAAACGTCGTCCGGCACCAGGCTGGCCCCTTTTCCGTCCAGGGACACGTTGATGGCGTTCAATTGCTCCATATAATAAATATATTGCCGCACCCGCCCGATGCGGGAGGAAGCGCTGGAAGTGACGATGCTGCCCAGCCGGTTCACCTCGTCAATGGCGGAGGAACAGGTGCTGTACATGCGCTGGCGGATCTGCACCTGCACCTGATTGTGGTAGGACCTGCTGGGCACGTACAGCGCCCCGAGAACCACGGCGGCGGTCAAAAACACCGCGCAGGCGATCAGCAGCACCCGCCGCTGCAAACGCAGATCAGCGTTGGAGAGCTGCATGCGGGGCCGCGAATTCCGATACATCATAAGAACTCCTTCTTTCCCGAAAAAGTGGGAATGACACTGTTGTGATAACAGATTTTTGAGGCAATAGTGGGGATTGCGTTCCAATTATAGCACAGTATGCTCCTATTCGTAAAGAGAAACGGCAAAACAAGTGGGTTTTCGACTTTTTTCGTCCGTCGCAGGCGGCGGCAGCTGTTTTTTTTGCTTGTCAAGAAATGTACGATATGGTAAAATTGTTACACAGATGAAATCTCAGAGAGGGGTAATTTACTATGAGCGAAAAGAAGAAGCTTTCCAGAGGCAAGGTATGGTGCTTTGCCATCGGCCAGTTCGGCTGGTCAATTTTGAGCGCGCTGATTTCCAGCTTCCTGGTCAGCTATTATCAGCCGGACCTGGCGACCCAGGCGGCGGGCCAGCCCATTTTTATTCCACAGGGTCTGGTGATTTTCGGCATTCTCACCATTTTAGGCGCAATCACTTGGTTTGGCCGCATTTTCGACGCCGTCACCGATCCCTGGATCGCCTCCCTGTCCGACCGGTGCAAATCCAAGGCCGGGCGGCGCATCCCCTTTATGCGTATCGCGGCCATTCCTTTTGCCGTGGCGACGGTGCTCACCTTCTGGAGCCCTGTGGGCAGCGAAAGCTGGCTGAACGCGGGCTTCCTGTTCCTGATGCTCACGCTGTTCTACCTGTTCATGACCATGTACTGCACGCCCTATAACGCCCTGATCCCCGAATTGGGCACGGACCAAAAGACCCGCATGGCCATTTCCACCTCCATTTCCTTCACATTCATCGCCGGTATGGCGGTGGCCTACATGGCCCCGGTGATCTGGGGCATGCTGGAGGGCGTGGTAGGGGACCGGGTGCTGGCCATTCGCGTCACCTTCACGGTCATGAGCCTGATCGGCTGCGTGTGCATGTTCGTTCCAGTGTTCACCATCAAGGAAACGGATTACGTGATCGCCCAGCCCAGCCAGTCCACCGCCTTTTCCTCTTTAAAAGCGACTTTCCGCAACAAGGATTTCCGCATTTTCGTTGCCTCTGATATTATCTATTTCCTTGGCATCACCATGTTCCAGAACGCCATGCTGTATTTCGTCACGGCGCTGCTGAAGCTCCCCGAGGCCATGAGCACTACCTATTTCGTGGGCATGACGGCGCTGTCCGTGCTGTTCTACCCGCTGGTGAGCAAGCTGACCCCCAAAATGGGCAAGAAGAAGCTGATCCTGATCGCGTTCGGCATTTTCACCGTGGCTTTCGCCTATACCGCCACCTTGGGCGCGTTCCTGCCTGTGGACGCGGAAATTCAGGGCTATATCCTTTGCGTGCTGGCCGCCCCGGCCATGGCCATTTTCGGCATCCTGCCCCAGGCGGTGGTGGCGGATATCGCGGAATGCGACGAGATCGAGACCAAGGAGAACCGAAGCGGCATGTTCTACGCCGCCCGCACCTTCTCCATGAAAATGGGCCAGGCGGTTGCCATGCTGCTGGTGACCAGTCTGGGCACCATCCGGCAGGATATTGGCCTCGGCTACCGCATTGTAGCCATCTGCGCGGCGGTGGTGTGCGTCATCGGCGGCCTGCTGTTCCTGGCTTACAATGAAAAACGGGTGTACAGCAAGATCATGAAATAATCCGGGAGTGATCAAAATGGACGAGCGTTTCAATGCGGACGGGCTGGTTCTTTCGGAAAACTACGCCTCCACCATGGAAAAAGCCGTGCTGCCTTTCCTGAAACAGCGGGAACAGGCCCAAACCGTGGAAGGGCAGGGTGGAAAGCCCCTGTACTGCTTGCGCTATGACGCGGACGCGCCCAAGGGCACGGTGCTGGTGCTGCACGGGTTTACGGAATGCGCCGAAAAATTTGCGGAGCTTACGTATTCCCTGGTGCGGAACGGCTTTTCCGTGGTAGCCTACGATCAGCGGGGCCACGGGCATTCCTGGCGGGACGACGCGGCGAAAAAGGACGTTTCCCTGACCCACGTGAGCGATTTCAACGAATACGAGCAGGACCTTTTGGCGGTTTGCGGCGCGGTGCTGAAAAAAATGCCCAAGCCCTGGATGATTTTCGCGCACTCCATGGGCGGGGCTGTGACGTCCCTGTTTTTGGAGCGCCACCCGGACGTTTTCAGCCGGGCGGCCCTGTGCGCGCCCATGATCGCGGCCATTTTGGGCAACATCCCCGGCCCTGTGGTCAATGCCATGTGCCGCTGCTTCAAGTTGATCGGCATGGGCAGCAAGCGGGTGTTCATCTCCAAACCCTACGCTGGCCCGGAGGATTTCAATACCGGCTTTGCCACCAGCCGGGAGCGCTTTGACTGGTATGACAAGGTGAAGCACGATCACAAGGAGTACTGGAATAACGGTCCCTCCTATTCCTGGACACTGGAAGCCATCAAGGTGACCAAATGGCTGTTGTCCCCCGGCGCGGCGGAAAAGATTGCCTGCCCCGTCAAGCTGTATACCGCCGATGAAGACGCCTGCGTATATCCAGAACTCCAGAAGCAGTTCATTAACCGGGTGAAGCAGGGGGAATGGGCGCTTGTGAAGGGCTCCCGGCACGAAATTTACCGGTCCACCGACGACGTGCTGTTTCCCTGGTGGCACGATGTGCTGGCGTTTTTGAAGAAAGGCGCGGAATGAACAAGCAGGCAGACGGACAGCAAATGCCGTCTGCCGTTTTTATAGGAGGAAGCCATGATAAAAGCTTTGCGGCCCAGCGAAAAACAATTGTGCTTCATGGATTGGGAATTCGGCGCGTTTTTTCATTTTGGTATCCGGAGCTTTTTTCCCGGCCATACGGACTGGGATAACAAACCCATGCCGGCGGACGCGTTCAACCCGGATCGGCTGGACTGCCGCCAGTGGATCGGCACGGTGAAGGAGGCGGGGGCTGCTTATGCCATCTTAGTGTGCAAGCATCACGACGGCTTCGCCAACTGGCCCACAAAATATTCTCATTACAGCGTGCAGTATACGCCCTGGAAAAACGGAAAGGGCGACGTGGTGCGGGAGTTTGTGGACGCCTGCCAGGAATACGGCCTCAAAGTGGGTTTGTATTATTCTCCGGCCCAGTGGGGCGGAGAAACATCCTTCGGGGACGCGAAAACCTATGATGATTACTTCATCGGCCAGATCACGGAGCTGCTTTCCGATTATGGAAAAATCGATTACCTGTGGTTCGACGGCTGCGGGTCGGAAAAGCACGAATTTGACAAACCGCGCATCATCCGGGCCATTCGTTCTTTGCAGCCTGATATCCTGATCTTCAACATGTGGGACCCGGATACCCGCTGGATCGGCAACGAGGACGGATACGCCCCCATGAACAACCCGAACGTGCGCTCCGCCCTGGATTTTTCCGTGATGACCGCGGAAAAGGAAACGCTGGAGGAGGCCCGCTTTTTGCCCGCCGAATGCGACTGCAAGCTGCGGGACACCTGGTTCGACTGCGCGGACAACGAGGACAGCATCAAAACGGCGGAAGAGCTCATGGGCATGTACGAAATGAGCGTGGGCCGGGGAGCCAATTTCCTGCTGAATTTGGGACCTAACCGCCACGGCCTGCTGAATGAAAAGGACCGGCTGCGGGTGCTGGAATTCGGCGCGCTGCTGAAAAAGCGCTATGGACATCCATTAGCGGCCTTCGGGGATATGAAAAAAGAAAGCGATCATACCTGGACGATCAGCCTGCGCGAGGGGGAAGCAAAGCCCCTGGTGAACCGGCTGGCGATCCGGGAGGACATGAGCGTGGGGGAGGCGGTTCGTTCCTTCCGGGTGTACGCCCAGCTGCCGGGGTACAGCGGGGAAAGCATCTGCGTGTACCAGGGTGAAACCATCGGCCACAAGGCCGTCTGCCTGTTCCCGGCCATCCGCACGGGCAAACTCGCCGTGGAAATCACAAGCGCGGAGGAAACGGCGCGGCTGCGGGATATCCGGGCATATTTTGCTGAATAAACTTAAAAAAAGAAGAGGGGGAGGAAGCCGGAACC
>JAFWQM010000050.1 GCA_017509065.1 Clostridia bacterium
CAAGGTGGAAGCCGAAGTGGCTCGTGCGGAAGCCCGTGGGCAGGAAGTCAGCGCCACTGTGTATGAAAACGCCATGGTCGCTGCCGCCGAGGGCATGTCCGCCGTCAATTCCTCTCTGGATGAGCAGTATGACAAGGAATATGCCCTGATCCAGCTGATTGAGAACAGCACGGAGCGTCAGCAGGCACTGGATGCCCTGAACGCCAGGTACGACAGTGACCGCGGGGCTGCTGCCATGGAATACGCCCAGCTGATGGCTGACGTCGTGATGCCTGTGTGGCAGCAGAGTGATATCCAGACCTACCTGAATCAGAACAAATGGGACACCAACCTGACCAGCCTGAACGAGATGTTCGGCGAGGCCGTTGGTGAGGAAGTCCTGAAGATCACCACTGATCTGGACATGTCCCGTTTCGGCAGAGATTACCTGCACGTCGGCATGTACACTGAGGTCAAGTTTCCCGAGGCGGGCATCCGCTTCATTGCCATCAACGACGGGGTAGACAGCGCAAACGATGTTTCGGATGATTTCACGCCGTTCCGCAACATCATCAATGAGATACTTTCATTAAGAAGGGTAAGACAAGAAGCAGCATCGGCAGACAACTTTAGGAAAACCGGCGATATACGCACCACGCGGTGCATACATTGCCGGTTTTATAAGTCTGCCTGTTTTTTCCTCTCCGACATATTCTTCGCGATCACGGAGACACCTGTTCCTCATTCTCGTGGATGGTATTCCGCAACGCTATTTTCGTTGCGATATCCTCTCATTCTCACAGATCATCCAGTTCGGGCAGTTCCGGAGTATCGTCTTCCTCAAAGGTTTCTTTTCCCAGCTCGGTGATTTTGGTTTTCCCGGCTTCGCCATACTGATATAACTGATCAAAAAACTCGATAGCGGCGCGGATTTTCGTGCGCAGCAGATAACCGCCTGATTCGGTGGCGGCATAGATAGCTTCCGGGGATACGGCGGGATGCCAGTCATAAGCCCGACCGTGGAAATCCTGGATGCTCATGAGCACATGCAAAATCTCGTCTTTGGTCAGCGGGACCAGCTCCGGCGCGCCGAGAATGGCGTTCAGGGTGGCGCTGGCGGCTTTCAAGTTGACGGGATCGTCCGCGAACACGGAGGAAACATTTTCTGTTTCATGCTTTTTTTCAATCACATCCTCCGTATAGGACGCGCTGAACGCGAAGAGGCTGAACACGTTTTCCATCCGGGGATTGGGCTGCAAAAATGCCTGCATTTCCCGATAGCCTTTTGCCCGTGCTTTTTTTCCAAGACGGCCCATGAGCTCCGCTTCATCAAACAGCAGCACCCAGCCGCCGCAGCCAAGCTGCCGGAACAAATGGCTCATGAAGCAGAAATAGTCCATGGCGTGCTTCGTTTTGCTGAAATTCTGATTGAATTTGGCAGGCGTGCCGGTGATGCGGCGATAGCTTTTTTTGATCACCGCGCCGGAAACGAAATCCCCCTCCAGGTCGTTCAGGAAAGCGGAACGTTCTTCTTCCTCCTGGGTGCCCAGCATGGCTTTCAACAGGAAATACAGCTTATCTGTCTCCAATTCCTTGGCAGCGTAGGCCATCAATTCATTGGCCACGCTGCTGCCCTGGGTCATTTCTTCCAGCTTTGCCCGGAAGCCGGGCTGTTGAGCGCCGGGCAGATAGGTGTTGGCAATCAGCTTCTGGTATAGCAGCCAGGGCTTATCCATGGGTGTTTCTTTGCCCAGTGATACATAGGACACGGCCATATTTTCAGAGGACGCCATATTAAATACAGTGTTGAGCAAATGGGTTTTCCCTTCGCCGTACCGCCCGGTAAAGATCATGCCGCTGGAGCAGCCCGTTTCCCGTACATCGTCCAGCCGGGAGCGGATTTTTTTCAGCATGGCAGGTCGGGCTTCGGAAAAGTATTCCCCTACGGCGCGGGAAGGAACACCCGAACGCAGGGCTTCGATCACATGCCTGGCATTGAAATCAAACACGGGTTTCCCCTCCTTCCACCAAAGCGCGGTTCATGAGATACGGAAGCCCCAGTCCGCCAAATTCCGCCCGATCCTTGATCTCTTTTGCCTGTTCCCGGTTCAGGGGCGTCAGTTCCTTTTCCGCGTCCACCAGCGCAAAAGCAAGTTTTTGTGACATTTCACACAATATATCTTCATTGTACATTTCATCGGCGTAACGATCCAGGTCTATGATGTCCGCGAAGCGGTTGAACCGGGTGGAAACCACCTCGTTCTGAATACGCATCCACAGCGCCTGATAGGATTTCATGCCGTAACTGTCGTCGTCCATCAGTTCCCGGCGGAAGCAGAGCAGGAACATCACGTTCCGCATACTGTCGATATCGTCGATCAACTGACGGATGCTTTCGTAGGTGTCCTCCCGGCGCAGCTTGGTATAGCGGACGGCGTCGCCGGGCGCGCGGTTCAGCAGCGTTTCCATATCGTCGATCACAATCATCAGGCTCTTGTAACCTGCCAAACGCACTACTTCGCATAAGGAACGCAGCAGATGCCGGGCGTTGTATTTGGTGATGCCGGCGGCTGAAAGGCCTAATGCCCGCATCTGGGAAAGCTTTACGGACTTATCGCCATGCAGATAACCCAATATCAGTTCCCGGTTGGCGTTTTCCAGCAGGGGATGACCCAGCAGGCCGCCCGTCAGTAATTGACAGCAGCCCGCGAACGTGTTATCCAGCCGGGGATTCCTCGAAAAATATCTCCGCAGAGTGGTGCGGATCTCGCCCTTGGACAGCGGGTCGCCCTCGCCGCGCTCCGCCAGATAGTCCATCAGGCTTTTTCCTGGCACAATGGCGTCGGGATCATAGCCCATTTCCCGGATGATTTGATTTGCGCAGCCTGAAAGCACCCGTTCCATATCGCACTGACGGAGGATTTCCAGGTAGATTTCTCGGAAATCGTGAAGCCAGACATTTTTTGCCGAAAAGGACACGGTCAGAAAGCCCGCCGTCTCCGCCTCTTTCAGCATAACCTGAGCGAAATGGGTTTTTCCGCAGCCCGGGCGTCCGGTAACGCATTTGATTTTGCTGCCGCCCGCCGGAATATAGGTTTGCAGATATTGTTCGTTCAGAAAACCGGACAAAGAATCCAGGCCCACGGTGATCTCATCCAGCAGTTCGTTTTGATTCGGGGCTTGGCCTTGCAGCAGGCGCTCGAGTCCCGCCGCCCTGCTTTCGTTCTGTGCTGACATGGAGCCGCCCTCCTTGAAATGTTATTCGTTTCCGCTGTTCAAAGACCGCAAGGTGCTGATAAAGGATTCCACCCCGGCACGGCTCAGCACGCGGATGCCGCTGGCTCCGTCCCGGCTGGTGCCGAAAGCGTACTGCGCGCCGTTTTTTGTTACCCAGGCGTCGGGGCCTTCCTCATACAGCCGAGCCAGATCAAAAGCGAACGCCTGCATATCGTAATCCTTCCGGGCGCGGGCCATAGGCACCATACTCTTATAAATTTTATTCAGAGCCTGGGTGCTGCCAATACGTGCGCCGGAACGCAGGCAGGTGATTTCATAGGCGTCCGAAAGCTCGCTCATAAAGGCTGCTGCCTTGAAAGGCGCGGCGTACAGCTTGGCCTGACCCGCCCGGATCAAATCCGCCACGTAAGCCGGACGGCAGCTGGGAGCCTTTTTCCGGTCGATATAAACTTCCCCCGCGTGTTCCTCGTCGCTGAGAACACGCACCTTGTAGGGAAACATTTCATACACGCCCTTTTCACCTTTCACATCAATGCCCTTGCCCGCGCAGGCATCCAGCAGTTGGCGGGTAAAATCTCCGTCTATAAAATAGGCTTTTGTATCAAAGCCGTTTACTTCCGCATCCATAACCGCGGCGCGGGCTTTCAATTGTTCCACCGCATCGGCCAAAGCGGAAAGACCCTTTTTCACTTCATTCAGGTTACCCATTTCGGTATTCTTTTGAATGGCCTTTTGCAGTTTAGCCACCGTAGCTGCTGATTCCTTTAAGCTTTTATCCATTGCCTGCAATGTATTGAATAGTTCTTCGTAATTCTGCATTTCTTTCGTTTCCTTTCACATTTGATGATTGCGGTTCGCCTGAACAATGCAAACACGATAATTATAGCCTGTCTTTCCGAAAGTGGCAAGGGTTTTGCTTGTGGAATTATTGAAAAATATGGTATAATAACGAGGCAACCGGCGCGAAGCGCGGTTGGCCGTCCCGCCGACTCCTGAAAGGAAAGGCGGCGGGCGTTATGGTATAATGATGAGGAAATTGGCCGAAGGCAAATTAACCGCGTCGGCGGCTCCCGAAGGGAAAGACGCCGACCATCATGGCATATTGTATAGGAAAATACGAAAAATCAAGGAGGCTTCCCGTGCAGCTTTACGATTGGCAGAAAAAATGCCTGCGTGCCTGGGAGAAGAACGACCGCATCGGCATTGCCAGGGTGGTGACCGGCGCGGGAAAAACGGTATTGGCGCTGGAAGCTGTTCGGCGGATGAGGGAACAATTCCCTGATCTGTCCGTCAAAATCGTGGTCCCCACGATTCCGCTTGCCTACCAATGGAAAAGCGCGCTGCTTCAGGATGCCATAACCGGAGATGATCTGCCCGGTTTCTATGGCGGAGGCAAACGGGACGATCCCGATAATCGGGTCATGATTTATATCGTCAATTCAGCCCGAGATGCATTATCCGCACATATTAAAAAGGAATTGGCCCGAAAGCATCATGTGCTGCTGATCTGTGATGAATGCCATCATTACGCCAGCCCGCAGAACCGCCGTATCTTTGATTTTCTTACACCGGAAATTGCCGCAGGAAGCCTGTATGCATGCATGGGTCTGTCCGCCACGCCTTTTCAAACGGAAAATGACGCGGCGCTTACCCAGGCGCTGGGCCCTGAAATCTATCATTACAGCTTTGATGAAGCGGTGCGGGAGGATATTCTTTCCCCCTTTTCTGTGTGCGAAGTATCCGCTTCCTTTGCACCGGAAGAATTGGCGGAGTACAGCCGATTGAGCGCGGAAATCGGCGTTCTTCTGGCAAAGCTGTATCAGGAGCATCCCAGCCTGGAGAGGTTAGAAAAGCATAAGTTTTTGCGTGCTGTGTCCCATTTGGCCCATGAAGCGGATATGGAGCCGGAAGACCCGGCCGCCGCTTTCCTGCTGAAAACCTACCAACGGAAGGAAATCAGCGTGCTGGCTTCCTCCCGCGTTCAATGCGGCCTGGCAATCCTGGAAAGGCTCCGGCCGACGGATCGGATCATTATTTTCTGTGAACGGATCATACAGGCAGAAGAAATGGCAAGGCTCCTGCGCCGCAGTTATGGAAACATCTGTATTTTGTATCATTCCGGCATGACGAAGGAAGCCAGAGAACGAAACCTGCTTTTATTCCGGGAAAACAGTGCCCGGGTGCTGGTTTCCTGCCGCTGTTTAGACGAGGGGATCGACGTGCCCGACGCCAACATCGGCATCGTACTCAGCGGCTCCGCCGTAGAAAGGCAGCATATCCAGCGCATGGGGAGGCTTATCCGCCGGGTGGAAGGCAAGGACGCGGCCTGCCTGTATCATATTTCCATCCGGGAAGCCGCCGAGGATTCCGCTTTCTTTCCCGGCCTGAACCAAATGGAAAAGTTTTCCCTGCGGTACTATCCCGCGGAAAAGGATTTCTCCAATGACCTGTACGAATATATTGCATCCACCCTGCTGAACAGCGCGAAGGCACGCGGCCTGACCGGCCCTGCACTAGCAGAGCTTCGCTCCTGCCTCATGGAGGGCATGGTCCGCGCCGATTGCCTGCTGCCGGAAAGCATAATAGGAAAACATATTCAAACTGCAACGGCCACGCATGAAAAAAATTATTGGCGGTTGATGCTGAAAGTGCATCAGGAATTCTCCAAACAGAATAATACTTCTTCCTGATTACAATTATAGTGAACGTCAAAATTGATTTTACTTAAAAGTGCACAGAGACTTCAGTTGGCTGTTGGGCGTAGCCCAAGCAGCAAAGGCTGAATCTACGGTTGACTCCAGGAGTGACAACGAGGAAAAGAAAACGTTATGCGTGTTTTCGCGTCTCGTTATGCGCCAGACCTGCTCAATCGGATTGAGATCGGGAGAGTAAGGAGGTAACTTGACGAAGGCCACGGAGTTCCTGATGTCTTCATACTCTGGCAGCATTTCCTGCTCGATAAGACGCATAGTTTTCTTGTGCCACGGGGCATTATCCATCACGAGCGCATACCTTTTTCCTTCGGGTACAGGATGCGCTATAAGGAAGGAGCGGATGGAATCAATGGTCGTCGCATAGTTGAATTTTTCCGGTTTTGCGGTAAACAGTACTCCGCTTTCAGGAATAACAAACCCACTGTATGATGTCTTAAATCGGCCGGGAAAAGACTTTATGGTTGGTGCGCTGCCCTTCTTGTACCACCCGGAAGTTACAGTAGTTTGAATCTGAAAATGTACCTCATCCTGATATACAAGGATCAGAGATTCGTCTTGCTCTATCGCGGTTCGGTTTTTTTAAAGGCATTTCGTTCCTCTGCTTCCTCATTCCCTTTGCTGGGATAGGGTTGAGGGCGGATACGCGAATATCCAAGATTCCGAAACAACCGCTGGCATTGTCTGACACTCATATCAACATCGTAATGCGACTTGATATAAGAAGAAAGCGACGGCCCGTCCCATACCTTGAGATCGTGCCCTTTGGGATCGGTTTGGATGACCGTATCAATCTCCTTCAGTTGCTGGTCTGATAGTTTAGTGGGCCGCCCAGGACGTTGTTGCGGTCGAAGCGCCTCAAACCCTTTTTCGTCTACTGTTTTCACCCAGCCTGTAACAGCAGCCTTGGTATACCCTGCTGACGCTCCAACCTGGGATGCAGGAGTGCCGGAAAGAACCATATTGACTGCAAAAACGCGAAACAGATACTTTGACTCATCCGATGACGTCATTATTGCTTTACCTTGTTCCAAGAGAATTGCCGGATCGGTGCTATATTTCCTCAGATTCATGTTCTCGCCTCCCCCAAGAGGAAGTATAGCATATTCTTCTGGTTGCTGTAAAGTAAATTTAATTATGTCGTTCACTATAATCATGGAAGGCGATCCGAAAAAGTATCTGAAAGTTGTTACACAATACAATTGGCCAAACAACTGAATGAAAGAATTGTGCCCTCAACTCGGTTTTTCATCGGGTTGAGGGCATTATTGCATTTGGTTGTCAACTGTTTTACTTACTTCGATTCATAAGAGGATTGCAGGTTTCATAAGTGGTTTTGCTGCATCCTACAAATATTGATTGACTTCTTCGATGCTTGGCACGCTGGTGATTCCGCCATGCTTTTGTGTGGACAGGCTGGCTGCGGTGCAGGCAAAGCGGACGATTTGGGTGAGTTCCTCTTCCGTTAATTCGGAAGGGGACTTTTTGTATTGCAGGAATTGGCTCATGGCGCTGCCGCCGAAAATATCCCCCGCGCCGGTGGTATCCACCACATGAATATCGCTGGGGCTGGGTACGGTGACGGTGACATTCCGGGTGGCAGCATGGGAACCCTTGGGGCCTTTCGTGGCATAAACCAAGGAAACGCCATATTCATTCAACAGTTTTTGAGCGCCCGCCTCGGGAGACAAGCCCCACAGCCATGCGATTTCCTCATCGCTGATCTTTACGATGTCCGCCTGCCGCAGGCTCCATTCCACAGCGGCCCTGGCTTCCTCATCCCGCCGCCACAGGGGTTTGCGCAGGTTGGGGTCCAGGCTGATGAGCAGGCCATGAGCTTTGGCCAGTTCTATCGCTTTGCGGGTGGCGGAAGCAGCGGGCTCGTCCGTCAAGGACAGTGTGCCGAAATGAAAGACCTTTGCTTCCGCGATCAGGTTTTCGTCAATTTCTTCGGACCGCAGACAGGTATCAGCCCCCGGCTTGCGGGCGAAGCTGAAATCCCGGTTTCCGCTGGCGTCCAGAGAAACGAAAGCCAGAGTGGTGAACACATCCGCATCCATCAAAACACCCTTGGTTTCTATCCCGGCGTCCTTCAAGGTTTTCAGCAGCAGGCGGCCAAAGGTATCATAGCCTACTTTGCCGATCATGGCGGTGGTGCGGCCATACTTTGTCAAAGCAGCCAGGAAATTGCCTGGCGCGCCACCCGGATTGGCGGACAGGATGGGATAGCCCGCTTCATTTGTGGAATGGGGAGCAAAGTCGATCAGCAGTTCACCCAGGGCGATCACATCGTACATGGAAATCATTCCTTCATTATTGTTCGCGTGTGGTGCCGCCATAAGCATAGCTCACCGGCAGGCAGATCAAAGAGGGAACTGTGGATAAATGCTTGGAAAGTACGGTGCTGACGCAGGCTTCGGCAATCTCCTGCACCGGCTGTACGATAGTGGAAACAATGTATTCCAAATCACCGAACATGCGGATGCCGTCAAAACCGATCACCTGCACGTCCTCCGGCACCCGCTGCCCCATTTTTTTCAGCACCTGGATGATCTGCCAGGCCAGCGAATCCGTGCCCACGAACAGGCCGTCAAAGGCCAAATGGCCATTTTTCATGTGTTCCACTAAAAACCGCTCAAATTCTTCAAATGGCGCGCCATCCTCCAGGGCCATCACCTCGTAGGGTAAGCCCATTTCCACGCAGGCGGCCACGAACCCCTCCTTCCGCTTGCTGGGCTCGTTGGTCAGGGCGGAGCCGACCCGCAGGAAAGCCACCTTTTTACAGCCCAAATCCCGCAGCTTATAGGCTGCAATCCAGCCGCCTCCGAAATTATCCGACGCGACGCAGGGCACGGACACGGAAAAAAAGCGGTCGATCGTCACGAAGGGGAGGCCTTCTGGAATGGTTAGGTTGGGATTGTATGTCAGGGCGATGATGCCGTCCACCCGGTTCTGGCGTACCATCTGGATGTATTCTGTTTCCCGGTTCTGGTCGTACTCCGTGAAGCACAGCAGCATTTTGTAATTCCGCTTTTCCAGCGCTGCATTGATATGATGTACCAGCATGGCAAAATAAGGACTGATGGTATTTGGAATGATGAGCGCTACGGTATTCGTTTTATCGGTGCGCAGGGCCCGCCCGCTGCTGTTGTATTGGTAGCCAAGGCGGGCGATGGCTTCTTCCACCTTGTCCTTGTATTCTTTTCCCACAGCCTGGCCGTTGACTACCTTGGATACGGTGCCGAGCGCCACCCCGGCTTCCCTCGCCACATCTGCCATGGTGGGCGCTGTTTTCTCGTTCACAGGTTTTCATCCTTTTTCAATGATATTTTCATGAAATATGATAACATTTTCATGAAAATAAGTCAAGCCGAAAATGAAAAGTCATTGGAGAAATGGAATTGAGAAAAAACAGACGGAAGCGAACCAAATTTTTTTCATATTTTTTGAAAAAACGGTTGACAATCTTCCAAAGCCGTGGTATCTTGTACTTGAAAGTTCATGAAACGTTTCATGAAGATAAAAGCGGTCAAGGCAAAGGAGGAATGCTTATGACTTCAACAGTTGCTCCAAGACGGCGGGTACACCGCAAAAGTCTGGCGCGCCGCATCGCGGACAACTGGCAGCCGTATGTGCTGCTGCTGATCCCGGTGGTCATCACCATCGTGTACAAGTACGGCCCCATGTATGGCATCCAGATCGCTTTCCGCAATTACAATCCCGGCCTGGGGATCACGCAAAGCCCCTGGGTAGGCTGGAAGTGGTTTGAACGTTTCTTCCGGGCTCCTACCTTTGAACGTATGCTGTGGAACACGGTGCTGCTGAGCCTGTATGGGCTGCTGTGGAGCTTCCCGGTGCCCATCATCATGAGCCTGGCGCTGAACCAGCTTCGCTTCAAGAAGCTCAAGCGCACTGTGCAGACGGTGATCTATGCGCCGCACTTCATTTCCACCATGGTCATCTGCGGTATGCTGCGCATCTTCCTCTCTCCCTCCGGCGGCCTCATCAACCTGATTGCCGGTACGAAGATCGACTTCCTGACCGAAGCAGGCGCGTTCCGCACCATCTATATTGCCAGCAGTATCTGGCAGGAAGCGGGCTGGGGCACCATCATTTACCTGGCCACCCTGTCCAGCATCGACGCTTCACTGTATGAAGCGGCCAAGGTAGACGGCGCGTCGGTCTTCCAGCGCATCCTGCATATCGACATTCCTTGCCTGCTGCCCATGATCATCCTGCAGCTCATCATGAGCGTCAGCGGCCTCATGAGCGTCGGCTTTGAAAAGGCTTACCTCCTCCAGACCGACCTGAACCGCGCCACCAGCGACATCATCGCCATTTACGTGTACGAGCAGGGCATCGTGAGCGCCAAGTATGAATTGGGCACCGCCGTGGGCCTGTTCAATACCGCTATCAATATCGTGCTGCTGCTGATGGTGAACCGCATCGCCAAGAAATACGGCGAAGTCAACTTCGTGTGAGAAAGGAGGAGGAATCAAAATGTCTGTTCTTTCCAGAAGAAAACAGGGCGAATTGGGCGGATTCAGCGACCGCACCAGCGACATCATCCTGATCGTTATCTCGGTAATCATTCTCCTGATCGTGGCGTACCCGCTGTATTATATCCTGGTTGCATCCTTCTCCGATCCTTACGACGTGTATGCCGGAAAGACCTTCCTGCTTCCCAGCCAGGCGACGCTGGACGGCTACAAAGCGGTTTTCGCGGAACAGAACATCGTGCGGGGCTACGGAAACTCCATCCTGTACACGGTGGTTGGCACCATCTATTCCGTGGCGCTGATCTACCTGGTCGCTTATCCCCTGTCCGTGCCTGACCTGCCCTTCAAGAAGATCATCAGCATCTTCTTCATCATTACTATGTACTTTGGCGGCGGCCTGATCCCCACTTATCTGATCGTGCAGAAAACCGGCATCATGCAGACCATCTGGGCCATGTTCCTGCCGGGCGGCGTAGCGGTCAGCAACGCCATCATCGCCCGGAACTACTTTGAAAACAGCATTCCCGGCGCGCTGAAGGAGGCTGCCGGTATCGACGGCGCAAGCCACTTCCGCATTTTCTTCTCCATGATCATTCCCCTGTCCACGCCGATCCTGTCGGTCATGGTGGTTTTCTCCATGGTGGCCTACTGGAACGACTGGTTCACCGCCCTGATCTACATGACCAACGAGCAAGCGCCCCTGCCCCTGGTGCTGCGCAACATCCTGATCAAGTCCTCCGCTTCCGCGTCCCAGGCCAGCATGATTTCCGGCGGCTACGCGGAGCTGAACAA
>JAFWQM010000051.1 GCA_017509065.1 Clostridia bacterium
ATCGTTTCCTTCCCTGCGTTTATCAAGCCAATTCTTTCAAAATCCCCCTTTTCAGAACAGGAAAAATACGGTATAATAGATAAGCTAAGTCACCAAAAACAGGAAGCGGAGGAAAAACAAAATGAAAATCCTGATCGTCAACGCCGGTTCTTCTTCTCTCAAATACCAGCTGGTGGATATGCAGGATGAATCCGTCCTGGCCAAGGGCCTGGTGGAGCGCATCGGCATCGAGGGCAGCCACCTGATCCAGAAGGCTGCCGGCAAGGTCTTCGAAGTGAACCAGCCCATGAAGGACCATGTCAAGGCCTGCGAGTACATGCTGGAGGCCCTGACCGATCCCGAGCACGGCGTGGTGAAGAGCATGAGCGAGATCTCCGCGGTGGGCCACCGGGTACTGCACGGCGGCGCCAATTTCACCGAGTCCGTGGTGATCGATCAGGCGGTCATGGACGCCATCGAGGAGAACATCCCCCTGGGCCCGCTGCACAATCCGGCCAACCTGATGGGCATCAAGGCCTGCCAGGCCGTCATGCCCGGCACGCCCATGGTGGCCGTGTTCGACACCGCCTTCCATCAGACCATGCCTCCCAAGGCCTACCTGTACGGCCTGCCCATGGAATACTATGACCGGCTCAAGGTGCGCCGCTACGGCTTCCACGGCACCAGCCACCGGTTCGTGAGCAGGCATGCCGCCGAATTCATGGGCAAAAAGCCCGAAGAAGTGAAGATGATCACCTGCCACCTGGGCAACGGCTCCTCCCTGGCCGCCGTGGCCTACGGCAAGTGCGTGGACACCTCCATGGGCATCACGCCTCTGGAAGGCATGATCATGGGCACCCGCTCCGGCGTGATGGACCCCGCCGTGGTGCAGTACATCTGCAACAACGACCACATCTCCGTGGACGAAATGCTGAATATCTGCAATAAGAAATCCGGCCTGCTCGGCATCTCCGGCCTGTCCAACGACATGCGCGACATCGAAAAGGCCACCTTCGTGGACCAGAATCCCCGCGCCAAGCTGGCCTGGGATATGCTGATCTATGAAATCACCAAGTACATCGGCTCCTACATCGCCGGCATGAACGGCGTGGAAGCCATCGTGTTCACCGGCGGCATCGGCGAGAACACCAACCGCCTGCGCGAACAGGTGATCGACGGCCTCTCCTGGATGGGCATCGCCATCGACCATGAAAAGAACGCCGCCATGAAGCCCGGCCATGCCGAAGACACCGACCTGACCGCCGAAGGCAGCCGCGTCAAGATCCTGGTCATCCCCACCAACGAGGAAATCGCCATCGCCCGGGATACCCTGGAACTGGTCACCAAGTAATATCAGGCAATCAGCGCAGTACTTTGCCCCGCCTCGCAGCCATGCGAAGCGGGGCTTTTTCGTTTGAATGAAAGGACACAGGCAAAATGCCGTCCATATAGAATTTGTCTATAACTTGTAATACATTTCTCGTAATCACCGAACTCTTGACACGAATAGGTCATTCTTTTATAATACATACCAGCAAGTGGCGATCACGCCGGGAAGGGAGGGAAACCCATGAAGCGGAGGGAGGAAATGCGAATGTCCTGCCGCGTGAGGTTCCCCTCGCGCTGTTTGCGCCGCGCCGCTTGACAAACGCTTTCGTTGCCTGCGCCGCTTCGCAGATTTGCGCGGAGCGGCTTTTGCTTTTGAAAGGAAGGTATACGTTTGTCCGAAGAGAATCCCATTCTGGAAGAAGCCGCCGTTTCGGAAACGCCGCTGATAGAAATTAAAAATCTGCGCAAGGTATATCAGGTGCCGGGCGGCGAAGTGGTGGCGCTGGACGGCATTGACCTCACCATCAACCGGGGGCAGATTTACGGCATCATCGGCATGAGCGGCGCGGGCAAGTCCACGCTCATCCGCTGCCTGAACCGGCTGGATACGCCCACCGACGGCCGGATCCTGATCGACGGCCAGAACATCCTGGCGATGAATAACAAACAGCTCATGGCCATGCGGCGCAAGGTGAGCATGATCTTCCAGAGCTTCAACCTGCTCATGCAAAAAACGGTAGCCCAGAATGTGCGCTATCCGCTGGACATCGCGGGAGTGCCCAAGGCTAAAGCCAACGAGCGGGTAAAAGAACTGCTGAAGCTGGTGGAACTGGAAGGCAAAGCCAGCGCTTATCCCATTCAGCTGTCCGGCGGCCAGCGGCAGCGCGTGGCTATCGCCCGCGCCTTGGCTTCCGACCCCGAAGTGCTCCTGTGCGACGAGGCCACAAGCGCCCTGGACCCGATGACCACCCAGTCCATCCTGGCGCTGCTCCAGGACATCAACCAGCGCCTTGGCATCACGGTGGTTTTGATCACCCATGAAATGGCCGTGATCCGGCAGATCTGCAACCGGGTCGCCATCCTGGACGGGGGCCGCATCGCCGAGGAAGGCACGGTGGACGACGTGTTCGTGCACACCCGCTCTGCGGCGGGCAAGCGCCTGTTCGGCATCCTGCCCTCCGAGGAGGACGACGCGGTATCCGACGTGCCGGCCCTGCGCATCGTGTTTGACGGCGGTAAGGAGGGCATGCCCATTATCGCCGGGCTGATCAAGAACTGCGGCGTGGACGTGAACATCCTCTCCGCCGACATCAAGCCCATCAACGGCCAGCCTTACGGCCAGATGCTGATCGAATCGCCCGACGAACCCGAGGTAAGGCTCCAGGTGATCCGGTATCTGACGGATCAGGGCCTGACCGTGAAGGAGGTGCGTCAGGGATGAACTGGTCCCACGTATTCTGGCAGGTGCCTTACAAGCTGTGCATGGACGGATGGAACGGGCTGGGTAGCTTCCTGTACAGAACGGTGTTCGGCTTCGTGTACGAACGCTCCTGGAAGATCCTGTGGCCCGCGCTGGGAGAAACGGTGTACATGACCGTGCTCAGCACTCTGCTGTCCTACATCATCGGCATTGCCCTGGGCGTGCTGCTGGTGGTCACTCGGAAGGGCGGCATCAAGCCCATGCCCAAGTTCAATATGGCGCTGGGCACCGTGATCAATTTCCTGCGTTCCATTCCCTTTATCATCCTGCTGGTGATGCTGCTGAACGTGACGCTGGCCGTGACGGGCCGCATGACGGGCACCATGACCATCGCCTTTCCCCTGACGATCAGCGCGTTTCCGTATGTGGCCCGTATGGTGGAGGGGAGCCTCATGGAGGTGGACGGCGGCGTGATCGAAGCCGCCAAGGCCATGGGCTCCACCACCTGGCAGATCATTTGGAAGGTGCTGCTGCCGGAAGCAAAGCCCTCGCTGATCAACGGCTTTTCCATCTGCATGACCACCATCCTGGGCTACACCACCATGGCCAGCGTGGCCGCGGGCGGCGGTCTGGGCGCAACGGCGGTGACGTATGGCCTGTCCTACAGGCAGTACGATATCATGTACGCGGCCAGCATCATGCTGGTGGTGCTGGTGCAGGTGATCACGGTAGCCGGTACGTCCCTTTCCCGGAAAAAGGATCATCGGATCCGGTAAAACAGTTATTTAAGCGTATGCTTGAATATAAATATTTTAAGGAGGCTTTCCCATGAAAAAGGTTGTTGCGATCCTGCTGACCCTGGCGCTTTCTCTCGGCGTGGTTTCCGCGCTGGCCGAACCCCTCAAGATTATCGCCACCCCCAATCCCCATGCCGAAGTGCTGGAGCTGATCAAGGACGATCTGGCGGCTCTGGGCTTTGAACTGGAAATCGAAATCAACGAAGGCTATCTGGTGGAGAATCCTTCCACCGCCGCGGGCGACACCCAGGCGAACTTCTTCCAGCATATCCCCTACCTGAACCAGTACAACGCCGATATGGAAGCGACTGGCCAGGCGGATAACAAGCTGGTGTACGTGGTGCCCACCCATTTTGAGCCCATGGGCCTCTATCCCGGCACCAAGAGCAATCTGGATGAGCTGGCCGAGGGCGACATCATCGTCGTGCCCAACGACCCCGTGAACATGACCCGCGCTTTCATCCTGCTTGCGGACGCCGGGCTGGTCACCCTGCCCGAGGGCACCACGCTGGAGAGCGTTGTGACCAAGTTCGACATCGGCAATCCCAAGAACCTGGAATTCCAGGAAGCCAACGCTGAACTGGCTCCCACCATGCGCGAAGGCGCGGCCTTCGTGGTCATCAACGGCAACAACGCTTCCCTGGCCGGCCTGATCCCCGGCAAGGACGCCGTGTACTTTGAACAGCCCGGCAGCCAGGCCGCCGAAGCCTATGTGAACATCTTCGCCGTGAAGCCCGAAAACGCTGACGCGGATTTCGTGAAGGCCCTGGAAAAGACCGTTTACACCCAGAAGGTGTATGACCTGATCGTGAACAGCGGCTTCGCCCCCGTGTTCGAGGTGCCCGCCGAATAACCTGTTTCCCTTGCTTCTCTGCCGCGCCTGGTTTTCCGGGCGCGGTTTTTTCTGCCATAAAGGATACGGTAATAAGCAGCGAAAAAACGTCCTTTTCCGAAACAGATACGCCGTCAATTTTGCTGTGGACAATCATGGCCGTTATATAGTAAAATATGACAGGAACGGGAAAACCTGCGGCTTCCGTTTTATAAAACGCCGAAACCGCTCGGCATGAGGAGGATACGATGTTCAATTTCCAATACTTCACTCCGACCAAGGTGGTCTTTGGCAAAAAGACTGAAACGAAAGTGGCTGAACTGATCCGCGAATTTGGCGGAAAAAAAGTGCTGATCCATTACGGCGGCGGCAGCGTGATCCGTTCGGGCCTGCTGAAACGGGTGACGGACACGCTGGACAACGCCGGCATCCCATACGTCACGCTGGGCGGAGCGGTACCGAACCCGCGCCTGAGCCTCGTTTACGAAGGGATCGAACTGTGCAAAAAGGAAAACGTGGATTTCCTGCTGGCCGTGGGCGGCGGCAGCGCCATTGATTCCGCCAAGGCCATCGGCTACGGCGTGGCCAACGAAGGCGACGTATGGGATTATTATGACTACAAAAGAACGGTTTCCGCCTGCCTGCCCCTGGGCGTGATCGTGACCATCGCCGCCACGGGCAGCGAAATGAGCGATTCCTCCGTGATCACCAAGGAAGAAGGGCTGGTCAAGCGGGGATACAGCAGCGACTATGGCAGGCCGAAGTTTGCCATCATGAACCCGGAGCTGACCATGACCCTGCCGGATTATCAGACCGCGTGCGGTTGCGCCGACATCATGATGCACACCATGGAACGCTACTTCACCAACGGCGGGAACATGGAAATCACAGATTCCATCGCGGAAGGACTGCTCCGCACCGTGATGAAGAACGCGGAGATTCTGGTGAAAGACCCCAAGAACTACGACGCCCGGGCCGAAGTCATGTGGGCGGGCAGCCTGTCGCACAACGGTCTGACCGGCTGCGGCAACGACGGCGGCGACTGGATGACCCATAAGCTGGAGCACGAGCTGGGCGGCCTCTACGACGTGGCCCACGGCGCTGGGCTCACCGCCGTCTGGGGAAGCTGGGCAAGATATGTGTACCGGAATTGCATGCCGCGGTTCAGGCGGTTTGCCGTCAATGTCATGGGCGTTGAGCCCGTCGGTTCGGATGAGGCGATTGCGCTGAAAGGGATAGAAATGACGGAAAACTTCTTCCGGCGCATTCATATGCCCACCAACCTGCGGGAGCTGGGCGTGCACGCCACCGAAGAAGATTTGAAAACGTTGGCCCATAAATGCGCCGTTGGCGTCAATGGCGCGAAGGGCTCGGCCAGGCTGCTCAAAGAAGAGGATATGCTGACCATCTTCAGGGCCAGTGTGTAATCATGAAACCGACTGAAAGCCATGCGTGGGAAAGGAGTTTTTTATGCCAGCCTGCAAACCAGTGAAAACCGCCGTGATCGGCTGCGGAGCGATCAGCGATATTTATCTGACCAATATGACGCGGCTTTTTTCCACGACGGAAGTGGCGGCATGCGCCGCCAGCCATCGGGAGAATGCGGAGAAAAAAGCGGCGCAATTCGGCATCCGCGCCGCTTCCGCAGATGAACTTTTCGACGATCCTGAAATTGAAATGATCGTGGTGCTCACCCCGGCCCCCTCCCATTATGACCTGATTAAAAAGGCGCTGCTTGCCGGGAAGCACGTCTATACCGAAAAAACCATGTCCGTATCGCTCTGGCAGGCCAAAGAGCTAATCGCTCTGGCAGAAGAAAAGGGACTGTACCTCGGTTCCGCGCCGGACACATTTATGGGCAGCGCGCTTCAAACGGCCCGAAAAGCGATGGATGAAGGAATGATTGGCGACATCACTTCTTTCCATGTGGTCGCCAACAGGGATCTGACTTTCCTGGCGAGTCTGTTCAAGTTCCTGCGCCAGCCGGGCGGCGGCATATGCTACGACTACGGCGTTTACTATCTCACGGCGCTGTGCGCCTTGCTGGGCCCCATGGATCAGGTTTATGCCCAGATTGGCAATTACGCGAGGATAAGAAAGAATGTGTTCCCCGGCAGCCCGGAATACGGCCAGGATTACGTTTATGACAACGAAGCCCAGGTGAACGCGATCCTGACCGCGAAAAGCGGCGTCACGGGCACGTTCTCCCTGAACGGCGACAGCGCGATTCAGGATCAGGCGTACTTCACCATTCACGGCACCAAAGGCATTCTGCAGCTGGGGGACGCCAATCAGTTCGGCGGAGAGATCCGCTTCCTGCCGAATGACCCGGCGAAAGCCGAATGGCAGACGCTCGCGCCGGTTTCCTCCCTCTCCGATAACTGCCGCGGCGTCGGCCCCGCAAATATGGCTTACTGCATCCGCAATCAGAAAGCGCATCTGGCCTCCAAAGAAATGGCCTGCCATGTCCTGGATGTGATCGAAAAGATGATGGAAAGCGCAAAAAACAGCCTGCCTCAGAAAACTGAAACAGACTGCAATCGTCCCGCGCCTTTCGATGATTGGAAAGTACTGCTCAAGTAATCAATGCCTTGCAGATATAAACAAGTGAAGCGTAAGGGGTTGTAAAACTCACCACGCTTCACTTGTTTTATTATATTTTATTGGGACGAGGAAGCGTATTGAGAAACGCGCGGGCTGCCGACAGAACCCGCCTCGTTCCCGCATGCTCGAAGCGCTCCGCAGCCTGTCCATAAGGAAGAAGCTCGATTCTCCTTATTTCCCCCGGCCTTGGGATGAGCGGTTCATCTTTGCATTCCGCCAGGAAATAGACCACTCTTTTCCGGGTGTCAGGCTTTTCCGCCAGGTCGTACTCATCCTCCTGCCTGAACCCGTCAAGAAACGCGGGATGGAGTCCCGTTTCCTCGAACACTTCGCGCCGGGCCGTTTCCATCTCCGTTTCATCGCCCTCCATATGACCCTTGGGGAAGCTGTAGGCTCCCGCCTGTTCCTGTACGATAACAAAGAGGGGCTGACCGTTTTCCCATTTGAAAACGATTGCTCCGCATGATCTTTCAAGATTCATATGCGCCTCCAGATTGGTCACCCGATATTGTCCGCCCGGTAGCAGATCACATGGTCGTTCTGCTGATAATGCTTATTTGGATCGCAGCGGTAGGGATGCTGCAGATCCTCGCCGCCGAACCAGCGATACGGCCGGTCGTTCTCCGTTTTTCCCTCGCAGATTTCTTCCACGCCGTTTCTCATGCAGCACAGGAGGGAAATATCGTCTTCGTCCCGGGCGTGGCCGTGCAGGATGATATCCGCCCTGTCCTCCAGGAACATGATTTTATCCAGTTCTTTTACGAACGTGCGCAGCGGCAGGCAGCCGTCCAGCTGCATCCATAGATGATGATTGACGCTGTCGCCGGTAAAGAGGATCCTGTCCTCCCGCAGCAAAAGCAGGATGCCGCCGGGGGTGTGTCCGGGCAGCGCGAATACTTCCAGCGTCCGACCGCCCAGGTCGATCACGTCGCCGGGGAGGATATCCCGGAAAGGCGGCATAGACAGGCCATATTGTTTGCAGGCTTCCAGAAACTCCGGCTCCTGGGTGAACGAATTCGCCATCGGGCCGTCCGCGGGATGCAGGTATGCTTCCTGAAAGTAAACGTTGCCGAAGATGTGGTCAGGATGCCCGTGCGTGTTGACCACCGTCACAGGCTTGTCCGTGAGCTTTCTCACGGCCTGATACAGGTCGTTATACCCGTTCATGGTGTCGATCACGCAGGCGCGCTCATTGCCGACCACCAGGTAGCCCGTCGCTTCGTGGGCTTCATCCATCAGATAAATGCCGGGCCGTACTTCTTTCACGAACAGTTCCTTTTTTTCCATGCTGTCTGTCCTCCTGTTTCTTCTCATGAGTGGAAATGATTTTACTGATTCAGGGATAGCCCGGCCCGGTCCATGGCGATGACCAGGACGGGAATCAGCGCAAGATGCAGGATGATGCCGGGAATGGCGTTGACAATCGCTCCGGACAGAAACAGCGCCCAGGTGAAGCTGCTTTCGGACAGCCCGGCCAGTATCACGCGGACAGCGCCCCAGACGACGCGTCCCGCAATCATGGAAATCACCAGCACAGCATAAGTGATCCATTTCTTCTTGGGCAGCTTGCGATAAAGCAGCCCGGCCAGTCCACCGTACGCGGCCAGTTCAAACGCCATAGCCACCGCGGCCGGAAACATGGCGGGCATGCCGAAGAGCACCGACCGCAGCAGCGGCGCGATGAACCCGACCGCCAGCCCCCAGGGCCAGCCACACATAAAGCCGCACAGCAGCGCCGGTATATGCATGGGGCACAGCATGGAGCCGATCTCCGGAATCTGCCCGGTCACAAAAGGCAGCGCCATGGCAATCGCCAGATACAGCGCGGCGTATGTCATCCTGCGGACTTGCAGCGAGCTCATCTGCCGGTCTCCTTTTCTACGATCTGCCGGATGCGCTGCATGGCGTCCTCCAGAATAGCGGCGGACCCTGAGGCGACGCCGGCAATATAGGTGTTGCACAGGTTCATGGGAATCAGCACCCTGTACGCCGGGCTGGAGGCGACCGCGTTGGCCATAGCGGGAGAGATCTCCCCCAGCATGGCGTCGGCGGTGGCGATGCCAAACGGGCCGACGATGATCCTGGCTGTCCGGCAGGCGACGATGACCGCGTTTTCGCCCGTGGCCAGGCTGTCGGCGCAGCCTGAGTTCATCATGTTTTGCGTGGCGATGCTGTTCGTGCCCACGGCGGTTATTTCCGCGGACGGGCAGGCCTTGCGGATATTCTCCACCAGCTTGCGGCCCAGCCTGCCGCCCTGGCCGTCAATCACCAGAATATTCATCAGATACCTCCGTTATAGCAATAGATCCCGGACGGGATGACGCCGGCGGCTTCTTCCGAAAGCATCGCAAGCGCTTTATCGACGTCCACATCCGAAAGCAGGGACGGATGGGCGGTCTTGGCGATCATCAGCATGGCGGCTGTTTGCAGATAAGGCGCTGTCAGCAGTTCTTCCGACAGCAGGATGACGCGCCCGTTCCGCACCGCGTCCATCGCCGCCCATCCGTCGCGGGCAAGCAGCCCCGCGTAGACAGCCTGCGCCATGCCGGTGGACGATACGCCCGATCCCAGCACGCCGCTGTCCACCACCTTGATGATCACACCCGGATTCTTCCGCCCGATCCATCCGTCGTCCACGCGCAGGTTTTCTTCGAGCAGGCGGGCAGATACGTCGTATGCCCCGGAGCTCAGGATCATGCTGTGCTCCAAAGACGTTTTGAACACCGTCACATGATCCTCTTTCGTTTCCCAGTACGCATTCAGCCGCTGGCACTCGAAGAGCGAACCCATTCGATCCTGCAAAAGCACCGTGTAGTAGGTCATGGCGGAGTCCGCCTCTTTTGCGTCTTCCGATTCGCCCATCTGTTCCGCCTGGTCAGCCGCCGCCGTTTGGGTGGCGGTTTTTTCCGCCGCGCCGTTCAGTTTGTCGGCCGATTCGTCCGCGTCTTCTCCTGCGGCAAAAGCGCCGCCGCCTTCTCCCTCGCCGTGAACGGTCCGTTCCGCTCCGGGAACGATCTCCGCCGGCGCGTTTTCATCATATTCCTTTCGGGACGCATCGGGATTCTCCTTCGTCTGTCCGCCCGATTCTCCGTTTTTTTCCTGTTCATCCGCACCATCGTCGGTCAGCGAGCCGGGAAGCGGTGCCCGGTAAACCTCCGCCGTTTCGCTCTCCCTGCCTTGATCGGTCCGGCTGCTCCCCGTGACGCGGGTGCGGCAGCCGGACAGCGTAAGGCATAGGATGAACAGCAGAAGCAGACATCCTGTCTTTTTTGTTCTCATTCGCGTAAACACATCCAATACTTGAGAAGGAAACGCTGTTTCCAGTCCGCTCTTTCCCACAGCGCGGCCTCTGTTTCCCTCAGCAGTTCCAAAGCGCGCAGGCGTTTTTCTTCCGAAAGCGCATGCCCGCTGTAAGCCGCTTCCTCAAAGTCCTCCGCGCACAGGGCAAACCGGGCCGCGTATCCGTCCGGCAAAAGATCCGGCAGCTGTTCGGCCCAGTCCCGATACAGCAGATTTCCCGCGCCGTGGCCCGTTTCGTTCAGCCAGGCAATCACCTGCCGGAAAATGGCGCACACGGCGTCTCCGACCTGCTCGGAGGCAAAGGCTTTCCTTGCTTCCTGCGCCTTCTTTTTCCGGGTGTTCAGCAGCAGGAACGGGGCGAAGGGCAGAATCAGCAGCGCGACAGACAGCAGAAGCAGCAGGATCATTTTCAGATAATTCACCCAATGCGGCATAGAAATCTGCTCTTCTTCCACAGTCACCAGCCGGTATTCCCGGTCAGTCCGCGCTTCGTTCATGCCGGTTTTCAGGGCTTCCGTGTGCGTATGGCGGGTTTCCGTTTCTCCCTCCGGCATTTCCGTTACCGCGCCGGTGACTGTCTGCGCGATTTGGCTCAGATGATCCCGGACTGTTTCAGAGGCCGCTTCTGTGGCCGCATCCACCCCGGGCAGCAGGAGCGCCGTCAGCAAAGATACAAGCAGGATCGCCGCGCCGTAAATCAGCAGCCGCCTGCGGCGAAAAGGCCGGTTCATCATCCGAAGGGCCAGCAGGCCGTACAGCGGAATATTGACCCAGGCCGGGAACGCCAGGCCGAAATAAGCCTGAAAGAGCGTACAAGCCGCCATGATGCCTAATGTCAATATCCTTTTTCGGAGCAAAAGCGCAAGCGCAATGAACGCGGAAAGGATCAGCAAGCCCGCCGCCAGGGCGATGCTTTGATCCTCCGGAACGGGAAAATAATCATAAGCATAGGCGTTCACTTTTTCGCTGGCGGCAAACAGCCGGTTGCACAGCGCCTGCGCGCCCCGGTTTGCTCCCGGGATCAGCAGAAGCAGCACAAGGCAGACTAACAGCGCGAAGGCAAGCCCGGCCACGATGCGCCTGCGGGATGGATTCTTTTGCCTGTCCGAAGCAGAAACAATGATGCGTTCTTCTTCGGGTTCCACCTCCGTGGCTGTTTCCCGGATCAGCAGCTCATCCTTCTTGGCGGACAGCTTCCAATGGATGCGGCGCACCGGATCGCCGGGAATGTAGGGACGCACATCGCCCGGTTCGTCCGCTTCCCGCAGGACGAAAGAAGCGACGGTCAGCTCTTCCGGTGCTTTGGCCTTGCCGGATGCATCCGGCGAAAAGAACCAGGAGCACAGCGGGGGAATCAGCGGGAACAGCAGCGAGCACAGCAAAACGGCACGGGTGCCCGTGTTGTTTTCAAAGAAGTACAGGCAGCAGGCCAGCAGCAGCCAGGCCGCGTAACCGAACCAGCGCTTTTTCATTTCTTCATCCCCGGAAAGAAACCGCGGCGGTCGGGATTCTCCACTTTTTTCAGCAATTCATTCAGCACCTGTTCCACAGTCGTTTCCCGGATATTATCTTTCAGCAGCACCCGATGCGCGCATACATCCGGAAAAACCGCCTGCACGTCGCCGCCGGTCACGTAATCGCGGTTTTCCAGATACGCTCTGGCCTTTGCCATCCGGTCGATAAACAGTGTGCCGCGCGGACTGACGCCCACTTCCACCGCTTCATGCTCCCGGGAAGCAAGGGTGAGCCGGGTGATATAATCCAAAATCGCGTCCTTGCTAGTGACGGCGCGAACCTCCCGCTGCATGGCAAGCAACTCTTCTTTTTCCATCACGCAGGCCACAGCTTCGAGCGGGTTTCTCCCCTGCCGATCCCGCAGCATGGCCATCTGCGCTTCGTAATCGGGATAGCCCAGGGACAGCCGCACCAGAAAACGGTCCATCTGCGCGTAGGGCAAACGCTGCGTTCCCGCCGTGCCAACGCTGTTTTCGGTGGCGATCACCACAAACGGCGTTTCCAGCGGATAGGTTTCTCCGTCCACGGTCACCTGCCGCTCTTCCATGGCTTCCAGAAGCGCCGACTGTGTTTTGCTGGCCGCCCGGTTGATTTCATCGCCCAGCACCAGATTGGCGCGGTTCAGCGCGCCGGGACGGTACATGAAAGAGCCGGTGGCTTTATCGTACATGGAAAAGCCCACCAGGTCGGAGGGCAGCACGTCTGGGGTGAACTGGACGCGCTGGAAAGAAAGGCCTATCGCCCGGCTGAGCGCCACGGCCAGGGTGGTTTTTCCCACACCGGGCACGTCGTCCAGCAAAATATGGCCGTCCGCCAGCAGCGCCATCAGGATTTTTTCAATGACCTTTCGCTTGCCGACGATGACCTTTTCCACTTCCCGAAGCACTTTTTCAAGCTGTGAACGCATGTTTTCCTCCCTGAAAACGCAAATCGTCCGGACGGACAGCTGCCACTGTTCCGCCCGGATGAGAGATATGCCGGCTGCGGCACATCATTGCGTAGTTATTTCACTGTGATGCGCCCCTGCGCCTGGGCATAGGCGTCGCCGATCACATTGTTCAGTTCGTCCGCGATATACAGCCAGATCACATCCCGCACCACAGCCGTGGTGATCGTGCTCTTTTCATTGGCTTCGGCGGCGGCTTTGATAATATAGGAAGAATCCATGCCGTTGAAGTTGGCGTTGCTGGTGATCACAGCATAGGTGGCTTCCGGATCAAAGGGCTGTCCGTTCACATCCTCGATGGTCACGCGGCCCAGGGCAGCGGCCCGGAACCACTTGTCATTATAAGCTTCGCCCTTGTCATATTCTTTTGCGGTGTCCACCGTATACCGGATGCCGGAAACCTGCATGAAGGACGCGCAGGCAGCGGCGGAATCCTCGGTATAAGGCAGCGCCTGGGACGCGGCCTCCAGCGCTTCCAGCAGCTGACTGCCGGACATATAAACCACGGCCACCTTGTTGGGATAAGGCAGCACTTCGGCCAGCTGTTCCGCGCCAAACTTGCCTTCCGCAACATCGGCGCGCAGGTTGCCGCCGTTCCACAGCGCCACGATATAATCCGCATCCACGATGATTTCCGTATTGCCGGCGGTCACGTCGTCTTCCTCAAAGTAATCATTGATTTTGCCGGACACCGCGAACCATCGCAGCGCGTCCGTCCACAGATCGCCCAGGTTGGTTTCGCCTTTGCGGGCGGCGTCATCCGCGCCGTAAAGGGCATATTGGGCGTACGCTTCCAAGGTATCGTCCAGCTCAATCACATTGCCGTGGGCGTCGGTAAAAGTGACGGCGGAAGCGCTCATGGCCAGACCGCAGACCAGGCACAGCGCCAGCGCCAGGCTCAGCATTTTTTTCAAAGCAAGCATCGGGGAAATCCTCCTCTTCGATTTGTCGCTCCAAGCCCTCCGGATACAAGAAAAGGCGCGACAACCCCTTGTCAAGGTCATCGGCACCTTGATGATACCGGAAAATGAACCAGGAATCCATCATTGAACGGCCCGCTTGTGCGGGACTATGTCGGCTTGTGCTGACATCCTGTATTGTAACATGGGATGAATCAATTGTCAATTTTCGGAATTGAATTTTACGGATTGACAGATCATCCCGGCAGCGGTATAATCTGACCGACAGCGATCCCGCCATGAGCGGGCAATCCTGGGGAGGCAGTGTTTGGAATCGGTTCAGTAACGGGGAACATGGCTGATTGAAAAAACGGTGGCATGACCGTTTGTTTGCTGATGTCATGGCGCGGTGCTGAAGGATGCCGGGCACTTTTTTGTTTGCCTTTCTCCGCCGCACTCCCCGGCCCTTGTTCATGTCGATACGAAAATCAGAATAGAGGGATCAACATGACACAGGATATGATCACGCTGGATTTTGAACGGATCATCGAGCGTTTGCAGGCGCACGCCGTATCTCCCCTGGCGCGCGCACTTTTGGCGCAGACCGCGCCGATCATGAACGAAGGGCTTTGCAAGGCCCGTATGGAAGAAACCACCGCCGCTCTCTGCGTGCTGAACAACGCGGGCGCGCCGCCGCTCGCGGAAATGGAGGGCATGGAAAAAAGCCTGAACGAAGCGCTGCAGGGCGGAATGCTGCTGCCGGAACAATTGAGCGGCGCCGCACGCTTTTGCGTTACGGTGCGCCGTATGCGCCGGTATCTGCAGGGCGCGGAGATATACAACCCCGGTATTGCCTCCTGGCAGACGGAGCTGCCCGACTTAAGCGCGCTGGAGGAGGAAATCGACAGCTGTGTGCGCGAGGACGCGATTCTGGACGACGCTTCGCCTGCCCTGCGCAGCCTGCGCCGGCAGCGGGAGCGGACGGAGCAGGAGATCCGGGAAAAGCTGAATCAGGTTCTGTTCCATCAGAAGGAAAAGCTGGCGGACAGCTATATCACCCAGCGGAACGGAATGTATGTGCTGCCCGTGCAGAAGCGCTATCAAAGCGCGTTTCCCGGCCGCGCGGTGGACGCTTCCGCAAAAGGGAACACCGTGTTTATGGAGCCTGCCGCCGTACAGGCTTTGCGCCAGACCCTGGAAGGAATTTCGATCGACATTGATACCGAGGAAAGGCGCATCCTCTGGACGCTCAGCGACCGGGTGGCGAATGAGGAACAGGCGCTTCGCGCTTCGATCCGCGTGATGGCGGAGCTGGACGCGCTGTTTGCCAGGGCAAAGCTGAGCGCGGAGATGGACGCGCGGCCGGTGGAAATCACAGCGGACAGGCGGATTCACCTGGTGAAAGCCCGCCATCCGCTGCTGAATCCTGCCTCCTGCGTGCCCCTGGATCTGGAACTGGCTCTGCCGGATTCCGGCATTGCCGTGACCGGGCCAAATACCGGCGGGAAAACGGTGTGTCTGAAAACCGTGGGCCTGCTGACCCTGATGGCTCAGAGCGGGCTGCACATTCCCTGCGGGGAAGGCACAGTGATCGGGATGATGGATCGCGTGCTGTGTGATATCGGTGACAGCCAGAGCATCAGCCAGAATTTGTCCACCTTCTCCGGGCACATGACCAACGTGATCCGCATGCTGGAAGCCTGCAGCCAGGACAGCCTGGTGCTGTTGGACGAACTGGGCAGCGGCACGGACCCGGCGGAGGGTTCCGGCCTGGCCGCGGCGATCCTGGAGGAATTGCTCCGGCGAAAGTGCTTCTTCCTGGTGACCACCCACGATCCCCAGATCAAGCTTTGGGCAGAGCAGACCGAGGGCGTGATCTCGGCGCGGATGGCCTTTGACAAGGAATCCCTGATGCCCCTTTACCGGCTGGAACTGGGAATGAGTGGGGAAAGCTGCGCCATTGAAATCGCCCGTCGGCTCGGCATGGACGGCGGACTGCTCGCCCGGGCGAGACAGGCGGCGGATCACGGGGTCGGCGCGAAACCCGAAACCGCCCGGCATAAGCCCATGCGCGTGCCTGCCAGTCGTCTGCTGCGCCAGGCAGTGAAAACGGAAGGCAGCTTTGAACGGTTCACCATGGGAGACAGCGTGCAGCTGCTGCCCGAAAAAAAGACCGCCATCGTGTACCGCGGCGCGGACGACGATGGGAATGTGGTCATCCAGTTACAGGGCAAGAAAATGACGGTGCGCCACAACCGGCTGAAGCTGCTGGTGCCCGCGGCGCAGCTGTATCCTCCGGACTATGACTTTTCCATTATTTTTGATACGGTGGCCAACCGAAAAGCCGCGCATACGATATCCCGCAAATACGACCCGGACGCGGTGGTGGTGCTGAAAGAAGGGAAACCAAGCGGCGAAAGAGAAGAGCAGCAGACATGAACTGCTGTGAAAACACAAAAAAGCTCATACGCTTTGGATCATGTGACCTGTCCAAAGCGTATGAGCGTATTCAGTTCGCTTGCGCAAGACAGCGCTTGGCGCGGGGAGAAGTCAGAGCGTTGTCACCCCTTCTGCCCGATCCGCGTGAATCATCAATCAATCGTAAATCAGGTTCTTGGTGGTTTCCGGATCGAAGAAGTGCATGACCTTGCCCTCAAAGGTAATGAAGAGCTGCTTGCCGTATTTCAGCTCTTTGCGCTGATCCAGGCTCAGGTTGATGGTGGGCACGCGCACGATCAGGCGGGTTTCGTCCTGCGTGTAGACGTGCAGGTGCAGCTCGCTGCCCATCATTTCGTTGACCTCCAGCTTGCAGGGGATGGCGTCGGGGCTGGCCTGCTCAGCCAGCACGATGTGCTCCGGCCGCACGCCAAGCAGGATCTTCCGGCTGCCGATGCCCTTCTGTTTGAGGCCCTCGGCCTTGTCGCCGGTCACTTCAATCTTCGCGCCGAAAGGCGTGACGTAGTATTTGCCACCTTCCTGCAAGAGCTCGGTCTGCATCAGGTTCATTTTCGGCGCGCCGATGAACTCAGCCACAAACACGTTATGCGGCATCTCGAACACTTCCATGGGCGTGCCAACCTGCTCGATGTAGCCGTCGTGCATGATCACGATGCGGTCGCCCAGGGTCATGGCCTCGGTCTGGTCGTGGGTGACGTAGATGAACGTGGTGTTCAATTTCTGGCGCAGCAGAATGATTTCGGCGCGCATCTGGTTGCGCAGCTTGGCATCCAGGTTGCTCAGCGGCTCGTCCATCAGGAATACCTTCGCGTCGCGTACCATGGCGCGGCCGATGGCCACGCGCTGGCGCTGGCCGCCGGACAGGGCGCGGGGTTTACGGGTGAGATAATCGGTGATGCCCAGCACCTCGGCGGCGGAAGTCACCTTCTCATACACCTGATCCTCCGGCATCTTTTTCAGCCGCAGGGAGAAAGCGATGTTGTCGTATACCGTCATATGCGGATACAGGGCGTAATTCTGGAACACCATGGCGATGTCACGGTCCTTGGGCTGCAGGTCGTTGACCACCACGCCGTCAATTTCCACGGTGCCGCCGGAAATGTCCTCCAAACCGGCGATCATGCGCATGGTGGTGGATTTGCCACAGCCGGAGGGGCCGACGAACACCACGAATTCCTTGTCCTTGATATCCAGGTTGAAATCATGCACCGCCGTTACTTTATTGTCATAGACCTTTTTTACATCGGTCAGCTTTACGCTTGCCATTTTTTCGTTCACTCCTTCTATTCGTGAGGTTAAAGTGCGGAGAGCAGAGCTGCCTGAGAACAATTCTGAATTACGAATTGAAAACTCCTCACTCCTAACTCCTCACTCCTGACTGGATCATTATCCCTTGACCGCGCCGCCGGTGACGCCCTCGACATAGTACTTCTGCAGGCACATGAACAGGATCGTGACCGGCACGGCCACCAGCACGCCGCCCGCGCAGAACATGGTGTAGCGCGTGTTGATCTGATCCTTGCTCAGCCAGTTGTACAGGCCCACGGCCACGTTGCTGCCCGCGGAGGAGCCGAAGGCAATATAGCGGGCGAACACGAAGTCGCCCCAGGGGCCCATGAAGGCGGTCAGCACGGTGTAGATGACGATGGGCTTGGACAGGGGCAGGATGATCTTTTTCAGGATCTGGAAGCGGGTCGCCCCGTCCACCCTCGCCGCCTCGTCCAGAGACTTGGGGATGGTGTCAAAGAAGCCCTTGCTGACGTAATAGCCCATGCCGGAGGAGGCCACGTACACCAGGATCAGGCCGGGCAGGGCGTTGGCCTGTGTCATGCCAAGGTCCTTCAGCACGCGGTACAGGATGATCATGGTCAGCATCCCGGGGAACATGCCCAGGATCAGCATGAACCGCATCAGGCCGTTGCGCATCTTGAACCGGAAGCGGGAGAGGGTGTAGCTCATGCACAGCACGATGATGGTCTGCAGCGCGGCGGTGCACAGGGCCGCGATGAAGGTGTTCATATACCAGCGGGGGAAGTCCGTTTCAAACAGGTTTTTATAGTTGTCCAGGCCCCACTGCTGGGGGATGACGTAGCCTACCTGCCAGGTGCTTTCCACGCGGAAGGACTGCAGCAGGATGCAGATGAAAGGAATCAGCCAGATGGCGCTGATCACGATCAGCAAAATATAAATGGCCGTATTGCCCAGGGCGCGGGAGGCTTTCAAGCCCATATGTTTTTTCACCGGGCCAGTGGGCGCAATCGCGTTTTGTTGGCTCATCACTGGAAATCCTCCTCATTCTTGATGGACGGCAGCACGTTGTAGACCACCAGCGAAATCAGCGCCACCACCACGAACACCAATATGCCAACCACGGACGCCAGGTAATACTGGCTCTCCGCGCCGGTGGTGATCTTGAACAGCCAGGTGATCAGCAAATCGGTGTAGCCCACGCTGCCCGATGCCGAGGACGCCGCCGGGTTGTTGGGCGCGCCGCCGGTGAGCAGGTAAATGACGTTGAAGTTGTTCATGTTGCCGGTAAAGCTGGTGAGCAGGTACGGCCCGGTCACGAACAGCATGTAGGGCAGGGTGATCTTGGTGTACTGCTGCCAGGGGTTCGCGCCGTCGATGCGGGCGGACTCGTACAGGTCGGCGGGGATGTTCATCAAAATGCCGGTGGCGATCAGCATGAGGTACGGAATGCCGATCCATATGTTGATGAGCACCACCGTCACCCGCGCCCAGGTGGGATCGTCCCAGAAGGGCAGGGCCTGCTGAATCCACCCCATGCTCATGAGGAAGCCGTTCACGATGCCGTTCTTGGCGAACATCTTGGAAACGTACAGCAGGGAAATGAACTGCGGAATGGCGATGGTCAAAACCAAAATGGTGCGCCATACCTTCTTGAGCTTGATGCCCTTTTTGTTGATGGCCATGGCCACGAACATGCCCAGGAAATAGTTGGTGAACGTGGCGAAGAAGGCCCAGATCAGCGTCCACACCAGCACCTCGCCGAAGGTGGCGGAATAGGACTGTGCGCTGCCGCCGCTGCCGGACGTCCAGGAAAGCATGGTGTTAAAGTTGTCCATGCCCACCCAGGTGAACAGGTTGTTGGTGTAGCCGTTGTGCGTGCCGTCGTAGTTGGTGAAGGCCACCAGGATCATGAACAGGATGGGCAGCACCGTGAAGAGCAGGATGCCCGTCAGCGGCAGGGCCAGCAGGGTTTTATGGAACTGGTCGTCCACCAGGGAACGCAGGTCGTCCTTGCCGGAGCGCAGCTTCTTGCCGGAGGCCAGGATCTTTTCGGCCAGCTGGTTCTGCTTCACGTTCTGCCGCCAGGTGTAAATGAAAGCCACGATGAAGAACATGGTCAGCACGCCGTACAGCAGGATTTTGAAGGAATTGTCATGGAAAGCCGTCACTTCCACGTCCAGAATTTCGTTGTATTCCTTGGTCGGCCCCTGCAGGCCCAGGCTGGGCAGCATGGAAAGCCAGTAACCGCCCGCCAACACCATGTAGCCGATGAATACGATTTCAAACACCAGGAACAGAATGCCACGCAGGATCTGCCCTCTGGCCAGGCAGCCAAAGCCCATCACCACAAAGGACAGCTTGGTCTTCCAGTCGCCGTGAACGAACGTGGAACAGATGTCCGCGATTTCTTTCCCGATTTTCACGCCTGCGCCTTTGATCAGATTCCACAGGGCCAGCAGCAGCTTCAGCAGCGCCTTGGGAATCCCGGCGAAGAAGCTTATGATTTTATACTTGAATTTCTCGCCCTTCGAGAGCTTCAGAAATTCAAGGTCCGAATACGTTTTCATGCCCTCGTTCCACTCCTTTATGAAAAGGGCCGGAGCCAATCGGGATTGGCTCCGGCTCTTCCGGTTTTCCGATTGCTGGATTAGGTTTTAATCAAGCAATGCTCCTTTGATTAATCGGCGGACAGGGAAACTTCGCCGGTGGCCTCGTTGAACACCACGAAATAGGTGCCCGCTTCTTCCACCTTGAAGTTGTCGGCGGGGAAGTTGTTGTCCCAGCTCAGGCCCTGGCGCACCTTGAATTCTGTGCCCGCTTCCATCTCAAAGGCTTCGTCGCTCTTCCATTCGGAGGCGGAAATCTTGGTCATGGGGAAGTCCTTGTCCCACATGGAGCCAGCCACAGCGCCGATCACGGTCCAGCCGAACTTCACGTCGTCGCTCATGGTGAACAGGGAAGCGATCTTGTCGGTGTAGTTGTCCAGGGCGGTCTGCAGGCCGGCGTCGTCGGCAGCGGCCTTCACGTCGTCAGCGATGACCTTGGCGATGTCCCACCAGGAGCCGTGAATCTGGCCCTGGGGCACGGAGTAGGGAGCCTGCTTGATGAGGGCGGCCAGGCCGGGGTTGGCCTGCACAGCGTCGGAAGCCTGGGCGGCCACGTTGGAGGGGCCCCAGGACAGGGCGTCAAAGCGTTCCATCTGGCACTTTTCACCGGTCAGGTACTGGGCCAGCTGGTGCAGGGCGGCGGCCTTCAGGGCGTCTTCCTGGGGCTTCACGCCCAGCAGCTTGCAGCCGTTGAAGGAGCCGATGTGGTAGGTCTGGCCGTCCACCTCGAAGGAGGGCAGGTCGGTGACGCCCATGTTGTCGCCCAGCATTTTCTGGATGTCTTCATAAGCCCAGATACCGGTCACCACCACGGCCGCGTCGGAGGCGAAAGCGTCAGCCTGGGAGCTGCTCAGATGGAAAGGAGAATCCACCAGCTTCTTCATGCCCTTGGCGGCGATGAGGCCTTGAGGGCTGTTGAAGGTGTCGTGCACTTCGACGAACGCGCCGTCGTCGTCGGTCACCCATTCGGACACGCAGCCGGTGCCGAAGAAGAAGGAGGCCAGATACCAGGCGGAGGTGTTCATCTCAAAGGCGAAATACTTCTGGGCCTTCTCGCAGTCGGCGATCAGGGCTTCCAGGGAGTCTACGTCTTCCTCGGGGATGATGGACTTGTCGTAGTACATGAAGTAGCCGTTGTCGCTGGTCAGCGGGTAGGCGTACAGGGTGTCGCCGGAGGTGGCGGCGGCCACGGTGCCCGCGTCGTTGTTGGCGGTCACGGTTTCAGCGGCCTTCTTGCCCAGTTTGGCCAGCGCGCCGGCCTGCACCAGACGGGCGAACTGGTCCTGCGCGAAGCAGTAAATGTCGCCGCCGGCTTCCACGTCGGTAATCATGTTGGTGGCGGCGTCGGCCTCGGAAACGGGTTCCACCGTCGCGTTGAACACGATGCCCAGTTCGTTGGAATTGTTGAAGTCTTCGATCTGCTGCTTGGTCAGGTCCACGGCCTTTTCAGCCACCCAGATTTTCACGTCATAGGTGCCGGCCAGGTCGCTCGCTAGGGCGGTGCCCACCAGGGACAGCGTCATAACCAGCGCAAGCGCAATTGCCAGGATTTTTTTCATGGTGCATACATCCTTCCGTTTATAATATTTTTAAGGCCAAATATGGCTATGGATTTCTCCACGGCACACACCTATTTGGTCTTTTTTCGCAAATAATTCTACCTTTCTTTGACCACTTTGTCAAGACTTTTTTCAGAAAAGCAGGGCGATCGTTTATTGCAAATTGATTAAGAAATTATTACAATTTTATTACCAAAAGAATTTTAAGAGGTTGATGTCAAAGTAATAAAACGGGGGTGATTACTTTGACGAAAGCGGAAGCAAAGACATTACTGGCAGAAGTACCAGATCATCGGGTAGGGAATTCTCTCGCCGGTAAACGTCAGCGCTGCGCATGGTCTTTCACTTATGCATTAACAATTGTCAAAAATTGGGCTTTTTCGTAAGCGATTGCACTGGATAAATTCAAAATACCTATTGACATAGTAGGTAAATTGTGCTATGATACAGTCAATTCATCCGAAAGGAGGCGCAAGGGATGTCCGAAACCGCAGCTTGTTTTCAGCAGAACATCATGTGCTGTCGAATGCTTTACTCCCGGGCAGGTTCCGTGGCAGGGGCGTTCGGCTGTTTATCCACGCGCCTTTGGATGAGGGAATAAAATCGATTCTCCTTCTTCTGTATGTCATGTGCCCGGGAGCTTGAAAAACAGCCCCCGGTTTTTGTTGCCGGGGGAGGGAAACCAGGCCAGAAAAAACCATAAGAAAAAAGGAGATCACGATCATGAGTAACTATAAATTTGAAACCCTGCAGCTTCACGTAGGCCAGGAACAGGCCGACCCCGCTACCGACGCCCGGGCGGTGCCGATTTACCAGACCACCTCTTATGTGTTCCACAACAGCCAGCATGCCGCCGACCGTTTCGGCCTGGCGGACGCGGGCAACATTTATGGCAGGCTCACCAACTCCACCCAGGACGTGCTGGAAAAGCGGGTGGCTGCTCTGGAGGGCGGAAGCGCTGCCCTGGCCGTAGCTTCCGGCGCGGCGGCCATCACCTACACCATCGAAGCCCTGGCCGCAAACGGCGGGCATATCGTGGCGCAGAAGACCATCTATGGCGGCAGCTTTAATCTGCTCTCCCACACCCTGCCCCAGTATGGCGTGACCACCACCTTTGTGGACGCCCACAATCTCAAGGAAGTGGAAAGCGCCATCCAGGACAACACCCGGGCCATTTACCTGGAAACCCTGGGCAACCCCAACAGCGACATCCCGGATATCGACGCCATCGCGGAAATCGCCCATAAGCACGGCCTGCCCCTGGTGATCGACAACACCTTCGGCACCCCCTACCTGATTCGCCCCATCGAGCACGGCGCGGACATCGTGGTGCACTCCGCCACCAAGTTCCTGGGCGGCCACGGCACCACCTTAGGCGGTATCATCGTGGAATCCGGGAAGTTCAATTGGAAAGCCAGCGGAAAGTACCCCAACATCGCCGCGCCCAACCCCAGCTATCACGGGGTATCCTTTTATGACGTGGTGGGCCCTGCGGCCTTCGTCACCTACATTCGCGCCATCCTGCTACGGGACACCGGCGCGTCCATTTCTCCCTTCAACGCCTTCCTGCTTTTGCAGGGCGTGGAAACCCTGTCCCTCCGCCTGGATCGGCACGCGGAGAACACGAAGAAGGTGGTGAAATACCTGAAAAACCATCCTCTGGTGGAAAAGGTGAACCATCCCTCCCTGCCGGACCATCCCGATCACGCTCTGTATGAACGCTATTTCCCCAAGGGCGGCGCGTCCATATTCACCTTTGAAATCAAGGGCGGTCAGAAGGAAGCCTGGGCTTTCATCGACAATCTGAAAATCTTCTCCCTGCTGGCCAACGTTGCGGACGTGAAGAGCCTGGTGATCCATCCGGCTTCCACCACCCATTCCCAGCTCAGCGAAGAGGAATTATTGGATCAGGGTATCAACCCCAACACCATCCGCCTGTCTATCGGCACGGAGCATATCGACGACATTATTGCCGATCTGGAAAACGGCTTTGCCGCCATCCGGGAATAAAAGATAGAAAATACGATGAAGGCCAGGGAACCGGTTTGATTCTCCTGGCCTTTTTTACATTTTGTACCGCTTTCGGTTTTCATATTTGTTTTATCATATAAAGACAGGCATTGTATAGCTCCGATTATCGCGGAAAGAACGAGCTGACGCAAGTTCGGGAGTGCCTGCGCTTTACGCGCAAGGCAGTTTTTTCGCCGTTTCCTCCAGCAGCCCCAAGTCCCACAGCAGGCTGCTGGTCAGGTATTTATCCCGAATCTCCCGGCTGCCGATCAGGGCGTCCACGGTATCCTTTTCGGTCAGGTGAAGGTCCGTGGGGGTCATCGGCATGCCGCAGCTTTTCATCAGTTCCCACACCTGCTGCCGGGGCGGAAGCTCCTCTTTGATGATCTGCCGGATCTCCGGCCAGTGTTCCACGATGCGCTTCAGGCGCTCCTGCTGGTTTTCGGGCTTGTTCTTCCCCACCTGCTTTTCGATTTCCAGGATGGAGGGCGCGATGGGGCCGAAGATGTCCTTCATGGTCGCTTCCCACTTTTCGGGCGAGAAAGCGCGCATGGCCGCTTCCGCCCGGTCTTTGTCCACGGCTTCCATGTTCAGCATATGCTCAATGATCCACATGGTAAGCAGCGTGCCCACGCCCACCTGAATGCCGTGCAGGTCGCTGAGCTGGCCCTTCTGCAGGGCCTGCATTTCCCAGATGTGGCTGAAATAGTGCTCCAGCCCGCTGGCAGGACGGCTGATTTCCGCAAAGGCCATGGAAATGCCGCTGATCACCAGCCCTTCCAGCACCGCCTTAAGCGCTTCGGGTTCCCGCTTCATCAGGCCGTCGGCGTGCTCCACGATGTTTTTCAGGCAGGCCCGCACCATCCCCGCGATTTCTTCACAATAGGGATCGCCGTGGACGATGTGCGCGATGCGCCATTCGCAGACGGACACGTATTTAGCCAGCATATCGCCCAGCCCTGCCTGGAGCATGATGTCCGGCGCGGTGGCCAGGATATCGGTATCGGCGATGATGGCCTCCGGACAGGCGTTGTACAGGCTCACCTTGATATGGTTCTGGATCATGGAAGCGGAATTGGAGCAGTACCCGTCCATGGACGGCGCGGTGCAGACCACCATGCTCGTCAGCCCGCAGGCGTGGGCCATCACCTTGCAGCAGTCGTTGATCACGCCGCTGCCCACCGCCAGGATCACATCGCACTGGGGATCCATCGCCATGGCCAGCGCGCCCATGGCGTATTCGTCCGGCTCCATTTTTCCTTCCCTGTGGGGAAACACGAAATCTGTGTGGGGAATCCCGGCTTCGTCGAGGACGGAAAGCACCTGCAAGCCCGCTGCTTTCCTTGTATTCTCATCCATGACCACCATGGGCCGCTTCCGCCCGCGGCTGTGCAGGGCTTCCGGCACAAAGCGCACAGCGCCTTTTTCCGCGCGGAAATAACGCAGCTGGCAGCGGTGCGTTTTACCGCAGCTGCAGGGGATGCCTTCTTCTCTGGTCAGCTCCTCCAGGGTCATATTCGCCAAATGCTTTTCCATATCTTCCGCCTCTTTCTTGATCTGTTCAGATGCCCTTAAAAACTGTCCGCCGCACAGGCAGCCTTGCATCCATCAGCAGGACGTAAGGATTTCCTCGATGGCCGAGCCTTCCGCGTCGGGCAATGTCACCCCCAGGACGCGGGCGAAGGTCGGCGCTTCGTCCAAAATGGAGCGGCGCTCCAGGATCACGCCGGAACGGATATGCGGGCCGCAGGCCAGCAGGGTAGGCTGAGGGCCTTTGTCGGGATGATAACCGTGGGTGGCGCGGCCAAACTTGTAATCGCTGTTGTCGGCGGGCCGCACAAGCGGACGGGTGCAGGCGTTGGAAAAAGAAGTGTATCCGTCCGTTTCCAGCACGAAGGAGAAGCCGCCGTACAAGCCTTCTTCCTCCCGGACTTCCTGCGCCGTGTAGACGCGCCCAAAGCCATAGAGGCCGTCCGCGGCCATCTCTTTCAGCACGGCATACACCCGTTCGGTGTCTGTCGGGTTTTTGACATACACATGAGCCGACATGCCTGCCGAATGAGCGATCGCCGTATGATCGGTGATCCTGCCCTCTGCGTTCACCTTAACCAGGCCCCACTCGGCCAGCAGCGCGTTGAGGGCAATCGTGCGGGTAATATTCATCTGCCCATGGTCGCTGACGATAAATATATCGGTCGTTTCCCGGATGCCGGCGTCATCCAGCGCTTTCAATATTTCACCCAGCCAGAGGTCGATTTGATGCAGGCCGTGCGTGACCAGCGGGCTGAACATACCGGATTGATGCCGGTATGCATCGATATTGGCGGGATGGATCATGAGCAGATTGGGCCTGAACTGCCGGATGATGGCGCCTGCACAGGCATGGACAAAAGCGTCGCCATATGGATGAATCCGATGCTTTCCCTCCATCAAATAGCGGTTGGGCCGGATCACCTTCTCGATGATTTCAGGGCTGGAGCCGGAAGCGGCAAAGCATGCTTCAGTGGTTTCCTCAGGACTCTGGGGCCAATACTCGTCGATCAGCCAATCAATGTGCGGATGATTGCCCGTCACCGGCCAGAATACCCCTGCCGTTGTCAGCCCGGCGGCTTTTGCGGCGTCAAAGATATCGCCGGTCTTTACCGCGCTGTGGAACCATTCCCAAGGAGCGTGCTCCAATGTCAGGTCGTCGTCGCGCTCATTGTTGACCACGCCGTGCCTGCCGCAGGGAACGCCCGTGGTCATGCTTACGTGGCAGGGATAAGTGACCGTGGGATACACGGAACGGATCGTTTTCACGAGCGATCCGTTTTTCATCAGTTTCCCGAAAGCGGGCAGCTGTCGAAGCGTTTCCAGATCGTCATACACCAGCGCGTCTTCTGAAATCACGATCACATGTCTGTTCTGATCCATAAAGTTTTCTTATTCCTCCTGTTGGTAACGGTATACAGCCTCATAGGCTTTTTTCATATTGGGATACAGCGCACGGAATACCTTCAGGTGCTTTCGGTAAGCTTCGTGTTTTTCGGGATCAGGCGCGTATTCCCGGGCGATATGGATGCAGCGCGCAGCTTCCGCGAAATCCCGATACCAGCCGATTCCCACGCCGGCCGTCAGCGCCGCGCCCAGGGAGGTGGCTTCGTGGGGCGTCTGATGCACCCGCACGGGCACGCCGAACATATCCGCAGCCATCTGTCCCCACAGAGCGCTCTGCGCGCCGCCGCCGATGAGCGTGAGGCGTCTGGCTGGCAGGCCGTTTTCACCGAGGATATCCCCGCAAAGGTTCAGCGCCTGCATGACGCCCTCATACACAGCGCGGACGAGGTGCCGCCTGTCATGGTACAGCGTGAAGCCCATCAGCGTACCGCTGACCTCCGCCGTCCACCAGGGCGTGCGTTCTCCCATCAGCGTCGGCAGGAAAAACACGCCCTGGGACCCTTCGGGGATTTCCCGAGCCATGGCCTCCAGCGCCGCGTAGTCGGGCTTTTTCTCTGCGAAGCCCAGCAGATTCCGCATGGCCCAATCGAAAGCCGCCGCGCCGCATTGCACTGTGCCGCACACGTTGTACCCCTTGCTGTCGCTGTCAAAATAGCTGAACAGCCGCATTTCCCGATCCCGGCAGGGAGCGGGACTCAGCGTGCTGACCCAGGCGGAGGAACCGATGTTCATGTACATATCGCCCACCGCCTGATCCCGTGCTCCGTGGGCGGCGCAGGCTCCGTCGCCCGCCCCGACAGCCACCGGCAGCCCCTGGGGCAGACCGGTCAGGGAGGCAAATTCCGGGCTGAGGGATGCGCTGACATCGCAGGACGGGACGAGGCCGGGCAGCTTGTCCGTGTCCACGCCGCAGGTCCTCACGATGTCTATAGCCCAGTCCCCCGTGTCCAGGTTCAGGCAATTGCACAGGGAAGCGTCGGTGGGATCGGTCAGGCCCGCCCTGCCGGTGAAGCGGCCGTACAGGTAATCTTTGATGTTGACGAATTTCCAGGTTTTCCTGTAAATATCTGGCGCGTTCTCCCGCAGCCACATATATTTGGGCAGCCCGCTGTGCACGTCGATCCGGTTGCCGGTGACGGTATAATATTCCTGCTGTGGGATCAGGGCGGCGATGCGCGCGCACTGGGGCGCGGAGCGCAAGTCGCTGTGGATGATGTTGTCGTGCAGGGCCAGCCCGCCGCGGTCAATGGGAATACAGCCGTTCATGGTGCCGGTGAACACCAGGGCGGCGCAGTCGGACGGGACCAGTCTGTCCAGCACTTGGGCGATGGCCCGCAGGGCGGCGCTTACCTGGGCTTCGGGATCCTGCTGTGCCCAGCCCGGGCCGGGGTAGCGGGTCGGGTATTCCTGCGTATTGACGGAAAGCGCTTCTCCCTGCCGGGAAAAAGCCGCGCATTTGATGCCGGTCGTGCCGGCGTCCAGCGTCAGGATGTACTGCTGCATGCTTTCGTTCCTCTGTATCCTGAAATCATCCTCAACCCATGATGACGCTGCTGTCGGCTTTTTTCCGCTCTTTCAGGAACCAATCCAGCACGTTCCCGATTTCACGGTCCCAGAACGTCCAGTCGTGTCCACCGGGGCCTTCGTTGTAGGTCAGGTCGCAGCCCATGGCGAGCATCCGCTTCCGGACGCTCTGGTTCATCTCATAAAGAAAATCCTCCGTCCCGCAGGCCTGATACAGCGCGGGCACGCAGCCCGTTTCGACGCAATGGCGGTATTGGGCGAACAGATCGCTGCCGCCGCCTTCGATGGCTTCCGGGTCGCCGAACATGGCTCTCCAGTTGAACGGTGAAGGGGAAGGAATGTTTTTCTGGTCGCCGTACAGGTGCGCGATGTCCAGCGCGCCGGACATGCTGGCCGCTTTGCTGAATACTTCCGGCGCGGCCAAGCCCAGATGCCACGCGCCGTAACCGCCCATGGAAAAGCCGCCGATAAAGGTATCCTCGCGGCGGGGGGAGATGGGGAACAGAGCGCGCATATAAACGGGAAGCTCTTTGGTGAAGAAGGTTTCCCATGCCTGACCGTAGGGCATGTTCTGATAAAAACTGTTCCCCGCTGAGCAGGTCACCACCGCGATGCGGCGGTCCTGGGCATAGCGGTCGATATTGGAAAACCTGAGCCAGGAATTGGCGTCGCCATACATGCCGTGCAGCAGATAAGCGACCGGCAGGCCGTCCTGATAGCCGTAATCCTGTTTGATAGTGGCGTAGTCCACTTTGTCCCCGCTGCCGGGCGTGGGCAGGCAGACGTTGAACGAAATATTGCTGAACAGCGCGTGGCTGTACATATGGCAATTCAGAAGCGCCATACGGGTCTCCTTTCTCATTGAAAAAAGGGGCTGTTCTGTACACAACAGCCCGCAAAACTAACCCTGAGGTAGCTCGAAGGGGCCGCAGCCCCTTCGATTGTAATCCGCAGGCGGCGGCGTGTACGTCGCCGAGGAGCAACCGAAGGTTGCTTCCTATATCAATTTCTGGCCGTAAAATGAGCGTTTCCGTAGGAAATGCCATTTTACAAGAAATTGATGGATCGAATGAAAGCGGTATTCATTCCGCTTTCATTCGCAGGGCGTCAGCCCTTGATACCGGTTGTTGCGATGCCTTCCACCAAGGACTTCTGGAAAATCAGGAAGATGATGGTGGCGGGTACAATGGACAGGGTGGACATGGCCAGGGTGGAGCCGATGTCCGAACCGGAGGACGGGTCGCTGAACAACTGCAGGGCGAGGGCCACGGGACGCATATTCGCGCGGTTCACGTACAGCAAAGCGGACAGGTAGTCGTCCCAGCGCCAGATGAAGGAGAAGATGGCGCTGGTCACCAGCGCGGGCACGATCAGCGGCAGGATGATGCGGAAGAACGTGCCGTAGTAGGAGCAGCCGTCGATCTTGGCGGATTCGTCCAGGTCCTTGGGAATGCCGCCGATGAAGTTCATGATCAGATACACGAAGAAGCCCTGAATGGCGAAGAAGTAGGGCAGGATCATGGGGAAGTAGGTGCCTACCCAATTCAGGTGCCGATACCACATGAACTGCGGGATCATCAGGATCTGCGCAGGCAGCATCATCGTGGACAGCACCAAAGTGAACAGAATCTTCTTGCCCTTGAAATGCAGCCGCTGGAGGGCGTAGGCTACGAATGCGGAGGAAATCAGGGTGCCGAAGGTGGCGGTAAAGGAAATCAAGAACGAGTTGGCGAAGAACACGCCAAAGGAATAGCCCATGAAGCCCTTCCAGCCGTTGATGTAGTTATCCAGCGTCCATTGGGTGGGGATCAGCTGGCTGGAGGTGGGAAGCACCAGGTCGGTGGGCTTAAAGGAGGAAAGCACCATCCACAAAAGCGGGTACACCATGATCAGCCCGCCGAAGGCTACCAGCACATGGAAAACAACGGTTTTCACTTTCTTGCTTGTCATGTCGCTCATCCCCTTCCTCAGCCGTCATAGACCCATTTTTTGCGGGTCCAGAAGAGCAGAATGGTGACGAGGGAAACGATCAGCAGCATGATCCAAGCCAAGGCGGAAGCGTAACCCATCTGGCTCTTGCCGGAGGCGGGGAACGCCTTGTTGTACTGGTACACGGTGTAGAACAGCGTGGAGTTGCGGGGCGCGCCGTTGGTGATCAGCTTGGACTGGGTGAAAGCCAGGAAGGAGTTGATGGTCTGCTGCACCAGGTTAAAGAAGATGGTGGGGGTCAGCAGGGGCAGGGTCACCGTCCAGAACTGGCGGCCCTTGGTCGCGCCGTCCACGTCCGCCGCCTCGTATAGCTCGCGGGGAATCTGCTTTAAGGAGGACAGGAAGATCAGCATGGAGGAGCCGAACTGCCACACCGTCAGGATGATCAGCACCCAGATAGCGGGGCCCTCGCTGAACCAGTTGAAGCTGGCCATGCCGGGGAACACGGTGGACAGGATGGCGTTCAGGGTGCCATTGGACTCAAAGATTCTGCGCCACAGGATGGCCACGGCCACGCTGCCGCCGATGATGGAGGGCAGGTAGTACACGGCGCGGTACAGGCCGATGGCCTTGCTCTTATGGTTCAGAATCAGGGCCACGATCAGGGCGAAGATCACCTTGAGCGGCGTGCCCACCAGGGCGAAATAGCAGGTGACGCCCAGGGCTTTGGTGAACACGGTGTCCTTGGTAAAAATGCGCACATAGTTATCAAAACCGATCCACTGGGGCGCGGTCTGGATATCGTATTTGCAGAAGGAGTAATACAGGGAAAGGCCCATGGGAATGGCCATGAACATCAGGAAGCCGAAGATAAAGGGCAGGCTGAACACCAGCCCCGCGGTGGATTCCTTTTGCAGCCATGCGTTGAAGGACGACCTTTCCTTGCGGATGGTCTGGGTAGACAAGGCGCGGTTCCCCTCCTTATGTCAGAATGGAAGAAAAGAGGGCGTCCAGAGGGCGCCCTCCCTGTGTTGTATCAGGTATCAGTAGTTGGCGGCCAGGTCGTTGACGGATTCCACAAAGTCCGCGCCGGCCTGCTCGGCGGTGATGGAGGGATTCTTCACCAGCACTTCGTCAGAGAGGCGCTTGATGATGTCGTCATTGGCTGTGCCGGCGTAGTTGGGCAGCGGCGGGAAGATGGGGGAGCAGCACTGCTGCACCACAGCCAGATAATTCACGGCGATGCCATAGGTGGGATCGATCTCGTTCACAGCGTCGGCGATTTCAGCGGCCACAGAGCTGTTGGCGGGCACGCCGCGCTCGGCGCGCAGCAGGATGTTGGCCTGCGGGTCGTTGATGAGGTAGTTCAGGAAAGCGACGGCCAGGTCGGGGTTCTTGCTGTCGGTGGTCACGGAGAAGAACTGGCCGGGCTTCATGTAGTTGGAAGCCTGGGGATCCGCGCTGGCCCAGGAGGTGATGCCCAGCTCGATGCCGTTGGCCTCAGCGGCCTTGGCGAAAGCGGCCAGCTGGTTGGAGAAGGCGAAAGCGCACCAGGTGCGCACGTCATCGGTCGCGCCAAACACGAGGGGATGGGAGTTAATGTCGTTGGCGTTCACGTTGGCGATCTGGTCGTTGTCATACAGCCAGCCTTCTTCGATGCCCTTCATCAGGCGGGCATAGTAACCGGCAGCTTCCTCAGCGGTCAGGTTGGTGCCGTTGGCGTCCCACAGGGCCTGATAGCCCAGGCCGCGGGCGTAATAGGTGATGTGGTTTTCGGAGTTGCCGTCGCCGTAGATGACGCCGATGCCGCGGGCTTCGTAGATCTTGCGGGAGATGTCTTCAAAGGTTTCCCAGGTGATGTTGTCGGGCACTTCGATTCCCATGGAATCGGTGAGGGTCTTGTTGTACAGCAGGGCGGGGGCGTTCACACCGGCGCACAGGGCGTACAGGCCGTCGCCCACCTTGCCGCTGGCCAGGATGTTTTCAGAAATGCCGCTCACATCCAGCGCGCCGCTTTCCACATAGGGGGTCAGGTCAAGAAGGTCGCCGGCTTCCACCCACTGCTGCAGGTAGGCGTAGTCCTGCTGCATGAGGTCCGGCAGGTCGTTGTTGGAGGAATAGGTGCTCATCAGGGCCCAGTAGTTGGTCCAGTTCTGGGCGTTGGGGTTGAAGGTCACGTTCGGATAGTTTTCGGTGAAGAAGTTCATGGCGTCCAGGGTGGCGGCGTCGCGCACCTGGTTGCCCCACCAGCCAAAGCTCAGTTCTACATTTCCGGCGGAAGCGGGATCAAAGGTGCCCACCTTCAGCTCCGCGGAAGCGGGAACCAGCGCAAGGATCATGACAGAAACCAGCAGAAGAGCCAACAGCTTTTTCATACGGTATCCTCCTTCAAGATGAAGTATTCTTTATTTGCATTATACAGGTTTTGATTTTTGCTGTCAAGCGTCAGTTCAGCCGGATATGGAAACTATTTTACCATAGTAATGAGTATAATATACAGAAAACAAGTGAAAGTATTATGAAGGAAGGAGGCGGTTATTCGGATAAATGTATAAAAATGCAGAACATTTCCCATCCGCCATCCCATTTTTTTGCTGAACAGCCGCCCGCTTTTTCATTGCCATTTTTCCTGTTTTCTGTTATAGTAAAAGCAGCAAAAAGAATATGAAGGGGTGTTTTTCATGACTGCGCTGCCGCACTCGGGAGAAACGACCATCGGCGAACTGGTTCAAAGCGGGCTGTACGGCGAATTTGCAAAATTCATTTTTACCTATATGACCCCCGATCATTGGAACAACAGGCTTTCCGCGTATGGGTACGGGAAGGTTGGCTTTGAAGCGGGCCTCCGGCGGATGCGGGAACTCGCACCACAGGGCGAGGAACTGCATTTTTCCATCTATCCCGAGGAAGAAAGGCTCGCTTCCTGGGATAAAGCAACCGTAACGCTTGAATATTTTCCCGCGAAGAACAGCGGCGAAACACTCCCTTATGTGCTCATCCTGCCGGGCGGCGGATTCAACCGGCAGTGGGGCTTCATCGAAGGCCAGGCCATTGCGGCGCGGGCGAATGAACTGGGTTATCCGGCGTTCGTGCTGTATTACCGCGTGAAGCAGGAACCGCTCATGCCCCTGCCCGTGGAAGATATGTATCAGGCGATCCGGTTTATTGACAGGAATGCCGCGCGGTTTAGCGTTCAGGCCGGCAAGTATATGATCGGCGGGTTTTCGGCTGGCGCGTCCATTGCCGCCTGCCTGCTGACGAAACGCTTCGGCTGGGAAGCGGGCGGTATTCCCAGACCGACAGCGGTTTTCCTGGGCTATGGACCGATGCGGTTCGATGAGTTTTACCGCGCCTGGGAGAAAGCGCCGGAAGGCTCCCCGGCCAAGGAGGGCGGCGCGGCGGTGCTCCGGCGCGTCGGCGGCCCGAGCTTTACCATGGACACTCTCTCGCCCTACAACATCATCGACCAATTGAATCCCGACGCCCCGCCCGTCTACGTGACGGCGAACATGGACGACCCCATCGTGCCGGTTGTAAACAGCCTGGCGCTGATCAAAGCGCTCAAAGAAAAGCGTATCGAATGCAGGGCAAAGATCGGCAATACAGGCGGCCACAGCTACGGCCTGGGGAACGGCCTGGAGGTCGCGGGATGGTTCGACGAAGCGATTGCGTTGTTCGCAAGCCACTGTAAATAACAGGAGGAAAAGAAGATGAAGGTATGCTATCAGGCCGGCGCAGTCACGCGAAGGCACAATTATTTTTCCATCGCGGCGGATGGCGCGGAAATCCGCCTCTGGTTTCTGACGGACGATATGCTTCGTATCCGCGCCGGGTTTGACGGCGACTGGGACGAGGCTTCCTACAGCCTGGTCATGACCGCGTGGGAATCCCGCACAGACGCTTTCTTAGGCGCGGAACGCCGCAGGGTCAATGTCGCTGATGCGACCCTGACGGAGGGCGAAAAAGAGGCAGTCATACAGGGGAAGCGCCTGCGGGTGGTCGTACACAAGAATCCCTTTTATCTCTCCGTATACGATCAGGACGGCACGCTGATTCACGAGGACATTCCCGACCTTGCTTACCGCGAGGACAGCAACCGCCGACGGATGCACACCATCCGCGTCGAAGCGGATGATCACTTCTACGGCTTTGGCGAAAAAGCGGGCGAGATCGACAAAGCGCAGGAATATCTGAGCATGGCTCCCGGCGACGCCATGGGCTATGATCCGGAAAAGACGGATTCCCTGTACAAGCACATCCCCTTCTTCATCCGCCTGATGGGAGAAACGCAAAAAGCGGTGGGGTATTTCTACCACAACACCGCCGAATGCAGCTTCAACATGGGCAAGGAAAAGCGCAATTACTGGCACCGCTACGCCACCTATACCGCGGACGCGGGGGACGTCGATCTGTTCCTGATTGCCGGGCCGTCCATCCGGAAGGTTGTCATGCGGTACACCGACCTCACGGGCAAATCCGCGCTGCTGCCCAAAGCCGCCTTGGGCTATCTGGGTTCTTCCATGTACTATCCCGAGCTGCCCGCCGACTGCGACGACGCCATCCTGGACTTCATCGACACCACAAAGGAAGAAGATATTCCCGTGGACGGGTTCCAGCTTTCCTCCGGCTACTGCGCGGTGGACACGCCCGAAGGCGTCAAGCGCTGCACCTTCACCTGGAATCATAAGCGCTTCAAAGACCCCGCCGCCTGGTTCGCGGAAATGAAAAAACGGGGGATCGTGGTATCCCCCAACATCAAGCCGGGGATGCTGCTGGTGCATCCGCTGCTCGACGAGATGATGGACAAGGGCATGTTCATCCAGGCTGACCCGGCGCTGCCCGAAAGTTCCGCGGGGAATTACCGGGGCTGCGGCGTGGGCACCTGGTGGGGCGGCAAGGGCGTGTTCGTGGATTACACGAAGCCTGAAGTTCGCGAGCACTGGAAGCAGTACATCAAGGACGCGCTGCTGCAATACGGCTGCGAATCCATCTGGAACGACAACTGCGAATACGACTCCATGGTAGACAAGGACGCGGTGGTTTTCGGCGAAGGAAAGGAAAACAACATCGGCGTGATGAAATCCGTGATGTCCAACCTGATGTGCAAGCTGTCTGACGAGGCGATCATGGAGTACCATGGCAACGTGCGGCCCTATTCCGTCTGCCGTTCGGGCCACGCGGGCATTCAGCGCTACGCCCAGGTGTGGGCCGGGGACAACCTGACCTGCTGGGAAACGCTCAAATACAACATCGCCACCATCCTGGGCATGGGCCTTTCCGGCGTGGCGAACCACGGCTGCGATGTGGGCGGCTTCTACGGCCCCGCGCCGGAGGAAGAGCTGTTCGTCCGCTGGGTGCAGAACGGCATTTTCTTCCCCCGCTTCTCCGTTCATTCCACCAATACGGACAACACGGTCACGGAACCCTGGATGTACGGCGGAGCCAAGAGCCTCATCCGGGACGCCATCGATCTGCGCTACCGCATGAGTCCCTACCTCTATTCCCTGGAACGGCGGGCGCATGATACCGGCCTGCCGATCATGGAAGCGCTGTTCAGCGCTTTCCAGCACGACCCGGCCACCTACCGGGAGGGCGTAGAATTCATGTGGGGCGACAGCCTCCTGGTAGCAAACGTGGTGGAGAAAGGGCAAACAATCCGCCCGGTGTACCTGCCAAAGCTGAACAGCACGAAAGAATCCTGGTATGATTTCCGGACGCGGGAGCGCTATGAGGGCGGGCAGACCCTTTCCGTGCCCGTTGATCTGTCCAGTATCCCGCTGTTCATCCGCTCCGGAGCCATCGTCCCCATGTCCGGCAACCGTCTGACCAACCTGATGACGGAAAAGACAACCGCGCTTGACCTGCTGCTCGCGCCGGATGTAGACAGTTCCTTCACCCTGTATGAGGACGACGGCGTTTCCAACGATTATCTGCAAGGGCATTACCTGAAAACCCGTATCGATGTAAAAGCCGGGGTAAAGACGATGATTCGCTTCACGCATACCGGCGATTATCCCACCGCCGTCGAAACCGTCCATCTGGACGCGGTGCACCGCGAAAAGGCTCCCTTCTTCGTCCAGATCGACGGTGAACTGATTCCCCATTTCCTGCACCGCAAAAAGTATGAGGCCGCCGACTGCGGCTGGTACTACAGCCAGACGCTCAAATCCGTGCAGATCAAATACAGGAATCCGAAAAAAGATCACACCGTCACGATCAGCTTTGAGGTGTTTGATTTGATTGGCATGTGATTTTCCGGCGCGTCAGCGCTGCGCCGAAAGATTACATCTATTGCTCGCCCAATTGAATCGTGAATTCAGATGCGGGATGAGAAATCGTTCCAGACAAGGAACGAAACCGCAGGAATACTGGGGCCGAAGCGCTCGAAAAACAATCCGGTGGATTGTTTTTAGCGGAGGCCGGGCGGCA
>JAFWQM010000052.1 GCA_017509065.1 Clostridia bacterium
AATACATGGAAAAGGTCATGGTTGCCAAGGGCAGCGATCTGACCCATTTTGAAAAAATGGAAGATTGGGCCATTACCCCCGACGCCTCTCTGGGCCAAAAGAACGACTTCCGGGACCCCCAGGCGTATTACGACGAAGCCACCGACACCATCACCCTGACCATCACCGCCTCCCAGGGCAACATGGCCCGCATCCTGAAATATTCGGTCAGCGGAGACTTGCAAACAGTCACTTATGACGGTATCATTTTCACGAACCCTGTAGGTAATTTCTGGAACCTGGAATGCAGCGATACCTTCAAATTAGGCGATACCTGGTACCTCACCTATTCCGCCCAGGACGATACCTTGTGGTACGCTTCCTCCGAAACGCCCTACGGGCCCTATGGGGAACCCAAACGGCTGGATGGCAAGCTGTTCTATGCCGCCAAGCATGTCGAAAGTCCGGATGGGGCGTACATGGTGGGCTGGGCCCGGCGCAGCGAATCCCCCTCCTCTACATCCGAGGTCTCCGGCTGGGCCGGCAATTTAGCGGTACAGAAGCTGATCCGCAAAGAGAACGGCGATCTGGCCCTTCTGCCTGTGGGTCAAGTAGCCGGACAGTTCAGCAAGCGCCGGAAGCTGGTCATTGAAGAAGATACCGTGCAGGTGCAGGCCGGTTCCCGTTACAATTACACGGAAGTCTTTACATGCTATGAGAGCTACAAACTCACGGGCAAATTCACCTATACCGGCAAAGGCAGCTTCGGCCTGGTATTCGACTATAACGGCCAGGCAAGCAAATACAAAATGATCTCTCTTGATCCTGCCAGCCAGACCATCCAGCTTTTGTTCAATGAGGGCGGTACCCTCATCACCGAAACCGCTGTTCCGCTGGAAAAGGACCGGGAATATTCCTTCACCTACATTCAGGAAGGCTCTGTGGGTATCTTCTACCTGGATGACCTGGCTTCCCTGACGGTGCGCCTCTATGGCGTCAGCGGAAAGCCCATCCGCATCTTCGCGGAAAACAACAGCGTCACATTCACCGATCTGCGCGAATATACACGTTGAGGTGATCTCCATGATAAACCAGAAGCTGATTTTTGCCAGGGCCTATGAGCAGGCCCTTGGCCCTTCCATCCCACGGGAATCCCGGCCTTCTTTTCACCTCACCCCCTGGATCGGCTGGATGAACGATCCCAACGGCTTTTCCTATTATCACGGCCAGTATCATCTGTTCTACCAATACAATCCCTATGATACGGAGTGGGATTCCATGCACTGGGGCCATGCCGTGAGCCACGATCTGCTTCATTGGACGTATCTTCCCTGCGCCATGGCCCCGGATGAATCCTATGATTCCTTCGGCGTGTTTTCCGGCAGCGCTATCGAGATGAAGGACGGGCGGCAGTTGCTCATGTATACCGGCGTCCGCAAAGAGGGAAACGAAAAAAACAGCAAGGACGTTCAGGTGCAGTGCCTTGCCGTTGGCGACGGCCTGGATTATCAAAAGCTGGACATCAATCCTGTATTGGACGCTTCCTGCCTGCCTGCTGGCAAAAGCGTTCACGATTTCCGTGATCCCAAAATCTGGCGCGAGGATGACGGCACTTACCGCTGCATCATCGCCACCTGCGACAAGGATCGCATGGGCTGCATCCTGCTGTTCAGCAGCGAGGATGGCCTTTCCTGGAAAAGCGAAGGCATCCTGGCCGAGAACGACGGACGTTTGGGCCGGATGTGGGAATGCCCTGACTTGTTCCAATTAGACGGAAAAACCGTACTGTTCGTCAGCCCCCAGGATATGTCGCCCGAGGGCTTTGAATACCACAATGGCAACGGCACGGTCTGCCTGATCGGGGCATTGGACGAGGAACGCAGGCGCTTCATCCCGGAGCATGACCAGGCTATCGACTACGGCATCGACTTCTACGCTCCGCAGACCATCCTGACCCCGGACGGGCGGCGGGTGATGATCGGCTGGATGCAGAATTGGGATACCTGCAAGCTGACCGGATATGAAGAACGAAAGTGGTTCGGGCAAATGAGCCTGCCCCGTGAATTGAGCATCAGGGACGGCAGATTGTACCAGCAGCCCATTCGGGAACTGGCCCTGTACCGCAGCCGCATGGTGGAATACAAAAACGTGCAGGTTTCCGATGAAATGACCCTGGAGGGCATTGAAGGCCGGAAATTGGAACTGGACATCCATGTGCGTCCTGCCGACCCGGAGAATTCCTACCGTAAGTTCATTTTCCGCTTCGCCAAGAACGAGAGATACCATTCCATCCTCAGCTTCCGCCCCTACGAATCGCTGCTGAAAATTGACCGCAAGTTCTCCGGCTCCCGCCGCGCTTACATTCATCAGCGCCGTGCGGCGGTTCAGCAAAAGGATGGGGAAATCCATCTCCATGTGATCCTGGATCGGTTCAGCATCGAAGTGTTCATCAATGACGGGGAAAAGGTCATGACCGCAACCATCCTGACCGACACGGACGCCCAGGGCATTTCCTTTGAAGCGGACGGTCAGGCGGTGATGGACATCACCAAGTACAGTCTGTTTGCGGAGGAATGAGCGATGAAAATGTATGATGTCATTGCATTGGGTGAACTGCTGATCGACTTCGCTCCTTACGCCACCAATGAAGCGGGCTATCCCGTTCTGTCTGCCAATCCGGGCGGCGCGCCGGGCAACTACCTGGCCGCCCTGACCAAATATGGCCGCACCACCGCCATGATCGGCAAAGTAGGCTACGATTCTTTTGGCCGCTTGCTGCTGAGAACTTTGAAGGACGCCGGGATCGAAACCAAGGGCGTTTTGATGGACGCGGATGTGTTCACCACCCTGGCTTTCGTTTCTCTGGACGCCAGCGGAAACCGGGATTTCAGCTTCGCCCGCAAGCCGGGGGCTGATACCTGCCTGCGGCCCGAAGAAATTGACGAAAACCTGATTGCGGAGGCTAAGGTGTTCCATTTCGGCACCCTGAGCCTTACGGACGAGCCCGCCGCGTCCGCGACCCGCAAAGCGATAGAACTGGCCAAAGCCCACGGCTTGTTCATCAGTCTGGACCCCAACCTGCGTAAACCTCTGTGGCGGCGGGATGAGGAAGCCAGGGCCGCTGTTGAATGGAGTCTGCGCCAGGCGGACATCGTAAAAATCAGCGATGAGGAAATCGCTTGGCTGTGGGGCTTGTCTCCCGAGGCGGGCGCGCAAAAGCTGCTGAACGAATATGGCGTTTCCCTGGTCTATGCTACGAAAGGCCCCAAGGGCTCCCATGCCGCCACCCAGAACGTCACCGTCACTGTGCCCAGTCCCAGCGGTATTCATGTGGTGGATACCACTGGCGCGGGTGACATTTTCGGCGGTAGCGCCATGAGCCAGTTTCTGCAATACAAAAAATCTCCTTCCGAATTAACGGAAGAAGAACTTGCCCAAATCGTCTGCTTTGCCTGCACCGCAGCCAGCATGTCCACGCAAAAGCATGGCGGCATCACCAGTGTGCCGGAAAAAGCAGAAGTCCTTGAAAGAATGAAATGGATGACTGAATAATAAAACCATTGACCAGAAGTCTATCGGTAGAAATAAAAAATGAGGCCGGGGATTCGCTTAATGATTTCCTGGCCTTTTTAAGTCATATTCTGTCCTGTTCATAGAATCGCTGTCTTTCACAACGTCATATCCTAAAGGCTTTAAATCTACTAAATGATTTATTATTTAGAACAGTTTCCACCTTCTGTTGAAATTGTTCAGTGCGGAAAACACTTCTTGCCGAAAACTCCAAATCGGTTGATTGAGCAACAAAATTGCTGTTTATACTTTCAGCATAAGCTGTCGTCTCTTGTTCCTCATCACTTAAACGGTTTAGATAGGTTTGCGGTACATACACTATCTTTCGCCGTTTATCTTTATCACTGCTGGAAACACCATCCTGCCAGAACACCTGAAATCCTGTAGCTTCTCTGACGTTTGTCTTGGCGGTTTCCTGCTTTTCTTGAACCTGATCGGAATCTATGGCCATGGCCATATTGTGAAGAAGCAAAGACTTGCCAGTTGACTTACCACCAATTATGCAAGTCAACTTGTCACTAAAAAATATTGGGTCTGGTGCGAAGTTTGCATTTCCGGCTATTTCAACACGATCTATGACATAATTAGATCGTTTTTTCGATTATGTTTGGAAAGGACGTGATACTATAAAGGATGTGATTAAATGGTAACATATGGATATGTTCGTGTCCTCACTATTGATCAAAATGTCCAGAGATGAGTTGAATACTTACTCACCAGTTGATACGTAGTGTATTCTCCATCTGGCAGGAGAAATCCTTTTGAATCCCTGCATTCCGCAGAAATCTCATAGTGTTTTTTCCGATCATGATTCGTTCCTCCCGTTCAAATTCGTTTTTTAGCTTAGAGGGCTTGCGTAGGCCAAAGCTCTGATCCGGCGTTTGCTTGGCGGCAAAATGGTATTGCTCTGGCACATCGTTCCGGTATATAATACCGGCAGGAATATGAAGGAGGAGAATACCATGCGCGAACAAGAGCCGAGCATCCTGAAAGCAAAAGAACTTGCAGCGCAGGAGATGCAGAAACACTTTATGCTGGAAAAAGAAATGAAACGCAGGAACTATCGACAGCAAAACATGTGCGTTCAGCCAGGCCAGACGCTGTTTACAGGCTCCTCACTTATGGAGCAATTCCCAATCGCGGAGTTTTGCGCCAGCGAAGGGCTGCCCATCGTCTATAATCGGGGCATCGGCGGATATAATACAGACGAATTTCTTGCGGCTATCGATGACGTGCTGCTGAATGTGAAACCCTCCAAAGTGTTCATCAATATCGGCACCAACGATATTTGCACCCGGTCAGACGGGGAAGATTGGTTTGACCATCTGTCTGCGAATGAACGCAAAATCTGCGAAATCATACGGGACCGGCTGCCCGGCGCAGAAGTTTACCTGATGGCCTATTATCCGGTGAATGGGAACGTGCCCGCAGCAAAGGCGAATCCGGGCATGATGGTGCGCACAAACAGCAATATCGTCCTCGCCAACGAGATGCTTCGGCAAATGGCGGAGGAGTACGGCTTTCATTATATTGATGTGAACGATGGCTTGAAGGACGCGGCGGGCAATCTGAAGGAAGAACATACGCGCGACGGCATTCATTTTGACGCTGCCGCCTACCGCACGGTCTTTGAAAGACTGAAGCAGTATCTATAAACGCGGAATATTCTGTGCGGAGCTTATTGGGTGGGATAGATGCGGGCAGACAGCCACGTGCCGTTGACCATGACTTCAACGGTTGAAACATCCACGGCGATCCATACTTCATTTATTTCTTTGACTGGCACTTGCCGCCGAACGGACGCATGGGAAGCCGACGCAAGCGCGGTGGAACGGCTGCGATCAAGCACCAAGGTCCCCCCCGGCGACAGCGTCAGGACCGTTTCTTCCGCGCCGTCCGCCGAACGGTGCACTGTCCAGGCAAAGGGAAGCTGTTCCCGTAAAACGCTTAGCCTTTTCACACCGGGCAGCCGGTCAACGCCCGGCACGGGATCAGCCCGCACGCCGTCCCGGTCAAGCGTCAGCACGCAGGGCAGGCTCATCACGCCCGCCCATCCCTTATGCGCGATACCGTCGCATTCCGGCATCCAGCCGATCATTACTGTGCGGCCCAAATCGTCCTTTGTCACCTGCGGCGCGTAGAAACCGTCCCACGCACCGGGGTCGAGCACCTCATCCTGTTCCTCATGGAAATGGAGCCCGTCATCCAGGCTTCCGAGCTTGATCCGCACCGCGGAACAGGGGGAATAGATGAGCGCGCACTTTCCGTCCAGAAAAAACAGATTGGGGCACTCCCAGGACACGCCATCCGCCCGTTCGCTCCTTGCCAGGATATGGCGGTAGGTCCATTTAAGCAAATCGAGCGATGTGTAGAGCAGCGCGCATCCATGCCCCTCCACGAGCCCGCCCAACACCATTAGGTACTGCCCCCGCCAGGGCACCACACAGGGATCGCGCCATTCAAGCACCTTCATGCCATGATGGATTTCCTGCGTCAGGGCAAAAGCGTCATCCTGCACGAGCTTTGTAAGGCTTTCATCAACTGGAAGCGCTAAGCGCTGATATGCGCCATGACGGGCGTCCAGACCGTCTTCTAAGTCCCCCACGCTGGTATAGAAAAAATGCGGCACACCAAAAGCGTCCTTGCAGCAGCCCCCGGAGTAACAGTGCTTTTCCTTTCTCTCCTTTTGCGGATACAATGCGAGGGGAAGGGTTTCCCAGTGCAGTAAGTCCCGCGAACGGGCATGGCCCCAGTGAATATCCCCCCATTGATCCCCATTCGGATTGTACTGATAAAAGAGATGATACCATCCCTGGAAATACACAAAACCGTTGGGATCATTGATCCAGTTTCTTTCAGGACGGTAATGCCACTTCGGACGCATACGCATATCCCCAATATCTTTATTCATCCGCCTGCTTGACTGAAATCCTGTCAAAACCGATCCCGTCTCCTGAGGCGTCGATTCCCACGCGGCCACAGATCAGGCCCATAGGATCGGTGAACGCGATCAGCTGAATTCGGTTTCCATTGATCATTTCCCATACGGTGATCGTGTTTCCCGATACGCGGCAAATCAGATGGAGGGTTCCGGGCAGCGGCATTTGCAGCGTGGCGGCGGCCAGAGGCTTTTCACTGTACGCCTGCTTGCTCAGCTCGATCCTGCCGGGCAGCACGCGAACACAGTAGGCGTGACGGCCACAGCGCACCTGATGGGGATGCCAGGATTCTTTGCTGCTGCGCAGATAGACGCATGCCCCGGCGTCCGGTGAACAGGGGTCCATGCGGATATCCGCTTCCGCCTCATAATCCCGCCACATGCCGCCGAAATAAGCTTCTCCATAGCCTTCGGCACAGGTATAGCCGCTGAACTTGCGGTTCATGCTGTTCTGCGCCTTATGGCCGATTACCCGCAGCGCGCCGCCCGTCACGTCGTTTCCGTTCATGATGATTTCGGCAGGGACAAATTCATCCGCTTCCAGCGCATAAAACCGATCAATCACCGCGCCGCGGTCCGCCTGCACGGTCAGGACGCTTTCACCGGCTGGGAGTGTCATCACGCCTATATACCGCCTCTCCATGCCCTGGCCGTCGGATACGCCGCAGGATGGCGCGGAAAAAGAAACGCCGTTGATCCGCAGGTTCAGCGGCTCTTTTGATGCCTTGACCGTGCAGGCGACGTGGTATTTCCCTGCCTTCCATACGTTGATGGGCCAGGAAAGGGTCTGGCCCGGATGGATGACCGCCGATACGCAGTTTTTCTCGCCTTCCGCCTCTTCGGCGCTTTCCAGGCAGTGATAAGCGTCGAAAGCGCCGGGGATATTCTTTGCGGCCCTTCCGTCCTCGCTTCCCTGGGCCACGTCGGAAAAGCCCATGAAGCCAGGCGCGAAATCATTGGAAAGGCCCATCCGGCCCCCGCCTAAGCAGGTGTCCGCCCGCAGAATCTCCAGGCCGTTCACATACAGGAACAGTTTTCCATCCCGCAGGGACGCTTTTACGCACAGCAAGGCACAGGGATCGCAGGCTACTGGAAGTTCTCCGTCAAATTCTCGCTTACCTTTCGCATCGGAGATCATGCAGCGCCATAAACCGCCCCGGCTGATTTGCAGTTCAATGCCATCTTCCCCGCTTTGAGAAAACACGGCCTTTCCGCTCTCAACCTTCAGCGTGCCGCACAGTTCGGCGGTATAAATATCTTCCGCCGCTTTGGGCAGCCAGCGGACGCCGTTTTCCGAAACCAGCCCTTCCCCGTCATAGCTTGCGCACACCGGCAGCCGGGGCGCATTCTGGTTCCACCAGCAGGCATTGGTATACATCCGGTCACCGTTGAAAAACAGCCGATCCATGCACAGGGAACGGTGATGGGGCCGGTTCCAGGCGTCCAAAATATTTTTGTGGTACACGATATACATCGTATCCATATCCGGTCCCACGCAGGTGGAGGAATGGCCCAGGGCGTGGTATTCATCCCGGGTTTCCAGCAGAAGCTGCTGTTCTTTCAGGGCGTAATACCCCCTGTCCGGTCTTTCATGGGACACGAAGTAATCCACATGGTATCCCTTGCTGAGCACATGATTGCCCGTATCGGTGAGAAAATACCGTCCGTTCCGCTTGATCACCATGGGGCCTTCCGTCCAGTGAGCCAGGAAGCTGGCTTCGATCACCCGGCTGTGCACGTCGATAACGTCCGGCGTTGGCATATCGTGCACCCGAATGCCCTGGGCGCTGGCCCGGTAAAAGTATTCCTTCCCGTCGTCGTCCACGAACAGGCTGCCGTCGATGCCTAATCCATAGTTTTCACTGATCACCTCAAAGGGCCCCAGGGGGCTTTCCGCCCGCAGCAGATAATGGCCGCTGCCCTTGGGGGATGTGACCATATAGAATGTACCCTTCACATAGCAGACCTCCGGCGCGTAAGCCCCTTCGATCCGGGGGTCCTCACACACGTAGCCCGCGTAAGTGAATTCCATCATATCCCTGCTGATCCAGCACTTGATTCCCGGACCGTTTCCGTGGCTGGAACAGTAGAGATAATACTTTCCGTTGAACCGCGTAAGAAATGGGTCGCCGATTTCATGGCCGTCCCACAGATCGGTCAGGGGCCGGGGATTGCTGTATGTGCCGCTCATATCCGTCACCTTTTCAGATTGATTTCCCGGATCTTATCGACGCTTGCTTTGGGATTGCGGTCCATGTCCAGCAGGCCGTTCACTTCCTGGAACACGTCCGTCAACTGGGTGTAGCAGTAACCCCGGAATCCGGGCATATGCTTGAAAGCCTGGGTGATGGCCTCAAAGCGCTGGAGGAAGCTTTCCTCATCCCGTACAGCGCCGTTGTAGCCCCAGTTTTCTCCGCCGGCGTCCTTCTGCATGGCGATGCCGCCGTATTCG
>JAFWQM010000053.1 GCA_017509065.1 Clostridia bacterium
GAAAACGGCATTGAAAACGGCAACTGGGAAGCGTACCGCCTGGACCTCATGCGCCGGGTGAGCCAGGAGAACGTGATCGAACCGGCGAAAGCAGCCAACCCCAACTGCCGCATCACCATCAAATATCCCAACTGGGCGGAGAGCTATCAGGAAACGGGCTACAATCCGAAGGCGCAGCGGGACATGTTCGACAGGATCTATACCGGCACCGAGACGCGGGACCCTGTGACCACCGACCAGCATCTTCCCCGGTATCTGAGCTTTTCCCTGATGACCTACTTTGAAAGCATGTGGCCCAAACATAATGGTGGCGGTTGGTTCGATACTTTCGACACCCACATTACCGAGCATTATTTGGAGCAGGCTTATCTGACCGCTTTTGCGAAGCCCCAGGAGCTGATGCTGTTCTGCTTCCAAAGCCTGCTGGACAACATGTACACGCCCGCCCTGGGTTTCCAGCTGGACAAGCTGGACGCAGCGCTGGACAGCTTAGGCGCGCCCAAGGGCATTGCCTGCTATCTGCCGGACAACTGCCAAGGCGAGGACAACGTGCAGGATTTCTTGGGCATGTGCGGCTTCCCGGTGATATGCACCCCTTATTTCCCGGAGAACGAAAAGCAGATCCTGCTCACCCGTTCCTCCGCCTGCGACCCGCAGGTCGTGGACAAGCTGAAAGACTGGCTTGAAAAGACCGGCGGCGACGCGCTGGTCACCACCGGCTTCCTTAACGCGGCCAAGGGAATGGAAGCCCTGACCAGCATCCGGCTTCGGGGCCGTTCCGTCACGGTGGAGGCCTATCGGGTGGAGCAGGCGGGTTGGCGTCACGCCTGCCTTTATCCCGCCGGGGTAAAGCCCGTGACCCTGCCCGTGGCGGAATTTCGCAATAACTCCACCTGGGCGGTAGTGAAGGGCAGCCACGGAGAAGAAAGCTACGGCCTGCTCCTCAGGGACGATTATATGGACGGCCATCTGTGGACCCTGGCCGTGCCCGATGCGTTCCCGGATTTCTATGCCCTGCCCGAGCCTGTGCTCAGCCGGATGCGCCAGGCGTTCCCGGTGGAAGGCGTATGGCTGGAAGGCCCCGCCCGCGTCGGCCTGTTCGTGTATGATAACGGTTCCTTTATCCTCTATCCCTTCGTGATGGACGGCGTCCAGCGGCAGCTCGTCCGGGTGCATGTGAAAGGCGCGTCCGCCCTGCGAATCCCCGGAAAAGAAAAACGCTTCCAGCCGCTTTACCGGGAAGATGATGAAGCCGTGTTCGAGCTGGAAGCTATGCCGGGAAGATTCACTGTGTATCAGAAGGCATGACACCGCGCGATGAAGCAGCCTGAACGAGCCGGGACAGCTCGGGAAAGGATCAAAAATGATCGGAGCACTTGTCAACACTGGGGCGATCCTGATCGTGGGAATATGCGGCCATCTGTTTGGACGGCTGCTGAAAAACCGTCACCAGGAGACACTGACCATACAGATATATCCCGATTGATGGCAAAGATGGTGACATCCCCATCCTCCGAGATAGTGGCAGCGGAATCCATACAAGATACCGTTTCATAATCCTTGCAGTCATACACGGGAGAAGAGATTGCAGGCCGCAGGGCAGCGCCCCGGCCATAACGGGAAACATGCAATCCAATGCCCGACAGAAGTAACATTTGCCCGATCTGTCGAACAAGGATCAGGATCGTTTCCATGCTTTCACCCCGCTTAAAGGTATTTTTTGAGCCGGTCAAACACCGTGCGATAGGCGGCGGAATCAAAATGGATGCCATCCTGGGTGTATTCGATTTTCAGATTGCCCTTTTCATCCTTGAGGCCGTCGTTCACGTCGATATAGTAAAAGCCGAATTCCTGCGCCAGCGCTTCCACCATGCGGTTGGCTTTGTTGACGTTTTCATTGGTGCGCGCTCCCAAGCCGCCGTTTTCCTTCGCTACAGGCGCATCCCAGTTCACCGGGTAATATGCCATCATATACACAACGGCATCGGGCAGCTTTTTCCGGATGATTTCACAGATTGCCCGATAGTTCTTTGAAAGATGATCGTACCAGTCCTCGCCATCCTGACGGAACGCGATATCGTTGGTGCCAATGTTGATAAAGAGCTTTTTCGGCTTTGGCTCCAACAGTACGGTATCGATGGCCGCCAGAAATTCATCGGTGGTATAGCCGCCGATGCCCCGGTTGTAGGCGATGGGAAACCCTTCGTTCAGGCAGTATTCCGTGATCGGAAAACCCTCCATGAGGGAGGAGCCCGTGAACAGCGTCTGCCCTTTTTGGATGTACACGTTCTGTGTTTTGTAATTGTTCAGCTTCCGTTCCTTCTCCTTTTCAAAACGCGCCATCATTGCCTGAAGCATTTGTTTCCTGACTTCTTCCACAATCTGTTCCCGCTCCGTCATGTGCTTTCCCCCTCGTTATCTTCATTGAATGAATAGGGTGATTTCTGCCGCTTCAAAGCCCTCGGCTTTCACAGTCAGATGGGCTTCCCCTGCCGCGCTTCCTGCCCGCAATACCGCCAGTGCCCGACCCTGGAAGCTCGTAAACGTACCTTTGGTATAATTTTCATCGGCGATGGGATTACCGGAGCCAAAGCCCAGAAGTTCCGCCTGACCGGTTGCTTCCGCTGTGAGAGGAATGGAAGCGTTCGGCACAACGATGCGGTTTTCGTCCACGATTTCTGCCCACACATAGGCCAGGGACGCGCCGTCTGCCCGCAGGTGATTCTGCTCGGCGAACAGACGGATTTGTTTGGGTTCGCCTGTGGTTTTGATCGCCCCTCTGGATATTTCTTTTCCATCCGCATAACCGACTGCTTCCAGCGTGCCGGGCTGATATTGGATTGAGAACAGGAATGTGCAGGGTATATCATGCGCCATGGCTTCGCCGGCTTTCGCACGGCAGAGGCTTTTCCCGTTTAAGAACAGTTCCACTTCTTCCGCCTGGCTGAATACCAGTACGTTCACGGGTTTTCCTTCCTGACCCGCCCAGTTCCAGCTTTGATAGACGCCGGGGAAACCCCAGAGAGACAGGGTCTCAACCTTGCCTGTATTCGCCGGATCATAGGAAAACACAGCCATTTCCCCGCTGCCCCACACGATGCGGCGGTATACGCCCTGGGGACGCACACATCCGGTGATATCAATATCCGCGTCGTTGGCAGTGCGCCAGGGGAAGGGAGAACCTGCGCCCCAGGGATTGCCGATCAGGGGATCGCCGGGTTCATAGAACATGGCCTTGCCGATGCCCGCCTCACCGATGTAATCCCAGGCTGTCCAGGTGAATTCACCGATAACCCACGGAGTCTTTTCGATCATGGGCCAATGCATCCCGATTTCCTTGGGAAAATTCTCGCTGCCCAGAATCACCCGTTCCGGGAACAGTTTGTGATCCTGCGGATATTTTTCCTCAAGATAGTTGTAACCCACAATATCCAGCCCGTTGGCGAAGGCTTCGGTATACTCCTCCCAAAGCAGGTTGCTTTTGCCGCCGATGTCTGCGTTCTGCATGCCGCCTGCAAGACTCTCCTGCTGTTTTTTCAGTTGCTCTGCCATCAGCTGATCATCCAGCCCGTTCCAGAACGAGCAGATGCCGTTGGAAACGGGGCGGCTGCCATCCAGGCGGTGAAAAGCTTCTGCCAACTTAACGGACCACACATAGCCCCGGCCCAAGCCCGCCCGCTCGGTGATCTCATTGCCGGTTGACCAGATGATAACGCTCGGGTGGCAGCGATCCCGGCGCACGAAGGCGCTCAGGTCTTTTTCCCAGTCAGTTTCAAAAAACTGGTTGTAGTCGCCGGGCTGCTTGCCCATGCCCCAGGCGTCGAGTATTTCGTCGAACACATACATGCCCAGCCTGTCGCAGGCTTCGATCAGGGCGGCGGAGGGCGGGTTGTGGGTGGTGCGGATGGCGTTGAAGCCGATTCCCTTGAGTTTGCGCACCTTGCGGGCTTCCGCGTCATACAGGCTGACCGCGCCGATCACGCCGTTGTCGTGATGCAGACAGCCGCCCTTGAGCTTGACCGTTTTGCCATTGATTCGCAGGCCGTGCTTTACGTCGGCTTCGATGGTGCGGATGCCGAAAAGAACCGAAGCTTTATCCTCGGTCGGTTTTTCGATGGAGACGATGTGGGTTTTGTAGACGCCCTTCTCCTTCACCGTGGCCTGCAGGCGATACAGATTGGGCGTTTCCGCGCTCCACAAGAGCGGTTCGTCTACCGTCAGGGTCATATACGCGGTACCGGTCGAAAGTGGTTCGATCCGGGTCACGGTTTTGCTGGTCTTCACGATTTCGTCCGTATCCTCCCGGATCAGATCAAAGCTGACCTCGGCCACCCTGTTTTCGGCGCATGCGTTTTTGATCTCAGCGGACACTTGCAGATATGCGGTTTCGGGCTGACCATCCGCGGCATATTCGATCTTCTTTGTGAAGCCGCGCAGCCCGCCCCAGACAATGTGCAGCTTCGGTGCATGAGCAAGCTCCACCCCCCGATACAATCCGGCCCCGGAATACCAACGGGAATTGGGCTGCATGCTGGGATTCAAGGTGATGATGACGCGATTCTTCTGCCCCGGATAGACCAGGTTGGTGATGTCCGCCTCAAAAGGCGCGTAACCGTAATGCTGCAGCACGGCCTTGTCGCCGTTCACCTCAACCGTGGCATTCATCATCGCCCCGTCGAAGCGCAGGAAAACCTGATCGTCCTGCCATGCCGCGGGAATGTCGATATCCTTTTCATACCAGGCCACGCCCGCGTTGTAATAGCCGCTGGCTGCCCCGGAAGGAGCGGCAGCATATACATCGCTTTCGATCATATAATCGTGGGGCAGGTTCACGATGCGGTTTCCAAATTCTCCCCTGATTCGGCTGTTCAAATCCATTCCGCCCAGCCCGAAATGCCATCCCTGATTGATCTGCATATCGTTATCTCCTTCTGTTTTCGTTGTTTATTGCTCCCGTTTTTTATTTCGCTGACCAGAAGGTGTATTTCCCTTTTTCTATCCAGCGTTCTTCTCCGTTCAGGCAAACGAGTGTCCTCACCGGGGTTTCCAGTTCATAGCGCACGCCGTCCTCCTGGAACACCCACAAGGCGCTGATCGGGCCGTGACGGGTTTCCAGCTTGACTTGCAGCCAGCCCAGACGTTTGTCGGGATGCGGCGCGTAGATCAACTCCGCGAAACCGGGCTTGTCCTCCGCGTGCCGGATGCCTGCCGCCTGCTCAAAGATCCAGTCCGCCACCGCGCCATATGCGTAGTGGTTAAAGGAATTCATATCCTTGGACCAGAAGGAGCCGTCCTCTTTGATTCCGTCCCAATGCTCCCAAATGGTGGTGGCGCCTTTTGTGACGGGGTACAGCCAGCCGGGGTATTTCCGTCTCAATACCAGGCTCCAGGCCAAATCGGCGTGGCCGTAATTGCTCAGCACATGCAGGATGTAGGGCGTGCCCACAAAGCCGGTGCGAAGCTGGATGCCGTCCTTTCTGAGCAGTTCCGCCAGCGCGTCCGCCGTTTTCTGGGGATCAGGTGCCAAGCTGAAGTGCGCCGCGAGTACATGCTCGGTCTGGGTTTTGTATTCCGGGAAAGCCGCGCGGAACGCGGAAACGATGTTTTCATGCAGCCTTTCATAGGCGCTCACATCCTTCCCCAGCAGCTTCCCGGCGTTCACCACCAGTTCTGTGGAATGGGCGTAGAAGGCGCTGGCGATGAAATCCTCCCGGGTGCTGCCCTTGTAGCTGCCCGAAGGAGCGTCCAGGCCAAGCCAGTCGCCGAAATGGAAATGGTCGATCCAGAGATTAGGCGTTTTCGTCACGGAGGTGATGTAATCGACCCATTTTTTCATGCTGTCGAACTGATCCTCCAGCACGGAAAGATCGCCATAGGTCTGATAAATCTGCCAGGGGCAGATCGTGGCTGCGTCGCCCCAGGCAGCGCTGCTGCCGCCCTCGGGCATTACGTCCGGGATCACCTGGCCCACTTCACCGCTGGCCCGCTGGTCTGCCTTGAGGTCATGCAGCCATTTTTTAAAGAACCGCTCCACATCGAAGAAATAGCTGGCGGTTTTGATGAACACCTGGGCGTCCCCTGTCCAGCCAAGCCTCTCGTCCCGCTGGGGGCAGTCCGTGGGCACGTCCAGGAAATTGCCCCGCTGGCCCCAGACGATATTGGAAAAGAGCTGGTTCAGCTCGTCATTGCCGGATTTCAGCCAGCCGGTGCGCCTCATATCGGAATGCAAAACAATAGCAGTAAAATCCTCCGGGCTGGGGTCATTCGGCCAGGCGAGCAGCTTGATATACCGGAAGCCAAAGAAGGTGAGACGCGGATGCCAGGTCTGCTTCCCTTCCCGGCAGGTGTATTCCACCAGAGCCTTGGCGCTTCTATAGTTGGCGTTGTAGAAATTTCCGTCCGCGTCCAGCACTTCACCGTGGGTGAAAGAGACGGTATCGCCTGCGTTCGCGGCAACGGTGAATTCCACGAAGCCTGTAATCTCCTGCCCGAAATCCACCACTGTTTCTCCCTTGGGCGTGCGGAACACCCGCCGGGCGGCGACGCACTCCGTTTCCCGGACGATCTCGCCCTCCTGGGGGATCAAAATATCCTTGGGCCACTCCAGCAGGGAAACGGCCTGCCAATCCTTGGTTTTAAACTGGGCGTCATAGCGTTCGCCATCGTATATTTCGCTGAACCGCACGGGGCTTTCCGCCCATGCCCAGCTTTCATCTGTGCCGATCACTGTTTTTCTCCCGTCGGTATAACAAATTGTCAACCGGGCGATCAGGCCGCAGGGCTGGCGATACCGCCGCTGCTTGTCTTCGCTGTCCATCCAGCCGGGCATGGGCGAACGGAACCAGCCCCGACCCACGGTGACGCGCAGGTCATTTTCTGTTTGAAGCAAATCCGTCACATCATAGGTCTGTACCTGCAGACGATGATCGTAACTGGTCCAGCCGGGAGCCAGGATAAAATCTCCCACCCGTTCACCGTTGAGCTCCGCTTCATACACTCCCAGGGCTGTGATTTCCAAAGCCGCCTTTTTGAGTTGTTTTTCAGCGGAAAATGTCTTTCTGAATACCGGGGCCACATCCCCGGTTTCCTTTGAAACGGTAATCCATAGGCTGTTCTTGATTTCCATGACGGGACGCCTCCTTTGTCGATGTAAATTTACGACCTTTCGGCCAACTCTTTTTCCAATACATCCGCGTAGCGCTGTACGACGGACCCAAGACCGCCCAGCCATTGCCGGATTTCCGGACGATCCTTGTACACAAGCGGCGACTGACGAATCAGCAGCGCCGTTTTCAGAGGCGCTTCATCGGGAAACAGGTGCTGGCTCAAAGCCCATTTCCCCGCCTGCGTTTTGCCGATCACATCATGATGACGCAGGGTATAGATACAGCGCGCGATGTCCAGGAGCCAACCGCAAGAATACAAACTTTCATCTGTCTGTACCGCGAATGTGCGGATAGTTTCGTAATGGCGCTGAATCGCTGCGGTAAGTTCCGCCTGATCCGGCAGGGGAAACAAAGCCTTGTCCGCGCTGCCGAAAACCAGCCTTCCGTATTTCGCGAGTTCAAACCGCGCGAAGGGATCAGAACGGTATTTGTCCGTAATGCGCTGGCCTGATGTTCCCCAGTAAACGAGCCTGGTAAAGGCCTGGTTTTGGTATTCCGATACAGGAACGATGATGCCCTCCATCCACCGATAATAGCGATTGGAAGGCTCTTCCTCTGTCAACGCCTGCCTCAGCGTGACCAGCCGATCCGCCTGTTCCGGGGTGATCGGATCGGTTGCTAAAGCGATCAGGTCAATATCGCTCCAGCCCGGCTGAAAATCGTCCAGCACGATGCTGCCGTACAGCCAAACGCTGTGCAGAGAAACGTTTTTCCCAATTTCCGCGGCCATAAAGTCTATGGATTCTTCCAGCGTTTTCTCTTTTTTTCGCTGCTCCGTAAACAACCGCCTCCCTCTATAGACAATGCGATCAATTATGCAACCTGAAATTCGTCAGACCTTTTTTGAAATCAATGTTACCCATGCAGGCAGCGCGGCCATTGGATTCTTTTTCCAATTGTTGATCCCCTCGAGTTCTTCCGGGCTCTTTTTCTGAAGCTCGGCATAAGTAAACCAAAAGGAAGCGTCTGATGCGGGCAGTTCGGCTAATTCGCAGATGCTCAGCCCTGCTTTGATTTGCGAATTGATGATATCCTGAAGCCGCCAGTGCAGATCCGGGAAAACATCATGATAAGACTTAACGATCAGCGGAGCCTTCCAGGCTTCTCCCGAAAACGGCCTGTTGAACGGATGCATATCGTACATGACCGAAAACCCGCCCGTTTTCAATACGCGGTATATATTGCGATACATGCTGTCCATGTCATATATCCATGAAAGCGTACCGTTGGACGTATATACCATATCGTACGCCTGATCGCGGATATGGGACAGTTTCATCGTATCGTCACAAACGAATTCGATATCAAGACACAGCCGCTCGGCAATGACTGCCGCGTTTTCAAGCTGCCGTTCGCTGATGTCAGCCGATGTCACATGAGCGCCCATCATCGCGAGCGCAAAAGCCGCGTGATTGTCGCCGCTGGACGGAAGAAGAATGCGCCGCCCTTTCATATCCGGAAGATATTTGCGGATCAAATCATATACGGCAGGATGAAAGGCTGATTCAGGCTTTTCTTTCAAGCGCCTGATTGCCTCATCTGTTCTAAGCGACCTGTACCACTCCGAATCTGATGTCTCATTCCAGAAGGCTTTGATTTTCTCTATTATCTCATTGCTGCTCATTCTCATCACCTTCCCAAATCCCGATTCAGCAAATAACCGATTACCAGGCAAACGGCAATAAATCCTTTGCTTGAACTTTCATAAACGCAATGAGGTGAGCGTTTTCGACTTCAACGAGACTTTTTGTTTTCAATCCGGCTTGTTCCGCAAGTGCAATCGTTCTCTCCGGCGTATCAGGGTAAATCCGGATGCTTCTGTTCCCCATATCAATCCATTCACTTTGGTTTTTGTCTATGGATAAACAGAGAAGACCGCCGTCCTTCAATAAAGAGTACATCCTGTCAATCACAAGCTTCTTATCTCTAAAATGCATCATCGTCAGCGAGGAATAGATCACATCGAACGTTTCTGTAAACTGATGCTTTGTGAAGTCATCGCAGATGAGCGATATGTTCAGACAGTGCCGAAGGTTCTCTCCCGCTCTTGCAACGGTTTTCGGTGATATATCTATTCCTGTCAGATGCCGGCAGCGTGCGGCCGTTTTTTCCGCAAGCCTACCTGTTCCAACGCCGATTTCGAGCACAGTTTTCGATCGATCCAACTCCATCAGATCCAGAAACGCCTGCCCATCCCATGACTCCATGTATTTCTGCAAAACCGGCGGATCACGGAATGGATCGTTGTTTTCCTCAATCAGCAAATCATAATGGGTTTTTGCGTCCATATATCATCGCTCCGAAATCCCGCGTCCCTCGATGTATTGCGAAAGAAAGCTACCGTTCCGTCTGCTCCGTCATGATCCCCCAGCGGATGCCAAACCGGTCAACAAAAACGACCCGGCAGGAACTGTATGGCGTCGCTTCCATTCTGTAAATGGTCGTGCTTCCTTCTTTCATGATTTCGTATGCGCGCTGAACCTCTTCCTTTGTGTCATACATGATGGTCAGAAAGTTGGAATAACAAACCGTAAACGCGATATCAACATGGTCGCTCATGATGATTCTTTGATCACCAAATACCAATTCTGAATGATAAATATAATCTTTCTGGTCTTCACGAAGAAGGGGCATATAGGCTGGGTCATTGGCTTCTCTGTACGTGATCAGGCAGGCAATCTTTCCCCCGAATGCTTTCGCATACAGTTGAATTGCTTCCCGGCATTGTCCGCCAAAATTCAGGGTGGGCGTAATCTTCATTCCTGTAATCCTCCTTATCCTTTTTATTGGATCATGTATTTATAAAAGACGCTTCATGCCAATCGCTTCGGCAGCCCTCTGCATGGGCAGATTGGTCTTTTCTGTTGTCAGCGTCACTTTGCTGCCTTTATCCAGGATCCTGAAAGCCATCTCAGACAGAAGCGCTTTACAGTAACCTTTGTTTCGCTGGTCCGGAACCGTTGCGACGCCTCCTATTTCAGTTTCGCCTTCCCGAAACGATAAAGGAATAGCAAAGCAGACGATTTCGCCAGCCTGAATAATTGCCAGCGGGTTTCCTACATAATCGCCGAATTCGTCAGGATTGACCGTATTATTGAACCGGGCGTAAAACTTCCGGATGGCGGGCAGGTCCGCATGCCAGTCAAGAACACTGACAGAAAAGGACGGATCGTATTTCAGATCGTTTTGTGATTCGATACGGTAATACACATAAGGATTACTCATCCGTTCCCCCATAAATCCGATTTATCGCATTGACACAATAAAGAGTGAAAGCTCATGTTCAGTTCATTTCTGTCAGAACCGCTTTTTCCGGTGGAAGATAGTCCTCCGAATTGCTGCTGATTCCCGCAGCCTTGTAAGCCTGATCAAAAGTTATCTCCTCGATATTGCTCAAATATACGAAAGATGAATCCACAGCCGCATTCGGCATCCTGCCATTGATTTCAAGCCGGTATTTATACAAACGGCCATCACACATCCATGTCCCGTCCGTCATTTCATCGTATGTTTTCACATTCCCCGCGATCGTGTTTTTGACAGCGGCTTTCTTTGCGCATCCAGAAACTGTGATGGCCAACAGGATACATAATGACATCAATACAATTCTTTTCATGGCCCTACCTCCGCAGATCCAGTTTGCCATCTTCATACAGAACGAAAAACCCATGCCAAATCTTTTTAGATCACCATGACATACCCGACCATTTTCCCTGCTGTGTAGATACCGAACGGCTGGCACTGGTTTCTGTAAACATATGCCTGCGCAAGGCTCCGTATCGGGTGGGAAACGAAATCCTCCTGTCCCGGCGCAAGCCTGAGATGAAATGCGTCGAGGTAGTTTTCCTCTGTGATTTGTCTGAGTTCTACCATGAATACCTCCGCAAATTCATGATTGCACCGCGCTGACCCCGTTGTTTCTCAGCACCCGCACGGACGGGTCGTCCACGCCGCAGCCGGGCCAGGTAATTATATTTTCGACGCCTTGTCCGCAAATTCCTTGTCAGTGTAGGTTTTTTCGGCTGTCAGATCGTTGCCCATGTTGTGGGTGTTCATTTTCAGTTCCGGATTCACCTGCAAAAAAACAGCTTTTGAGCAGAATAGGAATTGACAAGTTCCTGCCCTGAAAACATAATAATCCATTATAATCATGTAAGCGGGAGGCAGCAGTTGAGGTACAAACGTATGACATATTGCTCGCCCAATTGAATCGTGAATTCAGATGCGGGATGAGAAATCGTTCCAGACAAGGAACGAAACCGCAGGAATACTGGAGGTATTTCAAGGTTGAGTGACGCAGGATGGACCGATTTATCGCCCGCACATAATTC
>JAFWQM010000006.1 GCA_017509065.1 Clostridia bacterium
CAAGGAGTATTTCTCCAGGATCTTTCGCAGCGTGACCGGGATGAACTACAGCAAGTGGCTCAACATGATCCGGCTGGAAAAGGCGACGGAGCTGCTGGCGGACAAGGAAAAAACCATGACGGAGGTGGCCATGCTGTCCGGATTCCAGAGCATCTCCAGCTTCAACCGCGTGTTCCATGCGGAAAAGGGCATGCCCCCGGGAGAATACCGGACGCTGCGGATGGAACAATAGGCTGCGTGCTTATAAAGCCCTTCAAAAAGAAAAGTATGACGCGCCTGACAAGCACGTGCCAAAGGAGGACTCATGAAAATGCTGTGGCGGCTGAGCCGCGAAGCCATTCGGTACAAGGGGCTTTACATCGTCGCGATCCTGTCCACGCTGGGCCTGACCGCGGTCAATCTGGCTGCGCCGAAGGCGCTTTCCGCCATGACGGGCATTGTGGAGCGCGGGGTGGACGATGCGGGCATGCGAAGGATCATCACCCTGACGCTGATCCTGATCGGGCTGTATCTGCTGCGCATCCTGTTCCGGTTCCTGAGCAATTACCTGGCGCATAAAGCGGCCTGGTATCTGGTGGGCGATCTGCGCACCCGAACCTATGACAAGCTGGAGCGTATGCACCTGGGATACTTCCACGACAAGCAAACCGGCGATCTGATGGGCCGGGTGGTCAACGACACACGGGATTTTGAATTGCTCTATGCCCACATGATCCCGGAAACTATCACCAACCTGGTCACCTTCCTCGGCGTGCTGACGGTGCTTTTGACCATCAACCCCAAGCTGGCTCTGATTACCTGCGCGCCGATCCCGCTGATCCTGGTGTCCGGCGTGATCTTTTCCAAAAAAGTCCGTCCCTATTTCCGCATTTCCCAGAAGAAGATGGGCGAGCTCAACGGCAAATTGCAGGATAACCTTTCCGGCATCCACGAGATCCAGTCCTTCGGCCGGGAAGAATATGAAACGGGCAAGGTGGACGAAAGGAACTTTGAACATATCCGCGCCATGCTGCAGGCCCTCAAGATCAGCGCCATTTTCCATCCCTCGGTGGAGTTCATTTCCTCCCTGGGCACGATCCTGGTGGTTGGGTTCGGCGGGTATCTTGCCTGGCGGGAGGGCCTCAGGGTAGAGGATATCGTGGCGTTCCTGCTGTATCTGGGCCTGTTTTACGCGCCGGTCACGGGGCTGGCCAATCTGCTGGAGAATATGCAGCAGTCCATGGCCGGGGCGGAGCGCGTGCTCGCCGTGCTGGATACGCCCTGCGAGATTCAGGACCGTCAGGACGCTTTTCCGCTCACCGATGTCCGGGGCGACATCCGCTTTGACCATGTGAGTTTTTCCTATGACGAGAAAATACCCGTGCTGAAAGATGTTTCCTTCCACTGCAAGCCGGGGAAAATGCTGGCGCTGGTGGGCCCCACGGGCGTGGGCAAAACCACCCTGACCCAGCTGATCTCCCGCTTTTATGAGCCCAACGCCGGCCGTATCCTGATCGACGGATGCGACATCGGCGGCGTTACGCTGGAGAGCCTGCGGCGGAATATTTCTCCCGTGCTGCAGGACACCTTTCTCTTCAACGGCACCATCGCCGAAAACATCGGCTACGCCGTGCCGGACGCCACGGCAGAGGACATTCAAAAAGCCGCCGAGGCGGCGAATATCCACCAGGATATCCTTGCCATGCCGGACGGCTACGAAACCCAGGTGGGCGAAAGGGGGCTGAGGCTCTCCGGCGGCCAAAAACAGCGCGTCGCCATCGCCCGGGCCATCCTGCGCCGCTCTCCCATCATCATTCTGGACGAAGCCACCGCCTCCGTGGACGTGGAAACGGAACAGCAGATTCAGAAAGCCATCGCCGGGATCGCCGGAAAATGCACCATCATCGCCATTGCACACCGGCTGTCCACCATCCGGAACGCGGATAAGATCATCGTGCTGGAGGAGGGCCGGGTCATCGAGGAAGGCACCCATGAGGAGCTCGTGGCCCTGGGCGGCAGTTACGCGCGCATGAACCGCATCCAAAGCGCCGCCACCGGGGGCGTGGTATAAAAGTGATTGATCTCAGAAACAGAAAGGAGAAAAACCCATGAAAATGCTGAACATTTCACAAGGCCCGCAAAATGCCTCCGCCATCATTCTCGGCTGCATGCGCATGCCTGCGCTTTCCGTTCGGGAAGCGGCCAACATGATCTGCGCCGCCGCCGAAGAGGGCGTCAATTTCTTCGATCATGCCACCTGCTACGGCAACGGTGAAGCAGAGACGCGTTTCGGCGATGCGTTTCCCTTGACGGGGCTGAGGCGGGAGGACGTAATTCTGCAAAGCAAGTGCGGGCTGCACTTTGACCGAAAGGAATTTGACTGGAGCCGGGAAGATATTCTGATCAGCGCAGAAGAAAGCCTGAAACGGCTCAAAACAGACTATCTGGACGTGCTGCTGCTCCATCGCCCGGATTTATTGTTCGATCCGGAAGAAGTGGCACGAGCCTTCGACGAACTGCACAGCCAGGGCAAGGTGCGCTTTTTCGGCGTCAGCAACGTGACCCCCGGCCAACTGGAACTGCTGAAAAAGTACGTGAAGCAGCCGCTGGTAATCAATCAGCTGCAATTCTCCCTGGATCAGACGCAGCTCATCGATCCGGGTCTTTACCTCAACAACCTGACCACGGACCGTTCCACGGACCGCGACAACGGCCTTATGGATTACTGCCGCCTGCACGATATCACGATCCAGGCCTGGTCGCCTCTCCAGTTCGGGATGTTCAAGGGCTGCTTTGTCGATCATCCCGACTTCCCTGAGCTGAACCGCGTCCTGGGAGAATTAGGTGAAAAGTACAATGTACCCAAGACCGCCATCGCCATTGCTTGGATCCTGCGGCATCCAGCCCGGATGCAGGCCATCGCGGGCACCATGAACCCGCAGCACCTGAAAGACATCTGCGCGGCCTCGGGCGTTCATCTGACCCATCACGAGTGGTATGAACTCTATCTGGCATCCGGCAAATTCCTGCCGTGACGAACCGATTCCGCATGATAATTAAGAGGGATTTCGCATTGTATGCTTTCATAATACATACCTTTCGTTCCTTTCAGAAAAACGCTGCCGGCTGATGAGTACCGGCAGCGTTTGTTTGCGTGAAGCAGGTTATTCAAAGATGCAGATTTCCGCCGCTTGCGCCCCGCCGGTGCGGGAGGAGGTATTGAGGGTGAAGATCACCTTTACAAACGCGGCTTGAGCGGCGTCAAAATCAATGCGGATGCGGTTGCCGGTGGCAGCGTCGAACTGGTATTTTTCCGGAGCGGCGACCTGAGTGAAGGTTTCCCCGTCCAGGCTCACCCACACGGCAATCTCCTGGATGCGGGGCTCCCAGATGGAGGAGGGATTCAGGCACACGGCCACGGTGGAAACGCTGAACGTACCCTGCAGATCAAAGACTGCCTCTGCCGGGAAGCCCTTGCTTTCCCAATAGGTGTCGGTTTTGCCGTCGTTCACGTTTTTGATCACATATACATCGGTATGCGCGCCGGAAGCGACGGGTTTCCCTAAGGCCAGGTTTTCCGTTTCAGGCAGGGGGATATAATCGTCCGCCGGATCAGGGAAGCAGGGCGGACGCTCCGCCTTGGTTTGATCCGGAGCGGCCACGATGGTCACAATGGTTTTGATTTCTTCCGTTTCTTCGCAGCAGGCCAAGCACGGCGCGGCCAGCAGCAGCGCAAGCATCAGGCATAAAAACCGTTTCATTTATTCTCGCTCCCTTCTCACTCGATCACGATGCCGTCGCAGTAATCGTCTATGGACAGCTTCATTTCTTTCAGGGTCGTGATGGGGTTGCCCAGGATAGTGACGTTTTTCAGCGTCACGTTGGTGATCATGTTATCCTCACCCATGCCGGACATGCGAGACCGGGGCACCTTGCCGTCTGCGGTGTTGATGACGGTCAGCCCGTCGATGAGCACATCGTCGATGGAGCCGAACTCGTCCCGCACGGTGGACCAGGAGGAGTTTTGCAGGGTCATTTCGATCAGTTCCTTGTTGTTTCCGTTGTCGCCCTGCATAAAGGCGTTTTCAACCACGATATTGCGGTAAATGATATTGTGTACGAAGGCGTCGTCGCTGTTGTGGATGCTGATGACGGGCTTGTGGAAGTTGTAGAGCACCGTGATATCTTCAAAGAGCACTTCGCTGATTTCGGGGTCCAGGGTCATGCCCTTGTCGGTCTCATAGCCGATTTCCATGGACTGGGCCAGATCGGTCCACACCTGGATGTTTTTGAAGGTGATGCCCTTGGTGGAGCCGGAATAATTCTTGAGAACCAGGCTGTCGTCCCAGGTGCGGGCGAAGCAGTTGGTCACCGTGTGGTTGGTGCAGGACTGGAAGGTGAAGCCGTCGCCGTTCTGCCGACCTGAAATGATTTTTACATTATTAATGGTTACATTCTTGGAGGAGTAAGAATTCAGGTTCCAGCAGTTGGAATTAACAATACTGATGCCCTCCACGGTCACGTTCTTGCTGTGATTCAGGTCGATGGGCACCCTGGCGTAGGAGCCCGCCTGGTTCCATGCGGGATAATCGCTGCCGTCGATGAGGCCCCGGCCGCAGATTTTCACGTTGCTGGCATTGGCCACGGAAATGATGGAATGCAGCACCGCGCCGCCGGAGAGATACAGCGTCTGGTTATCCTGCAGGGCGATGGCGTCGATTGCCCATTCCCCGGGGCCGATCCAGAACACGTCGGGATCGTTGGGGTCCGGCACGTCGGTTTCCAGGGAATTGGCAAAAAGATGCAGGGCTTTGTTCACGCTGCCGTTGAATACCACGGTATACTGCCCCGGCTCGGTGATGGTGAAGGTGACCGCGCCGTCCTTCACTTCCGGCACGATGCCTAATGCATAGGGCTGTACCACCGCGCTTTCCACCGCCTGAGGCAGCCCCGGCATTTCGATGCGGACACGGACCGTGCCCTCAAAATCAAAATACGCCATGGGCGTGGTGGTAGGCTGGGTATTGGCGTTCCAGATGTGTTCGTGGTTCACCATCACATCGTAAACGAACAGATCATAGTCGTTGACGCTGACAATGGCGTCCCCGGAGGTCTGCATGGTTTTGGGGCCTTCATAGAGGGTCAGTTTGGTGATGTGCTGATCCGTTAGGCCCAGGGTTGGAATCGCCGTCAGGATGATCAGCAAGCACGCGGTCAGAAGAAGGATCGGTTTTTTCATTTATTGTTTCCTCCTGCTCTGTGGTAAAAGGTTTAGCGCTAAACCTCTTTTCCTCTATTATACACACATTTTCCCAAATAGCAAGATAAAACGGAAAATTTTTTCCCACATTTTTTATTTTTCCCTCTTGACAGGTGGAAGGAGGCATGCTATAATCAAACCATCTGATAGGTTTAGCGTTAAACCTAATCAAGCAAAAAAACGGAGGAGAAAACGTATGAAAAAGTTCCTGGCGATCCTTCTGGCTGCCATGATGCTGCTGGCAGTAGCCGCCCCCGCCCTGGCGGAAGGCGAAGTGTTCCTGTGGGATAATTTTGACGACCGTGATCCCAATTCCAAGCCTGAGCTGGCTCCCAACGGCGTGAACATGTGGTGGGACAACTGGGCCAACCTGCGCGCCAAGAACGAAGACGGCGCTATCAAGATCGACTATCGCCCCAAGGCCTTTGATCCCGAAGACTATGACAGCGAAGACGACTACTTCGCCCATGCCGCCGACTGGATGGCCAACTGGGGCGAAGCCGTGAACATGTGGGCGCTGGACGGCATTTCCTGGTGCAAGTACCTGACCATCCGCATCAAGGGCGCTGAAGGCGGCGAAGAAAACAAGCTGATCATGGACTGGCATCCCGAAGACAGCAAGTTCTACGCTGCCCGCTTCTCCGATCTGGTGCTGGCCGACGGCAGCC
>JAFWQM010000007.1 GCA_017509065.1 Clostridia bacterium
ATTCAGATGCGGGATGAGAAATCGTTCCAGACAAGGAACGAAACCGCAGGAATACTGGAGGTATTTCAAGGTTGAGTGACGCAGGATGGACCGATTTATCGCCCGCACATAATTCATGATTTAGTTGGGCGAGCAATAACAGGAGAGCAACGGAAGGAGGTTGAAGAATGCCTGACAAAGCGGATGACGTTCAAAGCGATCGGACGGTTTCTGGAAAAGGACCCGACAACGATTTCGTATGAAGTCATGCACCATAGAACAGAACATTGAAACGGCTTTACGAAGGAAACCGGAACATGCCCGCGACTATTGAAAGCGCCTTATGTGTGCAACGGATGTCCCCAAAAAATTCCGCTTCCTGTCGCTATGTAAGCTACTACTACCGTGCTGATGTGGCACAGTCTGAATACAAAACGCTGCTGACCGAAGCTCGGGAAGGGATTCCCCTGAACAAGCAAGCGTTTTACGATACGGATCGGATCATTACCGATGGCCTGAAAAAGGGGCAGCACCTTTACCATATCATGGCAAATTCTCCGGGTATCACCTGTTCCAAGAGTACAGTTTACCGTCACTTTAAAAAAGGATACTATTCCGCGTCCGTGCTTGATCTTCCAAGGGCGGTGAAGTTTAAACCCAGGAAGCAGAAGAAAATGGATTATGTTCCGGCCGGCGTCAAGGTTGGCCGCACTCATGATGATTTCCTTGCCTATGTCGCGGAACACCACCTTGAACGCCATGTCGAACTGGATACCGTGATTGGCCGCGTCGGTGGGAAGGTGATCATGACGGTTCATTTTAGAAAGGAATGATCAATTATGGACTACACGACCCTCACTACCCCCGAAATCGTCAAAGCGATCATTGCGCGTGATAGCGTAGGTGCCACCGTGAAAACGCTGATTCGGAAAAAAGAGCGTGAACTCAGCGATTACAAGGCTGTCCTCGAACGGGAGGAAGAAAGTACTCGATTGTTGGTTGAGGCGCTGGCTCTGCCGGAAGGAACGGCAGGGCGAACCATAGCGGACGGCATAGAAATGGAACTGCGTGAACACTACCCCGATGTGGCGAGAGAAGCTGACGAGCGGATTGCAGCGAAGAAGAAAGCGGAGCAGGAAGAAATTGACAGGATTTTGCGCTCGTTGACGGTTGTACGAAGAAAGGGGGTGAACCTAAATGGACACAAATGAAAGAAACGAATTGCCGGAAAAGCAAAGTTCGGTATACGATGCCGGAAAGACGCAGGCGGCAAAGGCAGCGGCGATTGGCGAGATCGTGGCTTTGCAAACCGAACTGACACGGAAGAACCCTGTCAAGACGAACCTTGCTGACGTAAGCGCTGTGAGGGCCGTTGCAGAGAATGTCATGAAGGAATGCGCGAGAGCAGGACTTCTTCCGAATATGGAAATTTTTGCCTCTGCTCTTGGATTGTCGAGACGTGGCATGTATGACTATCTCTCCCGGCATAGTGATACTGAAACAGCCGATTTATCACGACATTGCAAACTGCGTGGGCTGGATTGCGCCAGATGGCAGCTGACCGCGGCGCAGCCTCCGAAGCCATGAGCATTTTCGTTTTGTTAAATTCTTCCATGGTTTTTTCTAATCGGCACGATGTCGAAATCACCCAGCCCCGCAACCCGCTCGATCCTATGGACGGTATGACACCGGAAGAGCGCTGGAAGAGCATTGACGCAATCGTTGCGGCGTTACCTGACGTGGAATAAAATGGAAGGAGAAACATCATGAGCACGCTAAAAACCCGCCCCCCCGATGCGGGGGAAACCGATCAAAGCCGCTGACCGGAACAGCAAGAAACCGAATGCCCGAACGCGAGGTGTAAGTCGTCAACGAGGCGGCTTGGCGAAAAAAAGAACAGTATGAACGATGAGAAAGGACTGTTTTTTCAGAGCGCCCGGCACCGGAAAAGCGGGCGTACTGTTCGGGCAGATTGATAACGGAGGATTCAACGCGGCGCAGATCAAGGATGTGAACGCCGAGCCGGGCGAAACGAAAGAAAAAGCGCGGAACAGCGGCGAACAGCGCACAGAAAAACAGAAGGAAATTCCCGAAAGCCGGAATGCTGTCAAGTTATTCTGCAATGGGAGCGAAAACCTTCATGCTATCGCGCAGCAATTCCACGTCACGGCAGACGCGATCCGGGCAGCGAACCCGGAAACCAATCTCGATCAGTTATACCACGGCTTGAGTTTTATTGTTCCGGCGCAAAAAATGACGATTTCCACCGAATTGGGAACCGTTCGCCCGGAGCAGTGTGTTCCTGTTCGATATGACCCCGATGAATTGAAAACATATTCCGAAGGGCAGGAAGTCAAGGTGGAGTAATGCGAGAAACAAAAGTCTGCCCGATTTGCGGCACTGAATTTTCTTCGTCTGATAAAAGAAGAAAGTATTGCGGGCCGAAGTGCCGACAACGGGCGATATATCAGGCCCTGAGAAAGTGCAAACGTGAAGAACAAGCAAAGGTTGACGCGGTGAATACTCAATGGCGGCTATTCTTCTACATGGCGATTTATACCGGAATGCGCCCCGGTAAATTGATCGGGCTGAATTGGCAGGATATTGACGGGAATGTGCTGACTGTCCGCGCCGGCGCTGTGTATGTCAACGGAAAAGGCAATATCCGCACGGATCGCCCGAAAACGCAAAAATCCATCCGCATGATCGACCTCCCGCCAACCATCATGACAATTCTCCAGCAACACCGCAAAGAGCAAGCGGAATATCGGCTTGGTTTTGGCGGGAATTGGCCCGAACCCGACGCGGTTTTTACCGGGGCTTTGGGTTATCGCCTGAATATCAGTTCACCTACACAGAAATTCCAGAAAATTGTAAAGGAATACGGCTTGCGTCCAATTACACTGTATGGCCTGAGACACACCGCTGCCACAATCATGATTGCTCAAGGTTTGAATGCTCGGGACGTTGCCGCGCGGCTCGGTCACGCTCAGACCTCCACCACCTTGAACATCTATGCTCATGCGTTCATGGACGCGAATACCCGCGCCACAAATGCCATCGCTGAGGCGCTGGAAAATGCCCGGAGAGAAGCAAAATAAAGGGCTGTAGTCCCCAAAATAGTCCCCAAACGCTCAAAAATCGAATACCTTTGACAAAACAAAAAAGCCTTGAAACCCTTATGGGACAAGGCTTTTCTCATGGCGCGCCCTGGGGGATTCGAACCCACGACCTTTTGATTCGTAGTCAAACACTCTATCCAGCTGAGCTAAGGGCGCTCAATGTTGCTCCTCAACGAAGCAACGTTGGTATAATAGCACACTTCTCAAAAAAAAGCAAGAATTTTTAAAAAATTTCTTGAAACATTTCGTGAATCAGTACCGCTCTGCCCGCGGAACAGACATGTTCCGCGGGCGATGCAGTTTACCATTTTTTGAAAGGACATTTTTCCTTCGCGTATGCGGCCCGAAGTTCCACCAGGCAGCCGCAGCCCATACAGGTGCCGTTTTGCAGCTGATCGCAAGCGGAACAGATTGAAAGCCGCTGCTGATACATCGCTTCGGGCGTTTTCACGCTTTCCGGTATTTTCAGCAGCAGCCCCGCCACGTACTTTTCATAATCCGTCGGGAACGCCTCGCGCAGCAGACAGCGCTTGCACTTTTCGTTGAAATGCATATTCATAATGAAATCTTACAAGCAGGAAGGGCGAGAAAGAGAGTACAGAGTACAGAGTACAGAGTACAGAGTATAGAGTTCAGATTTATATAGTTGACCAATCGCGGGTTTCCTTTTGTTATCACTATATCATCTGTACTCTGAACTCTGTACCCTGCGCTCTATTCACTCCTGACTCCTCACTTGATTGCAAGGTGCACCACGCTGCACGGCGGCAGAGTGACGATGAGACCGCTGCCGGTCATGGTAAAGCTGACGAAGGGCTGATCCTCCACCTGATGCGGATCGTCAAAGGTATTGTGGTCGTCCATTTTGCCGGTGAGCATCCGGCCGATCACATGGGAGGGGCGCAGCCCGGTGGTTTCGATGGTGACCACCTGGCTTTCCTTCAGACCGGGATTCACGAGCGTGATATGCACTGTGCCATCCGGCGCGATGGAGCAGGACTCCTGCACGGCGGGCAGCTTCACGCCGTCCGCTTCGATGTCGGAGGTCAGCAGATGGCTCGCCAGCAGTTCGTTTTCCTGGTGATCGCGGAACAGCTTGAACACGAAGTAGGTGGGCGTCAGCAGCATCCGCGGGCCTTCGGTCAGGATCATGGCCTGCAGCACGTTCACCAGCTGGGCGATGTTCGCCATGCGCACGCGGTCGCAGTGTTTATTGAATATGTTCAGGCTCAAGCCCGCCACCATGGCGTCGCGCATGGAGTTCTGCTGGTAGAGGAAGCCGGGGTTGGTGCCCTCCTCCACATCGTACCAGGTACCCCATTCGTCCACAATCAGGGCCACGCGCTTGTCTTTGTCGTACTGATCCATGATGGCGCTGTGGCGGGAAATCAGTTCGTCGATGAACAGAGCCTTTTTCAGGGTTTCAAAGTAATCCGCCTCGGTAAAGCCCAGGGCGCTGCCCTTGTGCTGCCAGTCATGGGGTACGGTGTAGTAGTGTACGGACAGGCCGTCGATGAATTGTCCCGCGTTCTTCATCAGGGTTTCCGTCCAGTGGTAGTCCGCGCTGTTCGCGCCCGCGGCGATCTTGAACACCTTCTGTTTGCCGTACTGGCGCACGTAGGTCTGGTACTTGCGGTACTCGTTGGCGTAGTATTCGGCGGTCATGTTGCCGCCGCAGCCCCAGGGCTCGTTGCCCATGGCGAAGTATTTGAGTGGGAACGCTTCCTCGCTGCCGTTTTCCTTGCGCAGATTCGCCATGGGAGAGAGGCCCTCAAAGGTCATGTACTCCACCCATTCGTTCATTTCCCGCACGCTGCCGCTTCCCACGTTGCCGTTCACGTAGGTATCGCAGCCGATCTGTTTGCACAGCTCAAAGAATTCGTGGGTGCCGAAGCTGTTGTCCTCGGTGACGCCGCCCCAGTGGGTGTTTACCATTTTCTTGCGCGTTTCCTTGGGCCCGATGCCGTCCTGCCAGTGGTATTCGTCGGCAAAGCACCCACCGGGCCAGCGCAGCACGGGCAAGCCGACTTCGCGGAGCGCCTTCACCACGTCGGAGCGCATTCCGTTCACGTTGGGGATGTCGCTGTTCTCGCCCACATACAGACCGCCGTAGATGCAGCGTCCCAGATGCTCGGAGAACTGGCCCTGGATGTCCTTGCTGATGTGGCCTTTGGTAACCTCGGTGTTGATGATCAGTTTGTTCATGGGCATCATTTCCTTTCTTTGCTGTTGGAGCAGGGGGGTCAGCGTTTTTCGCAATGCAGAGTGCCATTTTTAACCATTTCAATATTACCACAAAACTGATAATTCAGCAATGCGCACTTTTTGCGATTTAACAGTCAGTAAGTCAGAGCGCTTTGCATGTAAATAAACAGCAATTCCATTTCCAAATTTGCCGTTGGCGGACAGAGGACATGAAATGCGCAGAGAATCAGCATGCATCATGGAAAAAAGACGCTCGCCGGACAGCATGGATATTCATCCGATCTATTTCAGGAATACGAAGGATTCAAGCTCAAAAAGTCTCCGGTTTTCAAAAAACTGTCCCATCCATCCTTCGATCCTGTTTTCGGCCACAAGATACAGCGCGTGTTTTCCCGTCACAGGCGCTACTTTTGTTCTGTATACCCCGTCACCGGTGCCAATGGCGCATACACCGATTTCGATGCCCGCTTTCGGATCATCCAGCAAAACATGCGCTCGGCAGTTTACGCCCATTCCCTTCACCCGCAAGGCCAACGTCATCCCGTCGCCGGTCTCGTCAGTTCCAAAGTCAAAATATTTGTACCCGATCACGCAGCCGTCCGTTATATCGGTAACTGTGCGGGTGAACACATCCTTTTCCGTGATGAAGCAGCCGTCGGTAAGTACGCAGGCAATTTCAGCGGACGTAATCCGATACGGATTCAGCGCGTCCTCAAAGCCCAGAGAGGTCATTTCCACAGGTGGGATGGAACCGTCCGGCAGGATGGTGATTTTTTCCGCGCAGGCTCGGCGGCTCGTGATGGAGTTGTTTGTCATCCGGTGATAGAACACGTACCATTGCCCGTTCAGGCAGGCGATGGAGCCGTGATTGTTTCCGCCGGGATAATCCACGGCGTTGTCGATAATGTAACCCCGATAAGTAAAAGGACCGGCAGGCGAATCGCCGGTTGCGTAAGCCAGACGGCTGCCTTTTCGGGGAGAATAGATCAGGTAATAGGTATCGCCGATTTTACGCGGAGAGCTGGCTTCATAGAATCGCTGCTCCACCGGCACGTTTTCCCTGTCGTCGATCACGGGATGACGGTAGCTGCCGGGAAGAACGTCGCACATGGTTTCGGGGTCCAGTTCGTTCATATGGGATTGCGTAAAACCATAGTATACGTACACACGTCCGTCTGTGTCCACCAGCACGCCGGCGTCGTTGAAGATGCCATCATCGCCCACCTGATCGGTATACCGATAGGCGGACAGCAGACGGAAAGGACCCTCCGGCTTGTCGGAAACACCCACCGCGCCTTTAGCGCCAACGATATACGCGTATAAATAATATTTGCCGTCCTTTTCAACCACGTCCGGGGCGTATAATTCGTGATCCGTCCAGGGAGTATCCGCTTTGCGGCTTCTGCCGGGGCGCGTGCGGAAACTGTCGCCATGGCACTGCCAGGCGTTCAGATCATTCAGCGGCGCGGACCAGACCTTCAGCTTGTAATCGCAGAAAGCGTCGCATGCCGCACGGTCGTGAGAGCCGTACAGGTAAACGCGGTCTCCGAACACACGAGGTTCTCCGTCGGGAATATATTCCCATAAAGGCAGAATCGGATTGGGCATTGAACAAAAGCCTCCTTGCGATCATTTCAGGTTTTATTGGTATAATGACTTGATGTGTTCCTGGTGTCAGCGTTCGGACGTGCCTCTTCATGTCTTTCCCATCTGCGCGGCCTCCTGGCAAAGCTGCCGGTAAAGCTGACCGCACGTCCAATGCTGATTGTACGGCGTGAGGACGGCCTTGAGGCGCACCGTCTGCCTGCCGTCGCGCAGGCTCTTAAGCAGCCGGTCCATGAGGGCACTGTCAAAAAACGCCATCACGATCATCGGTTCGCTTATCCGGACTTCGGCGGCATTGGTGTTCCCCGGTTCAAGCCCGCAGAGCGCGCCGATAGTCTGGCCCCATTCCTCTTCCGCCACAGCCTTTACACGGATGCCCAGCGCCATAGCGGCGAAGGATACGCGCATCAGCTGATTCTGCTCCATGCCAATACACAGTAATAACGGCTGCATGATCTCCGCTCCTTTTCCTTGCGTATAAGTATATTGCCTGAAAAGAAAAAACGTGATTGTCCTTGCGGACAGGCGAAACCTGTGGTATCATGTAGAAAAACAGCCAGGAGGTACATTGCCATGGCACAAAAGAAAGTGGGCGAGCTGATCAAGGAAGCCCGTACAAAAGCCGGATTGAGCCAGGAAAAACTGGCGGCAATGATCGACGGTCTCACGGCCAGCGAAATCAGCCAGGCGGAACGCGGCGTAAAGGATCTGAGCCAGGCCGAGCTGAAAGCGATCGCAAAAGCAACGGGCGTGACACAGAAATCGCTGCTGGAAGCCGCGGGGTATATCTCATCCGCTGCCCAGAAACCCGCGGCAGCGAAAAAACCAACAGCGAAGAAGCCCGCCGCCTCCGCCGAAATCAAGCTGACCGCAGCGGAAAAACGCTTTCTGGAACTCTACCGTTCCGCGAGCGCAACCGTTCGCAAGAACGCGGAAGCCGTGCTGAAAGGCGAAAAGCAGGTGCAGGATGAGGGCGGAAGCCCGCTCGTGGACGGCCTGCTGAGCGGCGCGCTCGACATCCTGTCCGGCCTCGGCAAAAAATAATCTTCCCGTTCCCTTTCATAATACCGCGCGGGCCTTGTATGCCGCACGGTGTTTTGGCGCGGGTAACCGCCGCTTCGTCAGTCCGGCTGATAACTGATCATATTATACCCCAAAATCATGGATGAAGCAATCGAATGGGTACAGTTCAGTAGTATTTTATCCAACAAAAGGAACGCTGGGGCCTCCGCGGCCCCAATTCCGCAGCCTCAATCGGCGCAAATCCTTCGGATATTGCTTGTTTCGGCTGATCTCACCGCCGATGAGATTTCCGCCACAGGCGGTCATCGGCGGTTCGTCCCCGCGGCAAGGGATTCATCCCTTGCATCCCAATAGGCGATAATACTTGGTTGGGTAAAGAAAGCAACATTCGCCACTCAATATGGGGTTACGAAAGTTAGTGGCTTCTGGCCAAAGAAAGCCGGGAAAATCCCAGGGGGAAAGCTTGCATTCATTGTCATAAGGAACTAATCATCAGCCTCAACACAACAAAGTCGGCAACCGTAGTGCTAAACCCATTTCACAGCGCCAAACGCCCACACTTGAAGGAGGAAACGATGATGAAGTCCCTGTATGAAGAACTTGGCGGCACCTACACACTTCGTGATGACGGCATGCTGTATCCCGATTTGGTAATCGGTGATAAAGAACCCCGTCCCATTGGAAAATGGGGCAGAATGCACATGAAATACCTGGAGGCAGAACATCCGGGGTTGTATGAGCAGTTCATCCTAAACGGAACTCTTTACAGACATCTCGCTGATGCCAATGAAAGAGCAACAAGCATGCTGGAAAGGCTGGTTGAGCAGATGGCAGCGCAGGAAGGCATCACAGAGAATTTCAAGGAAACTCAGCCCCTTGAATGGGTCTGCAGAATGAACAACATACGAAGCAGAGCAGAAGAAATCATCCTGCATAATTTCGTTCTATCCTTATAAACAAACATGCCGGCACAGCCATCAAAGTTGTGCCGGCAGCATTGAGTCGCTGTTTATCTGCTAAAATACCAGAGGAGTTTAATGACCAAAAACCATACGATATATAGTATTAAAAGCAATTTCTGCAATCAATATATGGTATGGATCAAGCTAATTTTCGATTCTAAGGGGCCGAATTTCAAGTGCACGAGGAAATTACCATCTGTATGGGAGAAAATCGCTCTCAAGGCAGAATTGGGGTAATTGGTGTCAATTTATATGGCAATATGCCGCTGACAGCCGCCTGATTTACATCCGATACTGTCCAGATCCAAGCCATCGTTTTTAGTGAAATAGTGAAATCTCGATCGTCTTCGCCAACTGTATGGGCGGATACTCATATTCAATTCGCCTGTTTCCATTGATGAGAATAGGCAAAGAATAAGGCATCGACAGATCTTTGCCTGCTTTCCGGCGTGCAGCGCATGATACACCAAATACATGGCGGCAATGTTGCTTTGCCGCCATGAACATTCAGTTATTGTAGAGGCGCGATGGCATCCAGAATGGTCTTTTCCAGGGCTTCCCGGCCATAGCTGTCCACGGCGGCCTTGTTCTTTTCGCCGTGGGTCAGGTTGCCCGCGCCGCCGATGCAGCCGTTCACGCAGGCCATACCCTCGATGAAATTGGCGTCCAGGACGTTCCTGCTCTTTTTGAGCAGCGCCATGCGGCATTCCTCAATGCCGTCGCAGGCGCAGGCCTTCAGCTGGAAATCGTCCAGATGCTGTTCCTTCAGGCCCTCGGCCACGGCGTCGGACAAACCACCGCTGCGGGCGAAGATGCGGCCAAAGTAGCTGGCGTTGTCCAGCACGTCCTCGGGCAGGGTGGTGATGTCGATATCCCGGCTGTCCAGCAGCGCCTGCAATTCCTCAAAGGTGATAGCGGCGTCCACCCAGGGCTTCACATCGTCCAGCTGCACCTCCGCCTTTTTCGCGGTGCAAGGGCCGATGAACACGATTTTCGCGTTTGTTTCGTGTTCCTTGATGTATTTGGCGATGGTCCCCATGGGCGACAGATTGTGGGAAATATAAGGCACCAGCGCCGGGAAGGCGGTTTTGACATAGCGCACGAACGCCGGGCAGCAGGAGGAGGTCAGGAAGCCTTTTTCGGTCAGTTCCTTGGACTCCGCCTGGGCCACCATATCCGCCCCCAGGGCGACTTCCACCACGGTGTAGAAGCCCAGCTCCTTGATGCCGGTGATCACCTGGCCCAGCTTGGCGTAATTCATCTGGCTGCCGATGGCGGGCGCCACCAGAGCGTACACCTTGTATTTGGTGTTGCCCTGGCTCTTTTTCAGCATATCGATCACATTGATGATGAAGGAACGGTCGCTGATGGCGCCGAAGGGGCACTGATACACGCACGCGCCGCACTGGATGCACTTTTCATCGTCGATCTTGGCGGCGTTATCCTCGTTAATGGAGATGGCCTTGATCTTGCAGGCGTTCTGGCAGGGGCGCTTGCGGTTGACGATGGCGCTGTAGGGGCACACCTTGGCGCATTGGCCGCATTCCACGCATTTGGTTTTGTCGATGTGCGCCTCGTGGTTGTGGTCAAAGGAGATCGCGCCGCGGCGGCAGGCGTCTTCGCACCGATGGGCCAGACAGCCCCGGCAGGAATCGGTGACCTGATAGCCCACGGCGGGGCAGTCGTCGCAGGCGATATCGATCACGTTGATGATGTTGCCGGTATTGCCCCCGCCCATGGCTAACTTCACGCGCTCGGCCAGGATGGCCCGCTCCTTGTACACGCAGCAGCGCATGGTGGGCACCTTGCCGGGCACGATCATTTTGGGAATATCCAGCACGTTGTCCAGCAGCGTGTCGTTCCAGGCCTGCCGTGCCACTTCCCGCAGCACCTTGTATTTCAGGTATTGCACCTTGGTATCGAATTTACGCATGGTTTCTCCTTAGAAGTAGCTGACTTTGATGCGCTTGCCCATTTTTTTCAGCGCTTCCGACAGTTCCTTCACCAAATTCATTTTGATGTTAAAATTGATGGGCAGATCGGGGTTCTGATGGGCGGGGTTCACGGCCTTGCCTACGTAGAAGTTGATGTCCGTGGCTTCCTCAAACAGCAGCCGGCTGATCATGGACGCGCCGTCCTTGCCGCTGCTCCAGGCCTCGTAGTGCTGGTTTTCACCGATGTAATCCTTGGCGTATTCCACCACGCGGTTCACGGTGATCACGCCCTCGGTAACCAAATCCACGCCCTCCAGATAGGCGATGGGTGGGATATCGCCGGTAAAATCCAGGGAGGCGCGCAGGGGCTTGTTCAGCCATTTGGCGGCGATGGAGGAGGTAGTACCGCCGCAGATGATGTGCTTGCCCTCCTTGGCGAAAAACAGGTTCATCATCCGGTCGCCGTCGTCCCGGTTGCTGGGCGGGCCGAAGAGCATGTTCATGGGCACGCGCTTGCGGATGCGCACCACACAGGAGGTGGCGTCGTCCCCGGGCTTCCCGCCATAGAGCTTGTTGCACTCGTCCACCAGCAGGGTAGAGAGATTCTTGGCCGTGTAGCCGCACAGGCTCATGGCCTCCATGAAGGTGATGATGTCTTCCCGCTTCCAGCCGAAATTGTAGCCGATGCCGATGCCCGCGTGGGGACAGCCATCGCTCATGGCGATGAACACGTCGTCCTCCTGCAATCGGATCAGGGAGCGGAAAATCTGTTTGCCGCCGATGGTGGTTTCCGTGCGGGGATATTCCCAGTTTTCGCCGTTTCGCAGCACGATCACCTGGGGGTTGTCGTACTGGATCAGCTCGGCGGTTTGATTGCGGATGAGGCGGATGATGGTGAAGGTAGAATAGGCCACGCCGCGCATGGAGTCCACCGGCAGGGTGGCGGCGATGGTTTCCACGCATTCCTCGATGGAGAGGCCCGCGGCCAGCATGGTGGAAATGATCTTGCTGGTGAGGGTGGACAGGATGCTGGCCTTCACGCCGCTGCCCAGGCCGTCGGCCAGCACGATGACGGTAGAGCCGTCTTCCTGCTCCACCACCTCCACGTGGTCGCCGCAGAGCTGTTCCCCCGCGTGGTTGATGCTCTTATAGCCGATATCACAAGTCAAATCATTCATTGGTGATGGACTCCTTCAGCTTGGACAGGGCGATCTTGGTTTCGGCGGCGGTTTCGCCAAGCAGGCTGGCGATTTCCTGCACGATACGCATCTGCTTGTCCACCACCTTGTCGGCCACCTCCACGGTCTGGCGGCTGATTTCCTCCCGCTGGCGGCGGGCGTCCTCTTCGTCGCTGACGTCGCGCATGATGCACAACAGCATCCGCCCGTCCTCGGCGGGCACGATGGTCTGCTGGATGGTGCAGCCGTATTCGGCCAGATAGGAGCGCTGGTGGAAGATGCCTTTGCCTGTGTTCTTCACTTTCAGGAAGGGGGTGGGATCGAGAATGCGGACCACCTGATCGCCCAGCACCGCTTTATCCGATCGCAGGTTCAGGATTTTCAGGGCGGCAGGGTTGATCTGCTGCACTTCCAACTGATCGTTCAGCATGATGATGCCGTTGGGGCTGTTGCGGGCGATGGTGTCGTTGACGTTTTCGGCCTTTTCCATCAGGTACGGCAGGCACATGGAAATTTCGGCCTTGCCCTGGTAAATGGCGATGGCCTTTTCCCGGCAGGTGTCATAGCCGCAGGAACCGCAGTTCAGCTCCTGGCTGGGCTTGAACTTGCCCATCTCCCGGAGGATGTCCCGGATCTCGGTTTCGCTGGGCATCATGGCCCGCTGGTCGATGGGCTCAAAGCGCTTGCGCAGCTGCCGGATTTCCGGCTGCTCGATCTCAAAATCCTTGTCGCCGGCATATTGGGCCACGGCCAGATAGTCCTTGAGCGGGCTGTGGCCGTATTTTTCCATCACCGGGCCGCCCGCGCAGCTGCCCACGCAGGCGCTCATTTCGATGAAGCAATGGTGAATTTTGCCCTGATCGATTTCTTTTAGGGCCGCAATGCAGTTTTCAACCCCGTCCAAAGCCATGTAGCTGAAATTCGGC
>JAFWQM010000054.1 GCA_017509065.1 Clostridia bacterium
CCCATGCTGGATGCTGAATCAGACGTATCAGGGCAAGGGGTACGCCTATGAGGCAGCCCGCGCTTACTTTGATTATCTGTTCAATCAGAAAGGCATCAGGCGAATCTACGCCTATACAGAGGACTACAACCTTTCCAGTCAGCGGCTGTGCGAGAAGCTCGGTATGCGGCGTGAAGGGCTGTTCGTGGAGTTCGTGATCTTCGTCAGCAATACGAACGGTACGCCGCGCTATGAGAATACGATGCAATACGCGATATTGAAGAAGGAATGGGATGGGAGCGTTGCCATGGAGATTCAAAACGCAAAATGAAACCGGCCAAGTGATCCGACGATTAGAAAGTAGGGTGAAATCATGAAAAAAGTCATATTGATTCTGACAGCGATCATCACACTTTTCTCATGGACCATAGTAAAAGCGGAGGAGATTCCTATGATACAAAGCAGTAACGGAAAAATCTACGGTGAGCTGAACATTCCTGATGCGGAGAGCCTTATTCCTCTCGTGATACTTTCTCACGGCTTCGGCGGAAACCTCCTGGGTAATCAAGACTATGCGGCATATTTCTTTTCTCAGGGCTTTGCCACCTATAATTTCGATTTCTGCGGAGGCGGATTTGGATCAAAAAGCGATGGAACCATGCTTGATATGTCGGTTCTGACGGAAGCCGATGATCTGAACGCCATTATCGACTTTTTCAAGGACGACGCCCGATTCAGTGAAATCTACCTGTGGGGCGCAAGCCAGGGCGGATTTGTTTCGGCTTATGTAGCGTCGAAGCGTCCGCAGGATGTGGCTAAAATCATTTTAGAATTTCCGGCTATCGTCCTACAGGACGACGCAAAAGCCCGTGCGAACGCCGACGGCAGTTTCCCCGAAACGAGCCGGGTCATGGGCGTCGTTATCAGCCGGAAATACAATGAAGACGCCGTGTCCTTTGACCTCTATGATCTGATCGGGGCATATACCGGGCCTGTGCTGATCCTTCACGGCGACAAAGACCCCATCGTTCCGCTGCGTTATTCACAGCGGGCCGCCGAGGTTTTCCCGAACGCGGAGTTGATCGTGATGCCAGGACAGGGGCATGGCTTCATGGGAAAAGCCAGAACGGAAGCAATGGAGAAGGAAGCGGATTTCTTCCGTAAGTGATGTGCGTCCTTCGTTCCGAAGCACTGCGTTGGCTTGGAAACGGCAGTATCCATCCTAAACAAAAAGAAGGAGGCTTTGATGATGCAATACAGACGGCTTGGAAAAACAAACCTCATGGTCAGCGAGATTGGCTTTGGGGGCGAATGGCTGGAACGGCATGAGGAGCAGGACTCTATTGCGCTAATGAAATATGCCCACACACTGGGTATCAATATCGTCGATTGCTGGATGCCTGATCCGAAATCCCGCGACATCATCGGAAAGGCCATCGCGGAAGACCGTTCCGGCTGGTATGTCCAGGGGCACATTGGTTCCACATACCAAAACGGCCAATACACCCGGACAAGGGATGTAATCCAGTGCCGGATCGCTTTTGAAGATTTATTATCGCGGCTCCATACGGATTTCATCGACCTGGGCATGATCCATTATGTGGATCAGGAGTGCGAATGGGAGCAGGTTTCCCATCCGGGACCGTATTTGGAATATGTGTTGGAATTGAAGGCACGAGGAGCGATCCGTCACATCGGCTTGTCCACCCACAACCCGGTCATCGCCCGGAAGGCCGCGGAAAGCGGGTTGGTGGAAATGATCCTATTCAGTGTGAATCCGGCTTTTGATTTGATGCCGCCCACTGACAACATCGAAAACTATTTTGCGGAAACCTATGCGGAGGGACTGAACGGCGTCGATCCGGTTCGTGTGGAAATGTACAAGGTCTGCCAGCAGCGCGACGTTGGGATCACCTGTATGAAACCCTTTGCGGGCGGGAGGCTGTTTGACGCGGCGCGTTCTCCTTTCGGCGCAGCCCTGACGCCCGTCCAGTGCATTCACTATTGCCTGACAAAGCCCGCCGTCGCTTCCGTCCTCTGCGGCTATGATACGCCGGACCAGGTAGACGCGGCAGTGGCGTATGAGAGTGCGGCCGACAGTGAAAAAGACTACGCCAGCGTGCTGGCCACCGCCCCGAAGCATACTTTTTCTGGCGGCGAATGCACCTACTGCGGCCATTGCAAGCCCTGTCCCGCGGACATTGATATCGCCATGGTGAATAAGCTGTACGACCTTGCCGTGATGCAGCCGGAAGTGCCGCCCTCCCTGCGGGAGCATTATTTCTCCCTGGAACACCATGCCAGCGAATGCATCAGCTGCAAAGGCTGCGAGAAACGCTGTCCGTTTGGTGTCAATGTTTCGGAGCGTATGAAAAAGACAGCGGCGCTGTTTGAACGCCGCCCGTAAGCATTTCATGAAACAGGAGGCTTCATGGAAAAGGCATTACACGCTCGGAAGGGTAATCCCCTTTCGCCTCAGGGAAGGACAGACAACATGTTTCCCGATCCTCATATCAAGATTTTTACCAACCCGGATACGGGGAAAGAAAACATGTATGTGTATGTGGGCCACGACGAGGGAAAAGGCCAGTTCATCATGCGGGACTGGTATGTGCTTTTCAGTGAAGACCTTGTTCACTGGCAGTGCAAAAAAACCCTGGCCCGGAAGGACACCTATCTGCCAGCCGATTCCACCGACTGCTGGGCATGCGACGCCGTTCGCAGTCCCTGGGACGGGAAGTATTATCTCTATTATTCCCATGGCGGAGAATCCACCGGCGTGGCGGTCAGCGACCGGCCAGACGGCCCCTTCATCGACGCACGGAACAAAACGCCCCTGCTTCCCAAAGGCATTACGCCCACCAATTCCTATGACCCCGACGTGATCCTGCCGGACCAAGATGATTCCCGGGCCTGGATCGTGTTTGGAAGCGACTGGACAGATCACTATTGGGCCATGCAGTTAAAAGAAAACATGATCGATGTGGTTCCCGGCAGCGCCAGGAAAGTGCCGGTCTATCCCGATGAAAACACGAAAGAAGAATTGCTGGGCCCTTTGCGCTCTGATCAGGCGGAGGCGTTCCGCTTTGGCGATACCTGGTATCTGTATTGGGCTGGGCGCTACGCCACGTCCAACAATCGCTTAGGCCCTTATATCTACCGGGGCAATATTGGCGCGGACATTCCCCATTACCCGGATGGCCGGGCGTTTATCGATCATGGGTCCTTTGTGGAATGGAATGGCCAGTGGTTCTACGCAGTGAGCTGCGGGGTGGAAAGCTGGTCTTTCCGGCAGACGTGGCTCATGTATCTGCATGTGTGCGATGACGGCACGCTGATGTTCGACGAGGAAATCCGGGAATACGGGGTAGGCCAGTACGACGCCGCCTGGGACAAAATCCAGGCGGAATGGTATATGGAAGGGCCATCTGTCCGCAAGGTCGAACTCAGGCAGGACGGAAAACATAAGGGCTTCGCTATCGCCCAGGAAAAAGGAACACATATCGTTCGATATCCTCACGTGTACAACATGATGGATCATATGCGCATGACCTTCTGTTTGCAGGGGGAAAAGGGAGCAAGCATCGAAGTGCTGGTGGATGGAGAAGAAAGCGGCATTTTGCGGCTGGATCAGGATCAGCCCACGCTGACTGAAATCGGGATTCCACTGACCAACAGCGCTGGCGAACACGATATGATGCTGCGCATGACAGGATCGGTGCTGATCGACTGGTTCAGATTGACGGTATGACGGAGAATAACGCAAAACCGAAAAGAAGCATGGAACGATTACAGTATCAAATCAAAAGAAAAACCTACTGGAAAGGAAACAAATGAACCTGACAATCATCCGCAGCAACCGAAAGACAATTACCATGCGCATCACCGGACCGGACAGTGTGGAGGTTCGGGCACCCCTGGGAATGCCGCAATCACAAATTGATGATTTTATTGAAAGGCATCAGGCATGGATAGCAAAGCACATCGACCGTATTCCTCAGCCCGCTTCCCCGTTCACAGAAGAAGAAATCCGTGCCTTGGCTGACCAAGCCTTACAAGTCATTCCTGACCGGGTGCGCCACTATGCCGCTTTGATCGGCGTCAGGTATGGCCGCATCACCATCAGAAACCAGAAAAGCAAATGGGGAAGCTGTTCTGCCAACGGGAATCTGAATTTCAATTGTCTGCTGATGCTTTGCCCGCCTGAGGTGCTGGATTACGTGGTGGTACATGAATTGTGCCACAGGAAAGAGATGAACCATTCTCCCAAATTTTGGGCAGAGGTGGAAAAGTATGTACCGGACTACATGACACAGCGGAAGTGGCTCAAAGACGAGGGAAGCAGGCTGATCACAAGGTTATAATACATGTCTTCAATGCAAAAGAGAAGTCCGATGACAAATCAATTCAGCCCAACATCTGTTTTACCGCCTCGAATTGAACACGGTTAAACCAGGGCTGTATGAGAATGTTTACTCGGTATACTTCGAGCCTTAGCTTCATTCTTATGTGAACTTTCATTTTGTTCAAAATAATGTGGGGCAGGAAACGAGTCCTGCCCCATCTATAAAAGCCTGTCTCCCGATTCTGTTATTGCGGGATATGCTTATATATGCCGTTCATAAGTCACAATGATACCGAAGCACCTGGCTTGATTCGGGCATACGGCGATAACACGCCAGCCATTTGCAGCCATGCGGTTCATTTCTTCTTCGGCTTTCCGCACGGAATAAGTTGCGATTTTATATTCAAACACAGTTTATCCCTCCGAATTCTTTTTGTTCTGACGCAGCCGTACCAGATTGAGGATGTTTCCCGCCGCCACAAACAGCAAGCCGATCATGAGTACAGTGTTGTCAGCCTGCGTGTCAAAAATCGAGGTCAGTACAAAGGCCAGACCCATGATTACGAGCACCAGGCATGTGATGGTCAGTCAGCGAGGGTACAGCCGCATTTTCTTCAAAGGAAAGAAGGAAGCCTTTTACGCCCAGCACCAGGACAAATTGAAGCAGTACGGAAAAGCCTATCACTATCTCATGAAGATGAACGGCGGCATCGAAGTGGATACCGCCGCCCTGAAAGCGGAAAGCGAAAGGCTGGCAGCCCATCGGGTCAAGCTGCAAAAGAAGCTGGAAGAAATCAAGCCGATCCTGGATCAGCTTCGGAACGTCCAGCATTGCGTGGACATCGCCATTCAGGACGAAGAACCGGAATATCCGTCCATCCTGGAACAGCTTGAACGGGCGAATCAGGAACGTCTTGCCCAGCAGCAAGCTGAACAATCAGAGAAACAAGCCAAATCGCAGTACGATAGAAATTAAAAATCATAACCATTATATGAGAGAGGCAAAACCATTAACCACAATGATGATTATCATAAAACACAATCTTTGACAAAAGTGCCCATGAGCAGGAAGAAAACGGGGACACGCTGTTTAATGTGTCATTAGAACCCGTTTCGTCAGAGAAACCATGCGCGGCAGGCACGCATCAAAGAACATCCGATAGCTTTGGCAGAAGCGGTTGTTGCTCGGAAGCCCCTCACAGAAAGGCTCCCTGTCTCGGCGACAGCCGCCCATGCAAAGGTTTAAATAAGGGCAACGTCCACATGCTTCAGGAAGACGCAGCGATACCTGACGGAAAGCCTTTGATGCGGAACTTTTTTCCATCCGCGCAAGAGACATCGTATTGATATTGCCCATTTTCCATTCATCCAGCACGTAAAAATCACAGGGATACACGCTGCCATCTGCTTCGGCCAGGAAGTACAACCCACACTGTCCGCACATGCCGCATTCTTCGGGCGCAAACCCCGCGAGGATGGACAGATAATTATTAAGCCGTCTTTCACTGACCGGGCTGCCTTCTTTGAACGCTCTTTCATAAGCATCAAAGATATCGATCAGAAACTGGCCATACGCTTCTGGGGAAAGCGAGTATGGGTTACGGCTGCCGTCCAGTCCGTCTATGCAGGGGATAAACTGCAAATATTGATGTTCCCGCAGCGCATTCCAGGTTTCCTGGCTCCGGCGCGCTGTTTCCGCTGTGACTACGCAAAGAATGTTATAAGGGATCCTAAAGTGACGGAGCTTTTCAATGGTACGCATAACGCGGCGGTATGTGCCGCATCCCCCGGCGTCTTTTCGGAGCGCATCATGCATGTCCTCTGGGCCGTCCAAAGAAACGCCTAAAAGGAAATGGTGTTCAGCAAACAAAGCCAGCATTTCGTCACTGACAGCATAGCCATTAGTTTGCAGCGCATAAGAAACCGGGAGATGACGGCTGTTGCACCGATGGACTTCGCGAAGAAAACTCTGGAAATACTCGATTCCCGCCAGCGTGGGCTCGCCGCCCTGAAAGGAGAATGAGACACTGCTGTCAGCGTAAATAAACGCACGCCGGACCAATGCACGCATTGTGTCCGGCTTCATGACGCCATAATTTGGAATACACCTATGGGCGGCTACATCCGCATAAAAACAATACTGGCAGCGCATATTGCAGGCCGATGAAACCGGTTTAATCATCATGCTGAGAGCTGGCACAGAAAGCCCTCCTGTTTATTCCGCTGTTTTTTCTGCTTTCAGCAGGGGCATATAGACGCCGCCCTGTACGCTGCGGGCGATGAACGCCACGAAACGGCCTGTTTTGGTGTCGTACCAGTCGGAGAAGGGCACCCGGGTGGGCGTTTCGCGCAGATAGCGGGCCAGCGGGGCGATCAGGGCCTGGAAAACGTCCGGGCTTTGCGCCATGGAGGCGGACCATACCAGCCAGTCCGACTTCGTGTAATCCGCCCGGGAATCCAGGGGCAGGCCGTAGGCGTTCATGCGGGCCAGGTAGCTGCGGGTTTCACGGTCATAGAATTCCTTCGGCAGCAGGCCCAGGTCCAGCACCTGATCCCACGCTAAATTGTATTTCATACTCCAGCCGACGCCGTCAAAAGTCAGGGCGGTGGCGTCGTCCGTCTGCGCCCGCTTCAGCCAGCTTTGGGCCATCACCTTGGCCCGGTCCGCCCAGCGGTCTGCTTCTTCTTCCCGGCCCAGTCTGCGCAGGATCCTGGCGTAGCAGGCGACGCCCACCACCGCTTTGGCGGAGAGGTTCACGTTCCGGGCCAGGTGTCCGGCGAAATCGTCGGTGCAGAGCTGTTCGCCTGGGTCTTCGCCGTAGGTATCCAGATAGCGCACCCACTTTTCCAGCAGGGCGGCATACTGCCGGATCAGCTTGTCTTCCGCGCCGAAGGACAAGGCGGCTTCCAGCATGATCAGCATGTTGCCGCATTCCTCCACCGGCATCTGATAACGGGCGTCGTAAACGTCCGTACCGGCGGGATACAGGTAATAGGGCGGCGGTGTGGTCCCGTTGGGCCGATTCTGCCTGGCGGCGTATACCTGGCCGGTAGCGAAGGGATAGCGGCCCACATCGTGGGGCGCGAAATCCTCCTGCCAGACGGGAAGGGAAGCAAATTTCAGCACGGGCCTGCACAGGGCGTTCACCAGTTCGGGGCAGAATTTCAGGAACAGGGGAACGGAGGGGTAGCTCACGTCCACCGTGCCGATGCAGCCGTTGGAATCGTTTTCTTTTGACAGGAACGCCATCTCCCCCTCCGGGGTGGCGATCAGTTTATGGGCGGCAAAGGTATGCCGCCAGGCCGCCGCGGCGATGCGGGCATAGTCTTCCCCGCCCAGCGCCCGGGCCTGGGAAAGCACTTGTTCATCCAGCTTTTCGCAGGCAGCCAGCAACGCGCCGCGCCGATCGGAAAATTCTTTGAGCGCCTGAGGCAGCGTTTTCCCGTTTCTTAAGCCCCACGCCTTGCAGAAAGCCCCGAAATAGTTGATAGAGGCCACGTCGTCATACCCCAGCATCATCCCGGCGGTCTGCGGTTCTTTTTCCGCATGCAGGGCGATCACGTACTCCAGGCCCCGCTCTTCCCGCAGGCAGACCTCGCCCTCCCGCGCGGCCATATACAGGTAGCCCCAGTCGATGGTGATATGATCGCCGGTGTGGCCCAGCACCCGCTGCTGTTTTTGTCCCAGGTAAGCCATGGCCAGGTCCTCGTACCGGAAACTGCCGCCGGTCATGGTCGGCTTCTGACTGCCGTCAAAGCACAGCGTGGCAGACGCTTCCAGCCGCAGGCTGATCTCATGGGGCTGCCCATCCGTGGAACTGACCGAAAAATCGATCATGGTAATGGGGGTGGAAAGGGCGTCCAGATCGTCCGGCAGCGCAGGCGCCCAGAACATCACAGTCAGGGCTGCCCCGCCCGCCTCCAGCGTGCTGATGGTCCGGGTGGGCCCCACGCTGAGGCTGGTGGTTGTCATCGCCGGACAGGAGTGCCTGCCCAGGAAGCCGTAACGTTTTCCGTC
>JAFWQM010000055.1 GCA_017509065.1 Clostridia bacterium
CTCGAAAAACAATCCGGTGGATTGTTTTTAGCGGAGGCCGGGCGGCAGCCCAGGGCCGAAGGATATTTCAAGGTTGAGTGACGCAGGATGGATCGATTTATCGCCCGCAGATAATTCATGATTTAGTTGGGCGAGCAATATTCAGGTATCAAGTCCCATTACAGGAGGTTACGCTGGAGGCTTTGCCTCCAGACCTCCACCAAGGGCCTGAGGCCCCTGGACCCGCAATTGCGGATAATACTTGATTTGGAAAGCGAAATAGGTTCCCGCTGCTGCTTGAGAGAGACGGACAAACTCAAGATTTTTTGCTTGTCCCGCGCCTGCCGGTGTGTTATACTGTACAAAGGATCGAAGGACAGCGGGAAGTTCGCCGTCCCCGCAAAAGAGAGGAAAAGGATATGCTCCATACAGTAGTCATCGACAATATCTTCGGTATTTCCCAACTCCTGATGGAGCAGGTCTACCGCCCGGATCTGAAGCGGTATCGCTCTTTGTACATTTACCGCGGCATGTCGAACGCTGATTTTCAGATCATTTCATCCCTGCGGCGAATCTGCAAGTACAAGGCGCCGACACTGGAACCCGTCATCCTTTCCAACTTCACGAAGTACGCCGCCCTGGAAGATCCCTCCATCGAAACAAGCATTTGGCGGCAGATGATTCTGGGACAGCACCACGGTCTGCCCACAAGGCTTCTCGACTGGTCGTTCTCGCCTTTGACGAGCCTCCATTTCGCCATGAGCGAATCCAACCTGGACAATATGGACAAGCATGACAGCGTCGTGTGGCGGATCGACGTGAACGAGCTGCACGCGATGCTCCCGGAAAAATACCAGCAGATCATGGAGCGGGAGCAAGCCACCGTTTTCTCAGTGAAGATGCTGCAGGAGGCGTGCTGCAGCCTGGCGGAGTACGACGCGGACATGAAAGGCCAGGCCATGCTGATCGTGGAACCCCCGTCAATCGAGCAAAGGATTATCAACCAGTATTCCTTCTTTTCCATCCTGCCGATGGAAATGGAGGACGTGGTCGGGTTTTTGGATAAGCATACGGACAGGACGGTGCGTTTTATCATAAAGAAAGAAATCCGGTGGCAAGTACGGGATTTGCTGGATCAGCTGAACATCAGCGAAAGGATTGTCTATCCCGGGCTGGATGGGCTGAGCCAATGGCTGGCGCGGCATTATTTTGTGAAGGACTGACGCGCCGCCTCCGGCACAAAAACGCACTCCGGCTTGGAACCCTGAGCACAGAGATTGAATGAATGATACACAGAGGGAGAGGGTGAGGCCAGCCTATGAAAATACTTCTTGCCTCGGATTCCTACTGTTTCACGACCAGCGGCGTTGCCAATGTGGTGATCACGCTGGCCGAGGACTTGCGCCGCCGCGGTCACGATGTAAAAGTGCTTACGCTGGCCAACGGAAGAAAAACATATAAGGACGGAGAAGACTACTGTATACGTTCTTTTCCCTCGTTTTTTGAGCCTGAAATCCGTTTCAGCTTTACCCGATCCGATCCGCTGCTCGAAGAATTGACCGCCTGGAAACCGGACTTGATTCACCTGCACACGGAAGCGTCCGCTGCCCGCATGGCCCGCGCCATTGCCGAAAAAACGCAGGCTCCCATCATCATGACCGCTCACACAGACTATACATACTACGCCTTCGGGCGCTTTCAAACGGCGCGGCCGGTACGCGCGTTCATGCAGGCGCTGGGAAAGAAGGTCTACGGACGCGCCGAGATCATCACGGTCCCCTCTGAAAAGGCGCGCTCTTTCCCGCAGCTTCAGGCGGTGGCTGACCGCGTCGTGCTGGTCCCAAACGGGATTAAACTGGAGCAGTATCAAAAGCCCGTCTCCTCAGAGGAAAAGGCAGAGCTGTTCCGGCGGTATGGACTGACCGACAACGGCTTTACCCTCGTCATGATCACGCGGGTCAGCCGGGAAAAGAACATCATGGAGATCCTGCGCTTCCTGCCATCGCTGATCCGTGAACTGCCAAAGGCCCAGCTGCTGATCGTGGGCGACGGGCCGGAGCGGAAGCGGCTGGAACAATTCACTGTGAACAGCGGTCTGCAGGACCGCGTCCGCTTCACCGGCATGATCCCGGCCAAGGAGGTATATCGCTACTATGCCATGGGCGATATATTCGTGTCGGCCTCCCTGTTTGAGGTTCACAGCCTTTCCTATCTTGAAGCGATGGCATGCGGCTTGCCGCTGGTCTGCCGGGAGGATACCTGCCTGCGAGGCGTGCTTGAGAACGGAGAAAACGGCTTTATCTACCAGACAGAACAGGAATTCACCCGGGCCGTTGCAAGCATCCTCAGCGATAAAACGTTTCAGGAGCGCATGAAACAAAACGCGCTGCAAAAAGTACAGGCATTCAGCGATCAGCGTTTTGTGGATCATATGATCGAACAGTACGAACTGCTCATAAGCCAAAAGAACAGCAGGAGGCCACAATGAATCAGCAAGCTCTGGAACGGTTTGACATGAAAGCGCCGCCAATGCGCACAGCCTGGTATCTGCGGCCTCTGACACATCTGTTAAGCGCGCCGGACTTGCTGCTGCATCGAACGAAAATCAAAAAAACCCGTATGGAAGGGCTCAAGCCGCCGTATTTGCTGCTCTGCAACCATAATGCTTTTTTTGATTTCAAAGTAGCGATGATGGCGATTTATCCGCACTGCGCCAACCCCATCGTGGCCATCGACGGATTCATCGGCCGCGAATGGCTGCTTCGCAAGGTCGGCTGCATCTGCAAGCGCAAATTCACCAGCGACGTGACGCTGGTCAAACAGATCATGCAGGTCATCCAGAGCGGCAATATCTGCATGATCTACCCGGAAGCACGCTATTCCCTGTGCGGAACGACAGCAGTGCTGCCCGCGTCCCTGGGCTCGATGTGCAAGCTGTTGAAAGTCCCCGTGGTCACGCTGATCTGCCACGGACACCACATCGATTCCCCCTTCTGGAACCTGCATAAACGGGGCGTAAAGCCCACGGAAGCGGAAATGACCTTGCTGTTCACGCCGGAGGAACTGGCAAAATCATCAAAGGAGGAAATCAATCAGCGCCTTGTTTCCGCCTTCCAGTACGACGATTACGCCTGGCAGAAGGAGCGCGGCATCCGCGTGACCTACAAAAAGCGCGCGGAAGGACTGGAGAAGGTGCTGTATCAATGCCGCTGCTGCGGGGTTGAATACAGCATGGCTTCCGAGGGAACAGCGCTGTTCTGCCGTGCGTGCGGAAAACGCTGGGAATATACAGAACTGGGCGAACTGCAGGCCGAAGACGGCGAACTTGTGCATATTCCCGACTGGTATGAGTGGGAACGCGCGAACGTGAGAAAAGAAGTGGGAGCGGGAACCTACGATTCGGGAGAGCTGCCAGTCACGGTGCGTTCGCTGCCCAACGCGAAGCGCTTTATTCTGCTCGGTGAAGGGCGTCTTCGTCACAGCATGGATGGGTTTACCGTGCGCGGCACAGACGGAGACGGCGATTCCTTTGAAATGATCAAGACAGTTCCCAGCCTGTATTCCTGCCATATTGAGTACGAGTACCTGGGAAAATTCGGCGACTGCGTGGATTTGAACACGCTGGAGGACACCTGGTACATCTATCCCCACGACTGTGACTTCGCCGTAACAAAGATGGCGCTCGCGACGGAAGAACTGTACCAGAAATGGCGCCGGGATGCCGGACGTCCGACTATGCCCGGACTGGCTTAACGATGCTGTATATGCTGTTTTCACAAGTAAGCAACAAAAGCACCAACGCTTTTTTCGTTGATGCTTCTGTTGCTTATTTGAATTGATAACAGCCTTATTTTGAAGAGTAAAATTTCAACAAGAGGATACGCTGGGGTTTCACCCCAGACCCCACCAGGGTGGTGACCACCCTGGACCCGCAACTGGCGAAATTACTCCGTTGGGAAAAATCGACCGTCTCCGCCTGCCGCGCTGGGGTTTACGAATGTTTGAAAGCTTCTGGCCCAAGAAAGCCTGGACAATCCCAGGGGAAAGCGAGCTTTCCCCTGCGGAGTATTCCTTGGCTTTCCCCGGATGCAAAGCATCCGGGTTGGCGGCTTCGCCGCCGGGCCAGAAGCGCTACGGCGTCAAGCCAGACTTTCGCGTTTTTTACTTGCATCAGCGGGAACATATTTCATTTGATGTGTCAAACACGATCCGCTAAATGGGTCCAGGGGGCGAAGTCCCCTGGTGCGGGGTTTAGGGGCCGCACAGGCCCCTGTTTCGTTGTCCTTCACAGCATGGCTGTTAATCAAAAGTGTCAAAACCAACGGTATTCCTTCTTGCAGTCATTTTCGTCGGGAGCGCGTTTCCTTCCCTTCGCTCTTTTTTCGATAGTAGGTGTAATAGGAGCGATAGCCGTATCTCCTGCTCAGGAAGCCGTCGTATTCCGCCATATTGATCACCGTGCCCAGGATAGGGCAGCCGGTCTGGTCGATCTGAGCCTTCACGTCGATGATCTCCTGACGCCGCACCGTATTGTAGCCAACCACCAACAGCGTGCCGTCGCAGTATTTGGCGATCTGCGCCGCGTCGATCACCATGCCGACGGGCGGCGCGTCAACGATCACGTAATCGAACCGATTCCCAAGATTCTGCATCAGGGTCCGAAAGCGGGCTGAATTCAGCAGTGGCAGGGAATTGCTCACGGTTCTGCCCGCGGGCAAAAGAAACGCGCCGGGAATATCCGTATCATAGAGCACTTCGCTTTCGTCCGCCATGCCTGCCAGCAGATGCGACAGTCCCGGCGGTTCTCCGCCGCTGTTACGGAACCGGAGGCCATAGCGCTGAACGATCGTGGAACAGCGCAGGTCGCAGTCCACCATCACCACCTGGCGGCCCAGCTTTGCCATGGTGCGCATGATGTTCATGGACAGGTAGCTTTTGCCTTCGGAGGCATGGCAGCTGGTTATCATGACCCGCTTCACGTTCTCGCCGGAGAAGGAAAGATTGGTGCAGAGCATGTTGATTGCTTCGCTGCAAGCGTAGGAAGGGGGCGGAAAGTGGCTGATGTCAACGCTGTTCATTCCCTTTTCCCCTTTCGTTTACTTTCTGTTTCCTCCGCGGGCTTCATGCTTTCGTCCACGGGAACCACGGCCAGCGTGACCAGGCCGGTGCAGTCGCGGATGTCATCGCCGGTCTTGATTTTATCATCCGTCAGGAACTGGATCGTCATGGCGCCCGCCGCCAGCAGCGCGCCGAGCGCAAAGCCGATCAGGATATTCTGCGTCCGGCTGGGGCTGATGGGATTGGCCGGCTCCAGCGCCTGGGACATTGTGTTTGGCCTGTCGGTGGACATGGTTTTCTGAATGTATTCGCTGGCGACTTTCGCGTATTCATTGGCGATGGCCGCGGCTTCGGCAGGAGAGGGGGACGTGAAGGAAATGTCCAGCATCCGCGTGCCCGCGCTGTTCGTCACGGACAGGTTTTCCCGCATCTGATCATAGGTGCAGTCCAGGTTCAGGCTGGAGATGACCGCCTCGTGCACCTCCCACATATCGAATACCTTGATATAGTCGCTGGTCAGCGCGGTGCCAAGCTGCAGGGAAGAAATATTGAGAATGGATTCCGGGCTCAGTACGTAAAGAATCGCGGTAGCCTGGTACATCGGCGTGACAAAATACACCGTGTATACCCCGGCGATGACCGCGCAAACCGCCGCGACGCACACGATGATTTTCCAGCCCGCGGCGAGCCGGTAAAACAAATCTTTCAAGTCGATCATCCTGGCGCTCCCTGACGGGACAGGGCCGTCATTCCGCGCCTCGAAAAAAGTGTCGCGCGTATTTCGTTGTTCCGTCATGCTTTTTGCCCCGTTCTTTTGTTTTCGATGGTCATACTGTGACGGCGTCCTCGTCAAAGGGCAGTTCAAACAGCAGCACGTCGGGTATTTCTTCTATTTCGCGGCTCACGATCAGGTAGACGCAGTTCCAGCCGTATGAGATCATATTCCGCATCTGCTTCACCACCCACGCGGGAAAGATGGCCTGTATTTTCCCGTTCCGCGCCTCCGCGGGGATTTCGATGTATTTGACGCCCGCGTTTTCGCCGCTGCCCTGCGGGATACCGACCACCACGGCGGCTTCCCGATCGCTGAAAGCGTTCACGTCCGAAAGCTGCAGGACCAGAGCGGCTGTGCCGTCCTGCTTTATCTTATAAAATTCAGGCGTGAAAATCACTTCGATTTCCGCGTCCCGCACCGGTGTTTCTTTGCCGTCCGCGTCCAGGAAGGTATCGTTTTCGGTCACGATATCTTTCAGCCGGATGCTCTTTTTCACGCGCATGATATTCAGCAGCGTTTTCTGCAGCTTCCCCGGCGGTTCTTTCTTCCTGATCCCGCTGCCGGAAAAGCTTTGCAGCGAAGGCGAACTGACCGCCAGGGCGGTCACGGTGCAAACACAAAAAAGCAAAGCCAGGGCCAGTGCAAGTTTACTTTTCATCATACCGATCCTCTCGTTTCGTTATCGCGTCATCATTCTGCTGTCTGGCAGAATACATCCGCCACGATCTGCGCCAGCGCCTGTTCGTCCGGATGAAATTCCATGTATCCCGCGGCGCTGATTTCGCGCGTGCCGGGAATCTGAATCAAGGGCGGCCGCAGGTACTCCCTGACCCGATAAGCCAGGCTGATCATCTGGGAGCGGGTCATATTCGTCGTAAGATATGGCGACAGAGCGTCAAACAGCGCGCCCATGTAATCGGGATCATCTTCAAGCTTTTCATGCACGAGCCCGATCAATCCCTCAAGATAAATCTGCTGCCGTGCCATACGCGCTTCATTGGTGCTGACGGGCAGATCGGCCCGGCTGCGGACAAAAATCTCCGCCTGCTTTCCGGTCAGCCTCATCGTGGTTCCCTGAATCATCCCGCTGTCAGCGCCGCTGAAATCATCGTCAACGGGCACGGTCACGCCGCCGGCAAAATCGTTCAGCGCGGCGATCCCGTCGAGGCTCATCGCCGCGTAGTATTGAACCGGCATTTCAAGCAAAAGACGGCTCACCGCTTCCGCCGTCAGCTCACAGCTCGTTTCTTTCCCGTCGCCGTAGCTGTGGGAGAGGGCGATCTGCATGGGTTTCGTATCCGTCCGCTGGCCGATCAGGTTCAATACTGCAATCGGCGTGACGGTGTCCCGGTCAATCTGAATCTGCGATACGGTTTTTTCTGCCGGGTCGATCACGATCAGGCGCAGGAAATCCGCGTTGCCTCCGCTTTGAAAGTCGCTTTCATCGGCGTCCCCGGCAAGCTGGTCAATGCCAAGCAGAAGCACCGCCGTCAGGTTCTGCCGCCTGCGGTACGTTTTCCCGTTCAGCGTCACCGTCTGATCTGCGTACCGCGCCTGCAGATCGCCCCGCGTTTCCGGCTTTCTGTCCCGTTTCTCCAGCATGTCCAGCGCGAAAAACAGCAGCGCGAATGCCAGCGCTGCCGCGGCAATGGCTATGATGATCCCGCGTCCGCGCGGCCTTCTCTCCAGCAAACAGATATCCCCTTCTTGATGGACAGGCAATCCGTCCGATTCGGTTTCATCGGTAAATAAACGCTGCTTTGCCCCTTTAACGGTTCAGCCTTATTCTATCCCCACAGGCAATTTCTGTCAAGCGGAAGGATTGCGGGGATCGTCGGTGGTCTGGTAGACGTTGGAATAGAGGCGGTTGCGGACGGGCTGAATGCCCGCGAGCTCAAAGAGCTGGGAGACCGTGACAAATTCAAAACCGCGTTTTTTCAGTTCCGGAATAATGATTTTCAGGGCTTCCACGGTGTTGATATTGCCGGGCAAGTCATGCAGCAGCACAATCTGGCCGTCCTCTGCATGAGCAAGGACACGTTCGGCCCGCTCCCGCGCGGAGACGGAAAGCACCCAGTCCTCACAGCCGGCGCCGCAGATGAAGGTCAGATCAATGTTGTCGTACATGTCCTGATTGACAGCAATGAAGGGCGGGCGAAAGAACGTCGGCGCTTCCCCCGTGATTTCCACGATCTTTTCTGTGCAGTAACGCACTTCCTCCCGGATCTGTTCCGGCGTCATCCGGTCCATGAAGCCGTGGGTGCGGGAATGATTCTCAATATCGCAGCCCAGGGCTTTGGCGCGGCGTGTCTGCTCCGCGGATTCGGGGGTGATGCTGTCGGCGATCAGGAAAAAGGAGCCGACGATTTTTTCTTTTTCAAGGATATCAAGGACCTGCGGGGTGGTGACGGTGTTGGGCCCGTCGTCAAATGTCAGGGCGATACGCATGGTCCATTCCTCCTTTGAAGAACCGGGAACATGTTTGGGAAGAGGAGCCAGGAAGATACGGAAAAACTACTGAATATAGCCGTTTCCAAGCATCCAGGTGAAAATTTTCCGGGCGAGGGGCGCGGCCACGCTGCCGCCGCCGCCCGCGTTTTCCACCACAATGGCGAGCGCATAGGGCGAGGCGGGTTCATCGAGGAAGCCCGCGAACCAGGCGTTCGTCAGCTCCTGACCGTCGATCTCGGCGGAGCCGGTCTTTCCGCAGACCTTTTTGCCGCTGATATTGGCGCTCGTGCCAGTGCCGCCCGTAATCACGGCGCGCATGTATTCCTTCAGGACGGCGGCCTGGTCGGCGGTGAGGGGCTTGCGATAGACCTTCGCGGTCAGCCCGGCGCGCTGGGTACCGTTAGGCGCGGTGGCGGAAATGAGCAGCTTGGGTTCCATCATCACGCCGTCGTTGGCGATGGCGGAGGCGATCATGCAAATGTGCAGCGGCGAGGCGGTCAGAGCGCTCTGGCCCGCACCTGTCCAGGCGATTTCACCGTCGTTGCGGTTCGTGGTAGGATAGGATGAATTCTCTACCACCAGGTCGCGGAACAGAAAATTGTCGTTGAACCCGAATTCCTCCGCCGTTTTGCGCAAGCGCGCGTCGCCCAGCTGCAGGGCGAGCTGCGCAAAGGAATTGTTGCAGCTCACCTGAAACGCCTTTTTCAGATTGATGACGCCGTGTTTGGTGAGCTTGTCTTCCGTCAGGTTTGTGCCCGCGTCGGTGATCACGCGGTTGCCCAGGATCAATTGCCCGGTGCACTCGAAAGCAATCGTATCATAATTGGTATAATTCTCAACAGCAGAAGCAGCCGTGACCATTTTGAAGGTAGAGCCTGGGGTATACAGACCCTGAATCGCCCGATTGAAGAAGGGCTTCTGCGGATCGCTCTTCACGGCGGCGGTGATATTCTGCGGATCAAAGGTGGGGAAAGACTGCTCGGACAGCACTTCGCCCGTTTTGTAGTTCATCACCACCACCGCTCCGGCTTTGCCGCTGGGAAAAATGGAAGCGATGTAGGTGGACAGGCGGCAGTCGATGGTCAGACGCACGTCGTCGCCCCGCCGCTGTTCGCCGCGGAGGGCGAAGGACAGCCGCTCCAGAAAAGAGGAGTTGAAGCCGTAAAGATAGGAAGCGAAGAAAGACTCCGCGCTGTTGTTCACGTTGGAGCCGCTGTCGCCCACGACGTGCACGGTGGCCTTGCGGGCACTCAGGTCAGTCTGATAGAGGCGCTGGCTGTTGTAGGTGGTCGCAAGCAAAACACCGTTCCTGTCCAGAATATCTCCGGCGACCACGTCTTTTTTCTTCGTGCGCATGAAGGTGTTGGCGGAGGAGGCGAACCAGCGGCTGCCGTAGGTGGTCAGGCTGTAAACGCCCCAAACGACCAGCAGCGCGAACAGGGCGCACAGGAAAATCGCCACCCGCCGGATGTTCTTTTGCAGCTGCTTCACGGTTCGTCACCTCCCTGCATGGCCAGCTCCCGGTCCTCCTGCACACCCGCTTTATTGCGGCTGGCCACGCCCTGGAGCAGCCCGATCACGCACAGGCTGCACAGCATGGACGTGCCGCCGTAGCTGATGAAGGGCAGCGTGACGCCGGTGAGGGGGATCAGCTTGATGTTTCCGCCGATGATAACGAAGGTCTGCAGGGCGATCAGCGCGGAGCAGCCCGTGGCCAGCAGCGCGTGGAACACCGTACGGCAGCGCCGGGCGATCATGACGCCCCGGATGATGATGAACAGATACATGCACAGCACGACCAGGCCGAAGACCAGACCGAACTCATGCAGGATCACGGAAAAAATAAAGTCGTTGTAGTATTCGGGTATGACCTGCGCGTTGCCAAGGCCCAGACCCACGCCCCAGGCTCCGCCGTTCACAATGGCGATCAGGCTCTGCACGATCTGGTATCCCGCGCCTTCGGAGTCCGCCCAGGGGTTCAGCCAGATGGCCACGCGCTTTTTCACGTGCGCGAACATCTGATAGCCCAGCGCCGCGGCGGCAGCGCCACCCGCCACGCCGCCGATCATCAGGGGAACGGAGCCGGTGGCGGTATAGAGCAGTACGAACAGCACGCCAAAATACAGCAGCGCGGTGCCAAGATCCTTTTGCAGCATCAGCATCAGCAGGCACGCGCCCGCGAACGCGAGGCTCAGAAACACTTTCCGCTTGCTCAATAAATAGGAAACGCTCACCAGCAGCGCCAGCTTCACAATCTCGCTGGGCTGCACGGAATAATTGCCGATATAAAACCAGTTTTTCGCGCCGTTTGTTTCTTTGCCGATCACCAGCGGCAGGGCCAGCAGCCCGATGCTGCCCAACATGATGAGCGCGGTCAGCAGTTTCCAGCTGCGTACATAGCGCACGATCATCGCGCACACCATCATGCAGCCAACGCCGATGCCGTAATTGAATGCCTGGGTCATGCCGCGGGCAGGGCTGAGGCGGTAAAGCACCAGCACGCCCAGGGCGCAGAGAAAGTTGGTAAGGGTAAGCAGCAGCCGGTCGGAAGGAAACAGATGGGCAATGCCCGCGGTGCCGAGGTAAATGATGGCGGGCACGACCACGGACAGCGCGAAGCTTTCCCACTTTCCGTCTTTCAGCGCCAGCAGGAAAAAGGCCAGGAAGAAAAACGCCATCATGGCCAGCAGTGTATTGCGCCCCGGTTCGTGGGCGCGCTTCGGTTTTTTCTCACTCACGGCGGCCCCTCCTTCTGCGGCGGCTTTGCGGCTGCGGCGCTTCCTCCTCTGCGCCCTCCTGGGCGTCGATCCATTGCCGCGCCGCCTGCTCCTGACGCAGATCCTCCAGAGAGTAGGCATACTGCCAGGTCATCTGCCCGTCCTCGTCATAATTGCCGTCGTAATCCTGTGCTTTTTCGCCGAAGGGCACCGCGTCGGCAGGCTGCTCCTCGGGCAGATAATAGTTGTTCTCAACCGTGATATTCGTCCAGGGGATTTCCTCATCCTCCGCGTCCAGGATGGTGTCGGGCTCGGGATACGCCGCGGGCATGGGCACATTCAGCCCCGCGAACAGGCGCACCCGCAGCGTATGGCTGCCGATGCCGATCTGCGTGCCGTGCAGCGCCCAGCCGGGGCCGCGCATTTCCACGCCGCCCAGCAGCGTCATTCCGCGCCGGGCGGGGATGATTTTGAGGCCCTTGCCCTCTTCAAACTCAAACCGCGCGTGTCGGCGCAGCACATAATCGCCCTTCACCCGGATATCGCATTCCCGGGACGAACCGATCACGCCCTCGCGGGGCAGGGGCTGGGCTTTTCCTGTGTCCAGATCCACCATTTCCCCGATCAGCCCCGCGTCCGGCAGGGCGCGCATTTCTTTTCTATACGTCCGCGCGTCTTTCCGCAGCCACATAAAGGAGCGAAACACGATCAGCGCGCCAATGAGCGCGAACACATACCGCATCAATAACGCGAGGATTTCATACGCTTCGTCGGACATCCGCTTCGTTCCTTCCTATAAAATAGAAAACTTATTCTTTCGCAAGAAACCGGAAGCCTTCTTCCAGATGCCTGTCCCAGAACAAAAAATCGTGCTCGCCGGGAGCGCGGACAAAGGTATGGGGCACCTGCCGCGCGTTCAGAAATTCGGAGAAGCGGACGCAGGCATCCAGCACCAATATGTCTTCCTCTCCGCAGCACATCCAGATCGGCTGAATCTCACGGCCTTGAGCGAGGGCGTCCTCCACCGCCGCATATGGATTCAGGCGCGGACTTGCATCATAAGCCGCTTGCCCGCCCAGGATCGTATCCAGCAGACACGGCGGCACGCCGCCGGGAACATCGGGGTCCTTGCTCGCAAGGAGCGTATCGGCCTCGATCGAGGGTGAGAACATCGCGATGCGGGAAAAGGTTTCGTGATAATGCAGGCCCAGCGCCGCCGCGCCATAACCGCCCATGGAAATGCCGCCGATGAAGGTGTCCTTCCGCTCGCGGGACAGGCAGGGGAACAGCCGCCGGGCAACCCTCGGCAGTTCCTCGCCCACATACACGCCGTTGCGGGCCACCCGTTCCGGATGGTCGGTGTAAAAGGAGTTTTCCCCGTCCGGCACAATGATCGCCATGCCGAACAGCGCGGCCATCTGCCGCAGGGGGAGGGCAAAGACGATCTCTTCCGCATTGCAGGAGAAGCCGGGCAGAAAGAACAGCGTGGGATAAGGACGTACCGGGCCGGGGTATCCGTCGTGGTAAGGCAGGATCACGTGGAAATCCGCCGACCGCATGAGGGATGGAAACTTGGCTGTCGCTTTCAGATACATTCAGGCGTCCTCCTTTCCCGTCAGAAACCGGAACGCGGGCGTCAGCGCCTGTTTCCAGAAGGTGTGGTCGTGGCCGCCGGGGGCTTCATACCAGGTAAGCTTCGTGCCCTGTTCCTCCATTTGTTCAGCGAAGACCCGGGCGGGAGCCATCAGGCTGTCCCCCTGCCCGCAGGCCAGGAACATTTCGGGCATGTTCGCTGTATGAGCAGCGGCGTATTCATAGTCCCTGTAGCTGCCTTGGTATTCCTGCCAGGTGCCAAGGGTGGCGATCAGTTCTCCTTTCGGGGAGGGGCTGTCCGGCGGGGGAGTATCATCTTTACGCTTGAACCCCAAAGCGGGCGACAGCATGACGATCTTCGAGAAAGTGTCCGAAAAGCGCAGGCCGTTGATAAGCGCGCCGTAGCCGCCCATGGAGATGCCGCCGATAAAGGTGTCCTCCCGCCGGTGAGACAGCGGCAGCACGGAGCGGGTGACCTCAACCAGCTCGTCCCCCACATATCGGCTGAACATGGCCCCGCGCTGTTCGTCGTCGGTGTAGAAGGAATTTTCCCCGTCCGCCAGCACCACCGCCACTCCGAACCGCATGGCGAACAGGGCGAAATTGCTGAACATGGCCGTTTCCAGTCCGCCGCCGGAATATCCCGGCAGGAAATACAGCGTGGGATAAGGAGGCTCAATGTCCCGCCAGTTGTTCAGATCCGGCAGGAACACCACGGGATACACACTGCGGGAAATGCTTTCCGAACGGAAATTCATATGCAAATAGGCCATCGTTCTCTTTCCTTTTCCTTAAAGTAGTCGGCAGCGGCGGATTGCCAGGTTGTTTATAGCATATCACAATATCAAAAAAATATAAAGCAATTGACATTCTTTTTCTTGTATTTTTACAAGGATTCTTTTCGGAAAGTATATAACGGGCCATCGTCGAATAAGCCAAAAAACCATCCGCCCGCATCAGCGGGAAGCCGATGCGGGCGGGCGTGTATTGTAACTGTCATTACCAGGAAAAGAAGGAGAACAGATCAATCTGCTCCGATCAGCAGGATCTCACCCGCCGCGCCTTCCCGGATGTCCACCTGCATTTCGGAAACCTCCAGCGGATCAAAGGGGAGGATCATGGCTTGTCCGGGTTTTCCATCCGCTTCCAGGGAAAAGGACGCGGTCAGAGTGCCGTTGAAGGTAACAGTCCCGGAAAGCGTCTGACCGGGAGCGGGATATACGATCAGCAAATCAGCGGTGACCGCCTCTTCCCAATGATAGGAAACGCTGCCTCCCTGCCATATGTAAGCGGCGGAAGCGGGGCTGACGCAGGTATCGCCGTCTGTGAGGAAACCACTTTCATCCCCTTCGCACGCGGCCAGGGGCAGCGCGTTCCGGCATCCGATCTCTTCCAAAGGCCGAAGCTGGGGGGCCAGGGTGGGGCCATTGATGTAGGCTGTGCCGTCTGTATGGAACCCAGCCCGGTCAATGCACAGCTGCCGGTTGCCGGATGGGGCTTGAGGATAGGTGTGGGTATGATAGGCAGTGAACAGTTCATCCCCTGCGGTGAAGAAAGCGTTGTGACCGGGGCCGGACACCGTTACGCCACTGTCATCCTCCACATACACGAGCAGCGGATTGTTTTCCTGCTTGGTATAAGGCCCCAGCGGACTGTCCGCCACAGCAACGCTGACGGAGTATTCCTTCATCCAATAGCCGTTGACGCTGTAAAACAGATAATACTTGTTATCATGCTTCACCACAACGGGGCCTTCGTTCCAGCGGGTGTCGCCGGACTTGGTTTCCCATTCCCCCTCGGGCCGGAGCAGCAGCACAGGGTCGCCCTGGGTGGACAGCAAATCGTCCGCCAGCCGCACGCCATAGATATGACTTTCCTGCCGGCCGTTCACGGTGTTCTCCGAGCAGTCCCGTACATAGATCAGATAAGGATTTCCCGCATCGTCCCAGGTCAGGGTGGCGTCGATTGTGGCATAACCGTAGTCCATCAGTGGCCTGCCCAGGGGATCTTCGTAAGGGCCTTCGGGCATGTCAGAAAAGGCGATGCCGGTGCGGAGACTGCCGTTTTCCCGTAAGCGGGCAGTATACAGCATCACATATTTTTCGCCCACCCGGTAGACCTCCGGAGCCCAGTAATCGCCTGACGCCCAGCCGAGCTTTTTCAGGGCTTTGGATTTCTCGAAAGCAGACAAATCCCCGCTGCGCCAAACATTAAAGCCAATGGAGCCGCCGGTGGCGAACATGTAATATCCGCTTTCTTCATTTAGGATAAAGGGGTCGCCGATATCCTTTACGGAACGTGGATTGGATGCGAAACGGTCCTTCACCGCGCCGTAATCCAGAACAGGCAGTTCTTCCCCCAAAGCGCACAAAGGAAGCAGCATCAAAGCCAACAGCAAAATCAGCATATTCCGCATGGTGATTCCTCCTGAAAAGGGGCCTGCAAACGCAGCGCCCCTTGATTATATTTGTATTACCCCTTCACGCCCGCCTGCACGGAAATACCTTGCAGGAAATACTTCTGGGCCACCAGATACAGAATGAACGGCGGCAGCATGGACACTAAGCACGAAGCGATCATGTGCGCCCATTTCTGTTCGTACTGGCCGCTGAGCAGGCGCAGACCGGCGGTGAGGGTCTGGTTCTTTACGTCAGTCATGACGATGGAGGGCCAGAGGAAATCATTCCATGCGCCGTTAAAGGAGAACAGCGCCACCACGATCATCACCGGCAGGATGGAAGGCAGGATCACGTGGATATACACCTGGAATGAAGACGCGCCGTCGATGATGGCCGCTTCGTCCAACGCTTTGGGGATGCCGCGCATGAAGTTGCGGATCAGGAAGATATTGAACACGCCCGCCAGGCCGGGCCAGATCAAGGCGTTCAGGGTATTGACCCATCCCAGGGCATTGGCGATGCGGAACATGGGCAGCAGGTTCACCACGTTGGGAAACATGCTCATGTACAGCAGCGCCCAGAAAATCTTCTCCCCGCCCTTGAAGTCCAGCCGCTCATACGCAAAAGCGGACAGGGACGTAATGATCACCGAACCCACCATCACCGTGATGGACACGATGAATGAGTTCTTGAACATGGCCAGAATGTTGGAGGTGGTGTTCGTGCCGCTGCCGCCCACGAACATTTCGATGTAGTTCACCACCGTCCACTGACGGGGGAACAGGCGGGAGACATAGTCCCAGGGGCCCGTTACGGTGGCAAAGGAGGTGATGAAGTCAGAATCGGTTTTGAACGAGTTGAGCACCAGCCACAGAATCGGCACAACCCACACGACGCCCAGCACAAGCAAAAAAATCAGCGCGACGCGTTTGCCGTTTTTTCCGGATACCATATGACTTCCTCCTTTCTCAATCGGGCACGTTGGAACGCATGACCCTGAACTGGACAAAGGACACGATCATGATGCACAGGCCCAGCACCAGCGCCATGGCGGCAGACATGCCGGCCACCTGCTTTTTGATGGCGTTCTCCTGAATGTACATCAGCAGCACGGCATTGGCTTCCTTGTTGGCAAAACCGGTCAAAATGAGGGGCTGGCCGTAGATATTGAACTGTGCCACCACGGCTGTGATGAAGGTATACATCAGCGGATAACGCATGCCGGGCAGCGTGATATGCAGGAACTTCTGCCACGCGCCCGCGCCGTCCACGGACGCCGCTTCGTAATGGTCCTGGGGGATGGAGGCCAGGGCGCTCTGATAAATGACCATGGTGGAGCCGGTGCACCACCAGACGGTGACGATCACGATGACGGCCCAGGAATAGGGCGGCGTGAACCAGTTCGCCGTGGAACCGAAGAAGCGGTTCATCACGCCGTAGTCCGGGCTGAACATATAGCGCCAGCTCAGGGTCACGGTGGTGATGGAAAGCAGGCTGGGGAAATAATAGATGGCCTGGAAGAACTTGCTTCCCTTCGCTTTCGTGTGAAGCGCCAGCGCCAGGGTGAGCGGCACCGCGATGCAGAAGGGCACCGAATAGAGCACGAACTTCACCGTGTTCCACAGACCGTTGCGAAGCTGCTTATAGTAGGTGTTCTGGCTATCAAAAAGCATGGTTTTGAAGTTATCCAGCCCGATGAACACCGGCTCGTTGAACAGGTCCCACTTCGTAAAAGCGGCATACACGCCGTAGACCGCGGGGGTGATGAAGAAGATGATGAAGAAGAGCAGGTGGGGCGCGATGTAAGCGTAGGGCAGCAGGTCGTGGCCCACACGCTGCCGCTCCTGCTCTTTGCTCCATTTGGGCATGCACAGGAACGCGGAAAGCCCGCACGCGGCCAGGGCCATGTATGCGCCCGGAGAAAAAGAAGTGTCAATGCCCGTTACATCACGCTTCTTGAATTTGACCCCCGCATCCTTCAATGCCTCGCTCAGCGGCGTATACAGCGCGGAATTCATGCGTTCCCGGGAAAAGAAGATCAGGAACAATCCGAAGGATAGGAAGGCGACCAGCGAAAACATCATGGCTACGTTCCGCTGACGGCTGATCATGGCGATCAAAGCGCACAGCATGCACACCAACGCCACGGGAATCAGCAGGATGCTGGCGCTGGACAGGGAGAAGAAAAGCTGGGGCAGCGGCATATAAGTGCTGACCATGGTTTCCTTCAAGGTGGTGCTGGCGTTTACGCCCGACAGGGCGAAAAGGACAAAGAAAGCCAGCGCCAGCAGGATTGCGCCCAGCGTGTTCGGCGTCATCGCCTGTTTCCTGGCGGCGGATACCGTCTGACTCATCCGGGAAACACCTCTTTCCAAAGCGGTAGGAATTGAAGCAGGAGGGGGCGAAGGGAAATCCCTTCGCCCCGGAAACGATTATCGATATTACTGCGCGGCGATGGCGTCGGCGATTTCCTGGTCGATCTGGGCCAGAGCGTCGTCAATGCTGATGGTGCCGTCCACGAAGTCCCAGCCAACGCGGGAGAACGCGGTGTCGAACAGGCCCCAGTACAGGTACTTGTAGATGGCCAGCTCGTCGGAACGGGCGGGGTCAGCCAGGAAGGCCTGGGGATATTCGGTGAATTCAGCCACGTCGTTGATGGACAGGTGGGCGGGGCACTGGCCGGCGTCCTTGGCCCAGGTCAGGCTGTTTTCGCCCATGAAGTTGACGAACTTGGCAACGGCCAGGTCTTCTTCTTCGGTGCGGTTTTCATCGGCGAACTGTACGAAGTTGTGGGAGGAGGTCCAGCTCATGCAGGATTCGGGGGTGTAGCAGATGGCGGGCAGCATGCCGAATTCGATGCCGGCGTCCACAACGGCGGCCTTCATCCAGATGCCTTCAGACCAGACCAGCATGTTGCCGGAATAGAATTCAGAGGAATAGTCGGTGTTCTTGACGGAGGTGTAGCCGCCTTCCCACAGATCCTTCATGGTCTCGAAGACTTTCTTCATGTTCTCGTTGTTGATGCAGGGGTTGACGCCGTCCTTGCTCAGGGTCAGTTCGGGATCGAGCTGGCCGTAGTAGCACAGCAGCTGCGCGCGCATCCAGCCCAGGTCGGTCACATAGCCGGTGAAGCCGGCGGCCTTGGCCTTGTCGCCCAGTTCCTTCACTTCGTCGAAGGTCAGATAGCCGTCTTCCACGTAGCTGTTCAGGTCATACTGGGTGAACAGGTCCTTGTTGTAGTAGGTCACGTAGGAGTGCACGTCCAGCGGAATGCCGTAGTGCTCGCCGTCGATGTCGGTGCGGGCCCACGCGGCGGCGTTGTAGTTTTCTTCCTTCACGCCGGCCTGGGCAATCAGGTCGAGGTCATAGGAATAAAGCATTTCCTGGTTCACAAAGTTGGGGATGCGCTCGATGTGCACGATGCACACGGAGGGGATGCCGGTGCCGGTCTGCACGGTGAGGGGGATTTTCTGATACAGGTCGTCGGCGGTCATGGGGGTGTGGGTCACATGCACTTCATCCTGGGACGCATTGAAAGCGTCCACCATGGCCTGCATCGTCGCGCCGTCAGCGCCGGTGAACACAGACCAGTAGGAGATTTCGATGGGTTCCGCATGGGCAACAGCCGCCAGGGACAGCACCATCATCAGGGACAGAACCAGAGCCAGAGCCTTTTTCATGGGGTTACCTCCTTATATTTCTACCGCGTTGTGGGCGGTAAGATACGATTTTATGAAACCTGATTGGTATTCGCATCGGGATTGCGGTTGAGCGCGGCGAAGCGCTGGGGGTCGATTTTGGGCTTACGGTCGGGAGTGAGCAGGCCGTTGACCTCCTGCATCACGTCCGTCAGCTGGGTGTAGCAGTAGCCCTGACAGTAAGGGATCGCGCGGATGGCGTCGGTGACGCTCTGGAACCGGGTGAAGAACGCTTCGGTATCGGTGACTTTATCGTGATACCCCCAGCTTTCCATGCCGCCAGCGTCGCCCTGCAGGCCGATGGTGGAGAAGGCGATGCCGCCATATTCCGTCACCAGGAAGGCTTCTTTTCCCGTGGGCTGAACGCCCTGGGCGTAGCAGGGCCGCCAGTCGCAGGCGTGCTTTTCGACTTCCTCGCGGGAAGCGAAATGGTCAGCCAGCACCGCGCCTTCCGCTGCGTAATCGTGCAGGGCGCAGATGTCAGTCTCCACCTGCTCCCAGCCGTCGTTGACGGATACCATGCGCGTGCCGTCCAGGGCTTTGGCGGTCTGATAGAGCAGCCTGGCCAACGCCTGCTGGCGCGGGTCGGTATAAATCTGACGCACGCCCCAGCTTTCATTCAGCGGCACCCAGGTGATAATGGAAGGATGGTTAAAGTCCCGGTCAATGAAGCCGCTGAGGGTTTCATACAGGTTACGCACAGAATCGGCGCAGAACTCATAGGGGCTGGGGATTTCGGCCCACACCAGCAGGCCCATTTTATCCGCCCAGTAATAGTAGCGGGGGTCTTCCAGCTTCTGATGCTTCCGCGCGCCGTTGTAGCCGAAGGCCAGGGTCATGCGGATGTCTTCCTGAATGGCTTCGTCACTGGGCGGCGTGATGAGAGAATCGGGCCAGTAGCCCTGATCCAGGATTAGGCGCTGATACAGCGGGCAGTTGTTTAGATACACTTTGCCGTCCCGGACTTCCACTTTGCGCATCCCGAAGTAGGTGCGCACGTGGTCGATCACTTCGCTGCCTTTCCGGAGAAAAATATCCACGTCGTACAGCTCCGGATGGCCGGGAGCCCACACATGCATCGGTTCCAGGGAGCCCTGCACAATCAGGTCGATGGGTAACGTCATGCGTTTGGACTGTTCCACCGTTCTAAGCGCGCGGACAGGCTTTCCCTCATAGCTCAGGGACACTTCCAGTTCCAACGGTTCCTTGGGCAGGAAGTCCAGTTCCAGATCAATGGCGCACATATGCCGGTCAAAGTCCGGGGTAATGTGGGCGCGGGTCAGTGCGGTTTCTCCGACAGCTTCCAGGTACACCGTCTGCCAGATGCCGCTGACTGGTGTGTACCAGCAGCCCATCAGGCCGCGTTCCCAATACTGCTTGCCCCGGGGCTGGGCGCAGTCCGGATGGTCCTCCACCCGCAGGCACAAGTCGTTTTCCCCGTCTTTCAGGAAGTTCGTTATATCCAGACAGAAGGGGGTGTAGCCGCCGCGGTGCGTGCCGGCCAGTTCACCGTTCACATAAACCCGGGCTTCAAAGTCCACCGCGCCAAAGCGCAGCAGCACGCGCTTGCCCACCATGGACGCGGGTACCACGAAGGAACGGCGATACCACAGGATGGGATGGATTTCATCCGTGGGGCCGATGCCGCTCAGCTTTGTCTGATAGGCAAAGGGAACCACGATCTGCCGGTCAAAGGAATGCCCCGGCATATACCAGCGGGAGGAAAGCCCTTCATTCCCATCGTCAAAGGCAAACTGCCAAACACCGTTCAGGTTCTCAAAGGTGTCGCGCTGGAAATCGGGACGAGGATGCTCCGGCCGGAATGTGGAATGAATATTCATTCTTGCATTGACCTCCCTTCAGATACTCTCGCGATAAATTCCATAAAAGTTGTAGATGTAGGGGGTTTTATTGCAGAAAATGTTCAAATTAGCGCCAAATCACGCTTGTTTGCAACACGTTCTCTGTTGTTTAGAGCATAGCACGTTTCCCGGAGGCTGTCAATAGGTTTTGGACATTCCATAAAACTCGTATGGCTTGACAGAATAAGTTCATGAATTATGGAATAAATTCCCCTGTCTTCGCAACTGAGGGTTGCGTGATTTCCATAAAAAGCGCATAAAAGTTGGTGGAAACATGGATATCTTTATGCTAATCTATTCTTGCGACGCGGAGCAAAAAACACATTTTCAAGAGTGGCAATGGAGGTGCGCTATGAGCTTTGGAAAGAATCTTCAGTACCTGCGCCAGCTGAGCGCGAATATGACGCAGGAAGCGTTGGCGGAGAAACTCAATGTCAGCCGTCAGACGATTTCCAAGTGGGAGATGGACGCGGCGAATCCTGAAATGGACAAAGCGCTTGAGCTTTGCAAAGTGTTCAGCTGTTCTCTGGATCAGCTGTTCAGGGAAGAAATGGATAAGCGGAGCAGCGCCTATACCAATCTTCGGGTCGAAGAGGTCGCGGGCTTCCGTTATGTGGAGCATACCGTCATCAGCACGGACCCGGAGAACGATGCGCTGGACAGGGTATTCAAGTACGCAAAAGAAAACGGGATTGAGCATCCGAAAGTCATCGGATGGGATTTCCCCAATCTGTCCGTTGAGCAAATCAACGTGTTCAAAATGCACGGATACACAGCCGCATGGGTACTGCCGGAGGGAATCGACCCGGAAGGATTGGAGATCAGGGAACAGCCGAAGCATCTGTACGCGGCGATCCATATTGAACGGCCGTTTGAGAATCCCTTTGTCACGATCCCGGGAGCGTATCATACTTTGGGGGATTATATGCGGACGAACGGCCTGGCACGTACAGAGAACGAAGTCATCCCCTGCTTTGAAACGGCCGGTGACAGCATGGATGTATATATTGCCTGTAGATAAGTCCCGATGCATTGGCTGCCTGCTGAGAGTCAGGCATAAAACACAGCACGTAAAAACCGCCCGGCAACAGTACCGGACGGTTTTTGATTGGAAAAGAAGGGATCAATACTTCCGCTTCCGAGCGGCTTCCGCCTTCTTCTTGCGCTTTACGCTGGGCTTTTCATAATGTTCGCGCTTACGAACTTCTGCCAGGACGCCCGCGCGGGCGCACTGCCGCTTAAAACGCTTCAGGGCGCTTTCCAGCGATTCGTTCTTGTTTACATGAACCTCAGACACTTGTTTTCCCTCCCTTCGCTCATCTCGCCTGAAACAACACCGTCTGCACGGTGCTCGCCGTTTGACCGGCGGATGGCGACCGTGAGTGTATTATAACGCTTTCAGCCGGGAGAGTCAACAGCTTTTTTTCGGCCGATTGATGTTTTTACATTTTATCAAAAGCGGCGGAAGAAAAGCGACCAGTCAAGCCATTGTGTCCGCCATCTGCCTGCCGCCCAAAATGTGGAAATGCAGGTGCGGCACGCTCTGGCAGGCATCGGGCCCGCAGTTGGACACCACGCGGAACCCGTTCGTCAGGCGCTCCTGCGCGGCGATTTTTCCGATCGCCCGCATGATGGCGCACAGGGCGTCATCGGGCAGCTTGTCCATTTCCGCGATGCTGGAAACGTGTGCTTTCGGCACCACCAGCACATGCGTCGGCGCCTGGGGATTGATGTCCCGGAAGGCAAAGCAGAATTCGTCCTCATAGACCTTGGTGGAGGGAATATCCCCCGCGATGATTTTGCAGAATAAGCAGTTTTCCATGGTTGAAACTCCTTTCGTTGTATGGTCATGGTTTTGTTTTGAAAACCGGTCAGAGTACAGTGTTCAGAGTACAGAGTACAGAGTACAGATTTAGTTTGCTTTCCGATTTTTTTCGGCCTGCTTCGTTTGCCGCTAAAAAATCTGAACTCTGCACTCTCGTTCCTTTCACTCAATCCACTCCGCGGGCCGGATATCCAGCGGCTGGCCCTCGCGGATATCGCGCAGGATCATGAGGGATTTTTCGCCCTCGATAGAGCGGTGCTTGGGGTTTTCAAGCGCCAGCACGAAGCAGATGCCCATCACCGTGATGGAGAATTCCTTCATCAGCTCGATCATGCCCCGGGCCGTACCGCCGCCGCGCATGAAATCGTCCACGATCAGGCAGCGCTGGCCCTCGCGCACCGCGCGGCGGGAGAGCGCCATGGTTTCGATGTTGCCGGAGCCGGAAACATAGGAAATATTCACCGCACTGCCCTCGTACACCTTCGTGGCGTGGCGGGCGATGATCAGCGGCACGCGCAGGGCGGTGGCCGTCATCATAGCCACCGGGATGCCCTTGGTTTCCATAGTGAGCACGAAGTCCACATGGAAGTCATAATACTGGCTGGCGATCAGCGTGCCCATGCCCTGCACGAGCGTCGGATCGGACAGGATATCCGAAAAATACAGATACCCGCCGGGCAGATGCCGCCCCGGCTCCCGCAGGCGGTCGCATATTTTTTCCACGAATTCGCGGTTCGCGCTTTTTAAACCGATGGGACGGTAGCGCACACCGCCCGCCGCGCCGGTGACGGTTTCCAGTTTGCCCAAATGAAACTGGTTCATCGTCTGCTGCAGGATTGCCACATCCTCGCTGACGGTGGATTTGGCGGTGGAAAACAGCTCGCAGAAATGGGAAAGGGTGAAAATACGATTGGGCGAGGCGGTCAGGATCTGGGTCATGGCAGCCAGCCGCTCGTTCCGCTTGATCTTGTCCATGGCGAAAGTACGTCCTCTCTGAGAAATAGGGCCTGACAGAACAGGAGTATACCACATATTTACGAATCTTTCCAGTGGGTAAATGAAAAAATGTTCGGAAAAATACAAAAAATGTTCAAAATAAACTGATGCTGGAAATGAGCATATTTTGATTAACTTCATCGAAAAAAGATTGATAATTTTATCAATTTACCCTTGACAGTCCGGAAATATTATGGTAAGATATAGCCAGATAGGAGAGGAGCCTATCGACAGTCCACCAGGACACATCCAATCGAAAAAACAATTGAAGATAGAGAAATGGATCGTTCCAGAAGGAGGAGAGTCCCATGGATCAAGTGCTGTGGGCGGCGGGCAAGAAGAGACAACTGAATAACAACAATCAAAAAATCTGCTGACAAAAAAGGCTTGAATACCAACAAAAATCAAGCGACGCGAAACGCGAACAGATAGCAGAAAAAGGAAAACTAAGATCGTAAAAATACCCTGAACCCCGCCGCATCACCCGGATCAAAGATCGAACACGAAGAATGTGTTTTTCAGGAACAGAGCGTCGAAGAAAAAAAGTGACCCCCTACACAGACAGGAAATGAACGCTTTCGGTTCCGCTGGTCATGATCCCAAAAAGGGTTGACGATACATGTTTCGAGGGCCTGCAGAAGTCAGGCCCTTTTTCGTGCGAAAATAAACATCCCCCGGCAAAGCCGGGGGCTTTTCACAAGCGGGCAAAGCCCTAGAATCCCCGCAAGCGCCCTTGCAGGCGCAAGACGGTCTGCCAATTGCGTGAGCTTATTACTTGCTACCCGTAAACGGGTTGTCATTGCTTTTGCCAAGCATTGTCATCTGTTCTCCCATTTTGTCTTCGTCCAGTTGGTGCTTTATATATTCTGCAATCGCTTTTGTGTTTTTTCCAACCGTATCCACATAATATCCCCGGCACCAAAGTTCCCGATTTCGGTATCTATACTTTAATTCTCCAAATTGCTCGTATATCATCACACTGCTTTTCCCTTTTAGATATCCCATAAAACTTGATACTGATATCTTCGGCGGTATACTCACTATTGCTCCTTTCACTCTTTTTTCTCTTTGTAAAATACTTGTCTCCTTTACTTTGGTGCAAATACTATGTGGTATTTGCAATTCCATCGTGTATTCAGGTATCGAAGTCAGGTAGAGGAGGATACGATGGGGCCGCGGAGGCCCCAGCGTTCCCTTTGCTGGATTATTAAGAGCTGAATGTTAACGCGGACTTTCCTCTGATTCGGCAATCGCTTTTTGGTTTTTTGCTTTCCAATTCCCCTTTTCTGTGGTATATTAGCAGATGAAGAAACAGAATACCGGGAAGGGAGAAGATACCGATGGATCAGCAAAAGCGCCTGGAACCGGAGAAATACGAGGGCATGTCCATTTTCCGTCCGCCCTTATGCCATGAGCTGACAGGGAAACGTTTTCTTTTTGATCTGGACGACGGCTTCAAATGGCGGCTCGAACTGAAAGATCATGAAACGCTGCTGTTCGGCAAGGCGGAGGCGGCTCCCCGCGCGTACCGCTACGAATGCCTGAAGCCCGAGGAAATCACATACTTTATCAACTTCGAGGAGGAAGGCGCGTTTCCCCGGATCGGGTACACGCTGGTGCTCGATCTGGAACAGCGCCTGGTCACCCTGGCGGTGGCCAATATGGGCCAGGACCCCAAATTCCCTAAGATGCCGGCGATCCGCTTCGTTTTCGGCGGTATTCTGAACGAAAAAGGCGAAGCGCCGACCGTCCGCCACGGCTATACGCCCGATCTGGTCGGGCGGGCGATCAACTGGAATTACGGTACGTTTGACGTGGTGCACGTCTATTCCAGCGAGCGGTACTATCGGGTCGCGTTTTCCGAAAAACGCCTGGCGCGGCTTAAGGCGCGGATGGAGGCCGAAGGAATCAAGCCGGATGCGCGGCGGGGCGCTTACGAAGATTACGCCGCGTACATCAAGATTAAGGACGGGCTGTATCTGGTGAGCCTGCTGGAAACGCAGCTGTGCCGTTCCAGAGGGCACGGAAACAGCCTGCTGTTCCTGATGAACCTGAACGTGATGCATGACGTGGGCCGCTCCTTCGGCACCAACGATCAGGGAGAAAACGAAAACTATGTGTTCGGCGCGTTCGGGGAAGACTACGACGTCGGCGAGACCCTGGCAAAGCCCAGCCTGTATTTTGTGCACTGACCGTGACCGATTTGACAAAGAGGAGGAAAACACCATGGATGAAAACGTCAAAAGAAAGCTTCCGGAGCCGCCTGAATTTGAAGGAATGAGCCAGTACCGCCCAGCCCTCTGCTTTGAACTGGTGGGACAGAAATTTGACCTGGTGATGGACGACGGGTATGAATACGAGCTGAACTTCCTGAACCGCACCACCCTGACCTACGGCCGGGCGGACGAGGAAAAGAAGGAATACGCCTATGACTGCCTGAAGCCGGAGGACGTGACCTACTTCGTCAATTTTGAAAAGACCGGCGCAACGCCCAGGACCGGCGTCACCTTCGTGCTGGACATGGAGCAGAGCCTTGTCACGTCCAATATCTGTTCCGTCGGCGTCAATCCCAAATGGCCCAAGATGCCGGTGTACAAGATCACCTTCGGCGCAATCCGCCGCGAGGACGGCAGCGTTCCCACCATCCGCCACGGCTATACCGCCGACCTGGTAGGCAAGGCGATTCATTGGCGCTACGGGCGCATGGGCGTGGTACACGTCTATTCCAGCGAACGGTATTACCGCCTCACCATTGTCAAGGAAGATTTTCTCGGCCAGGAGCCCGCTGATCCTGAGGCGTTCCGGGAGCGCCAGCGCCGGGACGAAATGCGCCTGTACGAAGAACCGGGTGACTACATCAAGATCAAGGACGGCATTTACATCTTCAACGCGAATGAAGAAATGGCCTGCCGGGAACGGGGGCACGGCAACAACCTGTTCTTCCTGATGAACCTGAACCGGATGCACGACGTAGGCCGCTCCTTCGGCCACAACGGCGAAGGAAAGCCGGAGAACTATACCTACGGCGCGTTCGGGGAATACTACGACGCTTCCGACCTTCTCGCCAGAAAAACCACGGAATACATCAGGTGAACCGCATGGAAAAGAATCGTTTGACTGAACGGATTCTGCGGGCAAAGAATCCTTACACGCCGCCCCTTTCCCGCGAAGCGGACGGAGAAGCGCCGCTCTGCGCGGTCCGGGGCAGCGTCAAATGCGAAGAAGGCGCTTTTCTGCTTCTGACGGACGACGGCCCCGTGTTCCTGGATCAGGCAGCAGAGAAGGACACCTGGCCGCTGACCCATGATCTGGACGGCTGGACAGCCGAAATCGCTTTCAGCCAGGACACGGTGCTCCCCTGTACGTTCAACGGGGAAACGCTCCGCTGGGAAAATGCTGAAATCCCTGTCCAATGCCGAAAGCCGCGGGAACGCCTTTATCTCGTTTTCTCTGAAACGGAAGACGGGTCGATGCTGCTCGTTTTGGACACCGCCCGTTTCCTGGTGTACGGTGCGATCGGCGGCACGCTCCTGGGCGGCTACATCCGAAATATGCCGCAGGACCGGTAAAGGCACAGCCTCTTTCTGCTGGCATATAACACCTGCTCCTCGCATAAGAGGCGTAACTATTCAGGTATAAATCTTCCAGAGAAGGAACGCTGGGGCCTCCGCGGCCCCATCGTAACCTCCCGTAACTGGCCTCGATACCTGAATGGAAACTAAAAGCCCGCTCTCCCTGTATCTGCTGCCCGAGGGTTATGCTTGCGTTTCCGCCGTGTTTCCCTTATAATAACCCTGCCGCTTTGAGCGGGACAATGAAACCGTCGGAAACTTCCGATGACGATACAGCTGCGAGGAGGAACCTTATGGACTTTGTAGCCATCCTGGCAAAAGAGTTTTCCCTTCGGCCCGAGCACGTGCAGGCCGTGATCGAAATGCTGGACGCGGGCAACACCATTCCTTTTATCGCCCGCTACCGCAAGGAAAAGACCGGCTCCATGGACGACCAGCTTCTGCGCGAGCTGGCGGAGCGCTTGGAATACCTGCGGAACTTGGAGAAGCGCCGCCAGGAAATCGAAGATACGCTGACGGAAATGGGCGTGCTGACGGACGAATTAAAGGTTCAGCTTGCCGCCGCCAAGACCCTGGCTGAATTAGAGGACTTGTACCGCCCCTTCCGGCCCAAGCGCCGCACCCGCGCCACCATCGCCAAGGAGCGCGGCCTGGAACCCCTGGCCCTGTGGCTGCTCTTGCAGCTGCCCAAGGGCGACGTGTACGCGGAAGCGGCCAAGTATATCAATGAGGAAAAGGAAGTACCGGACGCGGAAGCCGCCCTGGCAGGCGCGCGGGACATCCTGGCCGAGCAGGTCAGCGACGACGCGGCTCTCCGCAAGGAGCTGCGCGAAACGCTGCTCCGCGAGGGCGTGATCGAAACCAAGGCCGCCAAGGAAGAGGACAGCGTGTACAGCATGTACTACGACTACAAGGAGCCGGTGCCGAAGATGGCGGCCCACCGCGTGCTGGCCGTCAACCGCGGCGAACGCGAAGAGTTTTTGAAGGTCACGCTGATTCCGCCGGAAGGCAAGTGCGTGCAGAGCGTGAAGAACGCCTTCGTCCGCCCCGGCTCCGAAGCCTCCAAGCAGATCGAGGAAGCCTGCGAGGACGCCTGGGAGCGGCTGCTGTTCCCCTCCATGGAGCGGGAGATCCGCAACGAACTCACCGACCGGGCCAACGAACAGGCCATCAAAGTGTTCTCCCAGAACCTGCACCAGCTGCTTTTGCAGCCGCCCATCAAGGGCAAGGTGACTTTAGGCGTTGACCCCGGCTTTCGCACCGGCTGCAAGCTGGCCGTCATCGACGAGAATGGCAAGGTGCTGGACACCGGCGTGGGCCATTTCACCCTCCCCGGCGCGGAAGCGGGAAAGGCCGCGGCGGCGAAGCTGATTAAAGGCTTTGTGAAGAAATACGGAATCACCGCCATCGCCATCGGCAACGGCACCGCCAGCCGCGAGAGCGAGCAGTTCATCGCTTCCCTGCTGCCCGAGATGCCCGGCGTGGCCTACGTGATCGTCAGCGAGGCGGGCGCGTCGGTGTACTCCGCCAGCAAGCTGGCCGCCGCCGAGTTCCCGGACTTCGACGTGACCCAGCGCAGCGCGGTGTCGATTGCCCGCCGGATGCAGGATCCCCTGGCCGAGCTGGTGAAGATCGACCCCAAGGCCATCGGCGTGGGCCAGTACCAGCACGACCTGAAACAGAACGAACTGACCGCCGCCCTGGACGGTGTGGTGGAGCAGTGCGTGAACCTGGTGGGCGTGGAAGTCTCTACCGCCTCCGCCGAGCTGCTTTCCCACGTGGCGGGTATCGGTCCGGCCCTGGCGAAAAACATCGTGGCCTACCGGGAGGAGAACGGCATTCCTTCCCGCGCCGCGCTGAAAAAGGTTCCCAAGCTGGGGCCCAAGGCCTTTGAGCAGTGCGCGGGCTTCCTGCGGGTGATGGACAGCAAAAACCCCCTGGACGCCACCGCCGTCCACCCCGAAAGCTACGACGCCGCCAAAGCCGTGCTGTCCACCCTGGGCTATGAAGCCAAGGATGTGAAGAACGGCGGCCTGCCCGGCATCGCCCTGAAAGCCAAGGAATACGGCGTGGACAAGCTGGCAAAGGAGCTGGACATCGGCCTGCCCACCCTGAACGACATCCTCTCCGAGCTGCAAAAACCCGGCCGCGACCCCCGCGACGAGCTGCCCAAGCCCGTCCTGCGCACCGACGTGCTGGACATGAAGGACTTGCAGCCCGGCATGGAGCTGACCGGCACCGTGCGCAACGTGATCGACTTCGGCGCGTTCGTGGACATCGGCGTACACCAGGACGGCCTGGTGCACATCTCCCGCATGGCCGACCGCTTCATCCGCCACCCCTCCGAGGTCGTCAAGGTCGGCGACGTGGTTAAGGTCTGGGTGGTCAGCGTGGACGAAAAGAAAAAGCGCATCGCCCTGACCATGGTGAAGGGCAAAGAGTAAAACCACCGGACGTCCGAATCATTTCCTCCATCTACCATTTTTGCACTTCACTCACTTCACTTTCAATAATTTTATTGAAAAAAAGTCTTGCATTTTCGGTTGAAATCGTGTAGAATATTTAATTGGCACATCCTTGCGTCCTACAAGGATAGGACGCCATAAGTCCATGAGGAGGTGAAAGAACTATGAACAAGTATGAAGTGGTGTACATCATCGATCCTGCTGTGGAAGACGAAGCCCGCAAGGCTCTCATCGCCCGTTTCAACGAGCTGATCACCGGCAACGGCGGCTCTGTGGACAAGGTGGAGGAGTGGGGCAGGAAGCGCCTGGCCTATGCCATCGACTATAAGACCGAGGGCTATTACGTGCTGGTGAACTTCCAGGCCGAAGCTGATCTTCCCAAGGAACTGGAGCGCAACCTTCAGATTTCCGACAGCGTCATCCGCTATCAGGTGATCCGGCAGATCGAGCGCAAGGTGGGCATCAAGCCCCGCGTTGCGCGTCCCGCGCCCGTGGCGCCCGCGGCTCCTGTAGCCGCCCCCGCCGTGGAAGAGGCCCCCGCTGCTGAAGCCCCTGCAGAAACCCCCGCCGCTGAATAATCGGAGGAGCGAAGATGAACAAGGTTATCCTGATCGGTAATTTAACCCGTGATCCTGAACTGCGCACTACGCCCAGCGGTGATTCCGTGTGTTCCTTCACCGTCGCCGTCAACCGCCGCCGCGGCAGCAATGCCGAAGCGGGCCAGCCTGAGGCGGATTTCTTCCGCGTCAGCGTATGGCGGCAGCAGGGGGAGAACTGCGCGAAATACCTGAGCAAAGGGCGGAAAGTGTATGTCAGCGGCCCCGTCACCTGCCGCACCTACGTGGGCAATGACGGCCAAACCCGCGCCAGCCTGGAAGTGACGGCCAATGAAGTGGAGTTTCTCTCTTCCCGGAACGACCAGGGCGATATGGGCGGCTACAGCGCCCCCGCGGCTCCTGCTCCCGCTGCGCCCCGTCCCGCCGCGAACAATGCGGCTTACGGCAGCGCGCCTCAAGGCGGCGGATTCGTGCAGGTGGACGAAGAAGAATTGCCTTTCTGATGACCTTCAACGGAAATCATTGAATGAAGGAGGAAAACGATTATGTCTGAAGATCGTGGCGAAAAGCGCCCGCGTCCCCGTGGAAAACGCCCCCGCCGCAAGGTGTGCGATTTCTGCGTGAGCAAGATTGAATACATTGATTATAAGGATGTCAACCGCCTGCGCCGTTCCATCAACGAGCGCGGCAAGATCCTGCCCCGTCGTATGACCGGCAACTGCGCCAAGCATCAGCGTCAGCTGAGCGAGGCCATCAAGCGCGCCCGTGCCATCGCGCTGCTGCCCTACACGGTGGATTAATCTTTTTGTTCAAATGGGCTGTCTCAAAACGCCAGATTTTTATGTGGTGTGAGAGGCAGCCCTTTTTCTATGCACAAAAGGGAGAAGATTAAAAAATTTCTTCAAATACAAAGAAGAAGGGAAACCATTCTCCGCTATGAGAACGTTCCATTCTCCATTTCTTTGCTTTGCTATAGTCATCATGCGATATCGGCTTTCACTATCCCCAGCCGTCGTCAACCCAGCTGTCAATTGTTTACGCAATGATATCCTGAAAATTCATTGCTTTTCTCCTCGTTCTGCTTATTGGTTCGGCCCTGAAATATCATTTGACCCATTTTCGCCTTGCATGGGACCAGGAATAATCCCCGCATTGCGCATGGCGACAAGCAGCTTCTGGGCGCATGCCTCGTAAACGGCATCATTTCCACCATAAGGATCGGATATGGACGGATTCAGGACATGGATTTTCCCGGCGTACTCAGAGAACCGCATCTGGAGCGTTTTCGCATGGTCGAGGGTCATAGCGTATACCTGGGACGCCTCCCGCATGAGATAGTCCTGTACGTTCCGCGCCAGATGTGCGCTGAGATCGCCCCCGTGACGCTTGGCAGCCCGAACGGCCTCGGGTGTCGCCACATCCCCCGGATCAGCGGATAGCCCGGCAGACTGGGCGTCCACGCCGTAGGCGCGAGCCAGCGCGGCGGCTAAGGGACTGCGGCAAGTGTTGCCTGTACAGACAAACAGAATCATGAACTGACCTCCCACATATCAGGATGAAATACTATTGCTCGCCCAATTGAATCGTGAATTCAGATGCGGGATGAGAAATCGTTCCAGACAAGGAACGAAACCGCAGGAATACTGGAGGTATTTCAAGGTTGAGTGACGCAGGATGGACCGATTTATCGCCCGCAGATAATTC